>JAHDCQ010000009.1:5189-42517 GCA_020629845.1 Saprospiraceae bacterium | reverse complement strand
CTATATTTACTCTTGCTTCATAGGTTTGCCGATCATCCGCACATTGTACTAAATTGGAGGGAACATTAATTTCTGGTACATCGTTTTCGGATACGCCTCTAGTGGCTTCGCTAGTACAGCCATTCGCATCCGTAACTACTACGGTATAAGAACCAGCACCTACATTTACATTATCATTTGTACCGCCATTGTTCCAGCTATAACTTTCCCCTTCACTTGCAGTAAGTCTAATCGTTTGTCCTGGGCAAACATTATCTGCCCCCATGATGCTTGCTTGCTCTACATCGAATTGCCCTACGGTAATGCTTCGTTGAGCTGTACAGCCATTCCCATCGGTCACTACCACGCTGTGCATGCCTGCACCTACATTGACTGTTGGGCTGTTCGAGTTGTTCGCACTTGCTGACCATTGAAAGCCTGTAGCACCACCTCCTTGAAGGTTCGCATTCAATTCTGTCAATCCACCAGGGCAGACATTAGGTGTACCTGAAATGGTAGCCGTTGGTGCTGCATTAATCACCAAGCGTACTGATGTGCGTGGGCTGCTACAATCACTTACTGTATTATAAACTTCTGCAAAGTAGGTGCCTGCCATACTTGGTCTAAAACCCGCATCTGTAGCCAAAGGTGTACCGCCTGAATCAGTATCGAACCAACGAATGACATCATCTGCGCCTAAGTTGGTATCGCTCATATTGAGGGTTGGTATTGCCTCATCGGAACAAATCGTAACCGTAGCTCCGCTTATACTTGGCGGCGCAGCTATATCTGGACAACTACAATCGGGTGCTGAAATGGTTCGCATTTCCGAACAGCCTGCTAGATTGGTTACAGTCACCATAAGTGCCTCTCCTGCTGGAATACCGCGAACGGTTAAGAAGCCACCACCACCTGTAACAGTACCCGCTGAAGGAGTCAAAATGTTATCGGCTTCGGTATTGATACGCATATCATAGCTCTGACGGTCGCCTGAACAATCGCCAGTATTTACGGGTGTGATTGTTGGCGTATCATTTTCTGCAACTGTTCTATTCGCTATACTTTCACAGCCATTTGCATCTGTCACCGTTACGCTGTATGGCCCTGCACCGACACTAATATTTTGGTCAGTACTGCTGTTACTCCAATTCCAACTATCGCCATCGCTTGCACGTAAAGTAACCATATTATCAGGGCAAACATTATCCGCCCCCATAATCGTCGCGTCTTCTACGGCAAATTGTCCTACGGTAATATCGTCTGTACCTGTACAACCATTTGCATCTCTCACGACTACGCTATACATCCCTGCACCTACGTTTACACTTGGGCCAGTTGCATTGCCTGTATTGGCAGACCATTGGAAGCCCATCGCGCCACCGCCTTGTATATTTGCATTCAATTGGGTTTGTAGACCTGGGCAGACATTAGGTGTGCCAGAAATTGTCGCTATCGGTCTTGGATTAATAGTTAAACTAACGGGTGTACGCGGACTATTACATTGACTCACGGTATTAAATACTTCTGCAAAGTAAGTGCCTGCTGCAGGTGGTGTGAAGGTTACGCCTGTAGCTAAAGGCGTACCGCCAGATGCCACATCATACCAACGAATAACATCATCTGCTTCTAAACCATTGGCATCCATACTAAATTCTCGCGGAGTTTCTCCCTGACATATTGTAAAACCTGGCCCAACAGCACTTGCTGGTGCTGCTATATCGGGACATGCACAAGAAGGTGCTGCAATGGAGCGTGTCTCCTGACAACCTGCTGGATTGGTAACGATAACAATAATATCATCAGCTATTGGAATATCGCGTATTGTAAAGAAGCCGCCACCACCTGTACGCGTACCACTAGTCGAAGTGATGGTATTATCCGCCTCGGTATTGATACGCATATCATAGAATTGACGGTCGCCAGAACAATCGCCATTGTTCACTTGCATAATGGTTGGCAAATCTTCTTCTCCAATAGTAATATTACCTACTTCCTCACAACCATTATTATCTGTGACCGTAACGCTATACATACCATCAGTTGCAGGGATAGTTTGGTCGGTGCTACTCGTATTCCACTCATAGCTCATTCCAGTACTTGCTGTCAAATTTGTGGTTGTACCAGGACAAACACTATTATTCGGGTCATCGCTGGAGATGCTGACTGGTGCTACAGTAAACTCTGTAACCGTACGCGCTACTGGATCACTTACGCAATTATTTGCATCGGTGGCAATTACATTTACAAAACCTGCTCCTACATTTACGGTTGGTCCACTTGCACCATTCGACCATTGGTAGCTTGTACCACCAGTCGCTGTTAGCATAGTCGTGCCACCATAAGGGCAGGCCTCCAATCTACCTGTAATATTGGCTACTGGCTTGGCATTTATTACTAGACGAACTTCTACACGACTGCTACTTTCACATTGTGTATTGGTATTAAATGCTTCGGCATAATATGTGCCTGCATTTTGAGTACTGAAGTTGCTGCCTTCAAAAAGTGCTGTTCCGCCTGTTGGTACATCATACCAACGAATTATCGTATTCGGCTCAGTAGGACTTGCGGTAAGTGCAGGCGGTGTTTCGCCTTCACAAATGGTTACTGTATTCCCTGGGTTTGGAGCTAAGACTGGCGGACAGCCACAGGAGGGTGCTGCAATAGGTAGCTCGCGCACACAGCCATTCGGTGTGCTTGCGCGTATAGTGACACCTACGCCTTCTGGAATACCTTGAATAGTGAAGCTACCATTTCCTCCACTTACAATTCCTACATCGCTGCCATTATCGGTGCGCGTAGCGGAAATAGTACTGTTATTTTCTGTACCAATGGTCAGCGAATAGGTCAAGCGGTCACCTGAACATTCTGCTGCCTGTGCTAAATTGATGGATGGTAGTGCTATCACGCCTACGCTGGCGTTGGCTGGAGAACTCTCACATCCATTGTTGTCCGTTACGACTACTGTATAGGTATCGGTCGAGGAAACCTCAATAGATTGGCTTGTTTCTCCTGTACTCCACATATAGCTATTTCCTGTACTTGCGGTAAGCGTTACAGGTAAGTCACTTGCACAAAAGTTGCCACCGCCATTTATAGTTGCAGCAGGAGCAGCGAGCTCGCTTATTGTTGTAGTAGCGGTGCTTACGCAGCCTTCGTTTGTTCTAGCAGTAACAGTATATGAGTCAGCGGGGACATTGGTTAATATTTGCCCTACAAAGCCTGTGCTCCAAGTATAAGTAGCCCCTGTATTATTTGCATCATTGGCTACTAAGTTCACAGTTTGTCCTGCACATGCACTAGTTGGTCCTGCGATGGATACATCAGGTGTTGGTGATTCTCCAACATTGAATGTAAACATTTCTTGACATCCTCCTTGCCGCACAGTTAGTACATAAGTATTAGGTTGCGTAATTGGAATAATATTGCCTGTATCACCATTACTCCAAGAATAAGTAGCGCCACCACCTATATCGGGACCACCAATATTAACAGGATTTCCTGAACAAATAGCGGGGGTCAGATTGGTGGGCGTGAAATTAATCTCATTGTATTGAATGGTAATTTGGTCTTCAATATCCCCACAATCGGTTGTTACTGTTACACCATAATCTCCACTTTGAGTTACTGTAATTTCTGATAAATTTGCACCGTTTTGTCCCGTACTCCAACTATAAAATGTACCATCCGACCCCGCATTAAGTGTTTGTGCACCTGGGCATAAACCTCTTCTATCTGCACCTAAATCTACAGATATATCGCTACCAACTACAGAAACCGCAAAACCTGTTTCACAAGCCGGACTACTTGTATTTCCATTGCGACGGAGTTCTACTTCGTATGTTCCTGGCTGTGTTACATCAAGCGTTCTTCCAGTTCCTACAATACTTCCATTAAGTCGCCAAGTATAACCATTAAGGTTTTGAAAATCAGGAAAAAAAGGATTTGCTTGCAACACAACCGTTTCCCCAGCACATACATCTGCACTAGGAGTTGTATTCCTAATAGATACATCTACAGAATTATCTGGAGTTAAAAATACTTCAAACTCTAAAGGAAGTACTATATTATTACCACAACCATCTACAAGACCTGCTTGATTTGTTGAATTATTCTCAATAACACCTCTATAATTACCAGCAACAGCTCCACGAAAATCAGCCGTAATAACTATTTCATCAGTCCCTACTGCTCCTCGTAAACAATCGTCTGCTGCCGCGGAACCTATAAGTATACTCCCATCAGGCCCAGTCAAACGAACACGGACATCTGTAAGGTTTGTACAAGATATTTTTTCATTAATTGAAATTATTATGGGTTCATTATCACATATGGAAGGTCCTCCACTTACACTGTTAATAGCAGGTGCTTCATCGTCAATAATACCTGAGTCTGGAGATACGTTAAAGTTGATAACATAGCCATCGTAAGTGCCAGTTCCAGAAGCAGTCCAGTTTTGTACAGCTAATACGTAGGTGTCACCTGCATTTGCTTGTACTAAAGCATTATAACGGGAGAAACCTGATGTTGGTCCTGGATTAGAGCTACCACACCCAAGTCCTTGATTACTATAGACACCTCCTGGTACCATACCTGTTTCCCCATTACAATAAGGATCATCCCCAGGGGCAGAACCTGTGGCATTACAGCTAATAAGTAATCGTTCTGCCATAAAAGTGGACAAATCATCACAAGTTGCAGTCGTGAGATTAAATAAAGCCCAATCATAATCATCATCAGGGTTATTAGGGGTAATAGTAAAACCAAATAAGCCTGTATTTTCAGGCTTAAAGGTATACCATATCATAGCTGCCTCCTGTTCATCCATACATGTGGCTCCATCAAATATCTCTTCTATTTCCTGTCCTGCATCAAGTATTATTTGGTTTTCTTGGTAGCCAGTTTCACATAACAACTTAGCTCCTAGACAATCTCTTTCATCAAGAGTTTGTCCGTAAACACTACTAAAATGCACAGACACCAATCCCAACATAAGTGCCATGCCTAGCAAGAATGACTGTTTATTTGCCATAATTGAGTATTTATTAAACTACTTTAATTTGTATTATAATAAGGCGGGTGTACTAATAATTCCACTGGTAGATATACGCAAAGATAAAAATATGGATGGAAAAACAATATTTGATATAAAATATTAGTTACGGATAGTTAATATTTATTTGTCAATGGGATTGCAATAGCCGTATTTTTGTGGGTTTTATCAGCGTTTTCAAAGATTTTCTAAATCTGAAAAAATTTAGAAAATCCTTGAAAAACAAGCTATTACTCTGGGTGCATTTTCATGTAATCTAAGGTAAGATTGCAGAGGGTTCGCACACCGAGTTTCATGCCGCTTTCATCAATAAAAAAGTCAGGCGTATGGTGTGGTGCAGCATCGAATTGCGATTGTCCTTTTGGCATGCCTCCTAAGAATAGAAACAGTCCCGGCACTTCGCGCGCAAAAAAGGAAAAATCCTCCGCACCTGTGATAGCAGGCGATAGCAATACATTCTCTTCTCCTGCGGTATCGAAAATAGTCGGCAACATCATACGCGTCAATTCTGGACTATTGAAGGTGACTGGATAACCGATTTGAATATCCACATCAGCCGTCGCGCCTGCACTTTCTGCAATTTTGGTCGCGGTTAAGCGAATTTTATCATGAATCATGCGCTGCATAGCCGTATCTAGGGTACGAATAGTGCCTATCATTTCGCAACTTTCAGGTATGATATTATTGCGTACACCGCCCTGTATTTTACCTACGGTGATAACTGCCGCTTCCTTAGTCAGTTCGGTTTGGCGACTGATAATAGTCTGTAAGCCTTGAATAATTTGCGCGGATACCATAATCGGGTCTACCCCTCCCCAGGGGCGCGAACCATGTGTTTGTTTGCCATTTACCGTAATTACAAAACGGTCGGACGCAGCCATCGCGCCACCAGGTTTGTAGCGGATTTTGCCTACTTCTAAGCCTGAACTGATATGCAAGCCAAACACCACATCTGCTCCTGTATCGCTAATAATACCTTCTTTCACCATGAGTTCTGCTCCACCTTCTTCGCCTGGAGGCGCGCCTTCTTCAGCAGGCTGAAAAATGAAGACTACATTGCCTGCTAAGTCTTTTTTCATGCCTGTCAAAATTTCCGCTGTTCCCATAAGCATTGCTACATGCGTATCGTGTCCGCAAGCATGCATTACACCGACTTCCGAACCTAAGTAGGTTGATTTTACTTTGGAGGCAAAAGGTACATCTACGCGCTCGACTACGGGCAAGGCATCCATATCAGCACGTAAGGCAACAGTTGGGCCAGGTTTTCCGCCTTTTAAAATACCCACTACTCCTGTATAAGCTACGCCCGTTTTCACCTCTAAGCCAAGCTTTCGTAGATGTGCTTCAATGTATTTTGCGGTCTCAAATTCTCGATTGGACAATTCAGGGTTTTCATGCAAATGTCGCCGCCATTCTATCACTTTCGACTCGATGGCATCGGCTTTAGCATCAATGTGTATACGTGCTTCTTTTTGTGCTGATAGTAGCGTTCCACATACACAGCATAATACGAGTAGTAGTATTTTTTTCATTTTACTTAGCTATTTGACTGTTTAGCTATTTGGCTATCTAGCCTTATCCCTTTTGTGGCTCTATATACCCACCAATTATGAAGATAAAATAAATAAGCGTCCCACGATTTTCTATCTCCCACCAATGAATTAGTGGGCTAAAAGTATTTTATCAGTAGTTTCAAACCACCGATTTATCGGTGGGAATATGGGACGCTTAATTTTTTTATCTTCATAATTGGTGGACTGAAAACACAGGCTCTAAATTATTCAGCCCACCGTTTCAACGGTGGGGTATGAAAAGTTTAACCACAAAAGGGATAATTCCGTATTTTTGTTATTGCTAAATAGCCAAAAGCCAAAAGCTCTATTAAAGTTTTTCCATTATCTCTGCTGGTACTGCATCTTTATGTACCATAATCGCTACGGTTTTCAATTGCAAGTAGGGTGCAGACATGTAGATATAACCATCATAAGTGCCTTTTTTGCCCCAAGAATTTTTAATCGTATAGTATTTTGTGCCTGCTTGGTCGGTAGCAGTACCTACTAGGTGCATCAAATGGTCATCGGTAGTGGAATAACTTTCGAAGGTGGATTGGCGCAATGCCTGTGTTACTTCCTGCTCCTTGCCTGGTGTTTTGAAGAGGTCTTTGCGCGCTTTTGAAGGCAGCACTGCTATACCCTCTTTCGCACTAAAGCCTTTTTCACTTACATCGCCGTCCCAAGCAACGGTATAGCCATTTTCAACTGCATTATCCACAATAGCTTGTAAGTCTTCGATAGGAATATTGTGGTACGCACCATTGGAGTAATTATCTGGAATTTCTAGAATAAATTCTTCATAAAATGGATGGTGCTTGAAAGAAGTGAAACTCCAATAATCATCAGGATTGATACCTAGACTTTCGGCAAAGGTCTGCGCGCTATGCGTGGCATCGCCATGTGCAAACTCCGTAGGCGGTTCGCCAATATAGCCGTTCATGATAGTGAGAAAAGAATCGCGCCATACTTTACGCACTTCGCCATCTTTCAAGGCTCTATCGAGCATATTTTTTAAATCTTCTTCCATGCGATTGTGATCGTGCATGCTGCCTTTAGGCTTACCTGAATAGGCACTTTCTGGCACTACGCCACTCATTTTGAAGGCACGTATAATATCGTGTGATAAGCTGCCTTGACTAAAGTTTGCTTTGCCTTGTCGGAAGATATAGTTTTGTGCCTTATCCTGATAGATGGTACGCACTAGAAACATCTCTGAAAGATCATATTCGGACTTTCCCATCCGCATCAATTCCGATTCTAAAAAAGAAAGGGTGGCAAAGCTCCAACAGGTGCCTGTGCGGTCTTGGCTTTTCACATCGGTACAAGCAATTTCTTTGGTTGGAGTAAATTGATATTGTGCCAATGCGCCGAAGGGCAAGGCAAATAGAACGAAGTATAAGATATGTTTTTTCATTAAAAATAATTTTTACGATGAACTGAACACTCGGCCGCTTTGCTTGACGGATTACGGAAATGAAAATTTAGACTTATTGCCATATTGCTATACTGTTTTATTGTTATATAGTCATATTGCTTTATTGTTGAAAATTAGCATTTCAATCGAGCATAGGACAATAAAACAGTATAACAATAAAGCAATAAGTCTATTTGATTTTACAAATTTCCCATCCAGTTTGCCGAAGGCGAACGACCGTCTACCGTCCGCCGCTTACCGTTAGTCCAATCCTTGTTTAATTCCTTTTTCAATAGCTGGCACACCGCGTTGCATCCAAGATGGTTCTGGTGCGTCCATTAAGTAATAATCAAAAAACTGCTGCATGCGTTTTTGAAAATCCTTTCGATTTTGCATTTTACTAGCCCAGTGGGGTTCATCGTTGTAGTTGAGCAACCAAGCGGGTTTTCCCAAACGGCGCATCGCTACAAAAAATTCAATGCCTTGATACCAGGGTACTGCGCCATCTTTATCATTATGCATAATGAGGATGGGAGTATTAATTTTATCTACAAAAAAGATGGGCGAGTTTTCGATATAACGCAGAGGTACATCCCAAATTGTACCACCAATACGGCTCTGCGTATGCTCGTACTGAAACATTCTACTCATGCCTGTGCGCCAACGAATACCACCATAAGCCGAAATCATATTTACGACAGGCGCACCTGCTTCTATACATTTAAAAATATCCGTTTTAGTAGCTAAATAGGCTGCTTGATAGCCACCCCAACTATGCCCCTGCATGCCAATACGTGCCTCATCAATGAAGCCTTGATTGCTAAGCGAAGTAATGCCTGAAATCACGGCATTATAAGCACTTTCGCCAGGGTAGCCTTCTCGATATGGAACATCAGGGTTAAAAATAACATAGCCCCGACTGACATAGAAACTATAATTGACCGAAGAACGCCCATGTCGAGGCGTACGATAACGGTGCAAACGGTCGCTACTACGTTCATAGAAATTGACCAATAGCGGATATTTCTTTTTCGGATCGAAATTATCGGGCTTCACCAACAATCCCTGCAATTTTTGCCCATCTAAAGCTGTCCATTCGTGGAGTTCCATCGTTCCCCAAGAGTACTCTTGCTGTTGCGGATTTGCATCACTAATTTGGCGTACATCCTGTAGTTTCGTATTTGTCAAGTGTAAATCGGGAAAAGTGCGGAAGTTTTGGCGGGTAGTGAGCAGCACATCTGCCTCTTTTGCCTTTATAGGACGCGTGGAATAGGAATAATCCTCATCTAAACGCAGCTCGTTTACACTATTTGTTTTGAAGTCAAAGCTGGCATAGCCGCTTGCTTTGGTTTTGGTATCGAATACAGAAAGCAATGCCGATTTTTCGGTATTTATCTCGCGTTCCTCTCTATCCAAGCGAATGTAACGATACACTTTGCCTGATTCGCGTCCGCGTGTGAGGCGTGTAGGTGCTTGTGTATTCGTAGGATCAAGCTTCCAGATATCGTACCAATCATAGGTAAGTAGGTGACCATCGGTAGTCCAACCTGCCGAACCTTCAGGATAAGGGTGCATGGGGCGGTCATTAAGTTCATCGTAGCCGTAATGCTCCTGTGCATTGGTGAGTTGCTCGGTTTTTTTTGTAGCAAAGCGGTAGGCAAACCAAGCCGTATCAGGCGTACTATACCAGTAGATATAATCGCCATTTGGCGAAAGGGCTGAATTCCCTCGTACTGCTTCTGCTATAAGGCTGCGCTTGCCTGTTGGCACATCCACAGCATATAAATCGGCTGCTTGCGGAAAACCTACCCAAGAAAGCTCAGGGCCATACTTATCGCGCTCCAAACCAAGTGCGTTATTACTGTTTTGTTCATCAGCTATGCCTATGGATTTCACTTTTTCATCGGCTAATTGTACTATTTTTTTGCTATTCACATCCAACATAGTGCGGTAGCTGCGTTTGCGCTCGCGTTCCACATTCACTTTCTGCTGTGGGTGTAAATATAGGTCTTTATAATGCCACACTTCCACGTTCACAATTTCCTCTTCCAACAAAGAAGTATCTTGCAAAATAGGTGGCGGACTAATGCCAAAAAATAATCGTTGTCCATTCTCCGAAAAACTGGGTTTTCCGTGTTCGCTAATGCGCCAAGTATCAGGAAGAAAATCAGCATTATCATCAGCTACCACCTGTGCAGTATCGCTACTGATTTTGCAATGATATAGACCAAATGGTCTTATGCGCGCTTCGGTCGTATCAACATCAGCTAAAAAAGCGAGTTGTTTGGCTGTCTCATCAAAACTAAGATGTTTATACTTTCCTTCGCTTCGATGGAGTGCTTGCCATTCTTTTTCTGCAAAATCATAATGGTATACCCCTGCTAAAACAGTACTATCTTTGCCCGATGTATGCACTACTAAGCCTGCCGATTTTTTAGCAAGTTGATAGTCTTTCACAAACTCGAATGTATCTAGGCTACCACTTGCCCAATGCTGAATTACTAGTGGAAAACCATTCTTTTGGGAGGCTTTCTTGCGCTTTGCTTGCTTCTTTTTTTGAGCAGTTTTCGCAGTCATCAATTGTATAGTATCCCCCTTTGTTTCTACTACTGTAGCGTCTTTTGCAACAGTATCTTTGGGTGGTGGAACGGGGTCAAATTGGTAGGCAATATACTCCCCCCATTCTTTCCCAAGTTTGAAGGACTTGAGGTTTGGCACTTGGGTTAGTTGAGCTGTTTTTAAGTCAAAAATACCGAGGGTATCTTTCGGTAAATCTTCTTTTTCCACCTTGCGCCTTCGCATGGCTTTTAGACTATCCTTATAGGGCGTGATTTTGAACGCCACAAACGCATTATCTGCGCTTATTTTTGCGCCAGTAGCGCGTGCAAAAGTATGCGTTTTTCGATTGACTACATCATAAATTTTGAGTTGAGTGTCACCCTCATCGCCCCGTTTGAGTTCATATACCGCCCATCTTCCATCATTAGATAATTTTGGTGAAGCTATATTCAGCCAGGTGCTACAATCTTCGTGTTCCAATTGCTTTTTTTGAGCTAAAACTTGTACAAAACAAGCTAGAAGTAAAAGGTAAAGAAGGCCGTATTTTTTCATTATGGAAAAGGATTTATAGAAATAATGCTTGGGCAAGATAGGAGTATTGCATAAAAAAGTTTATTAGTACGAAGCTATTTTTAAATAAATCGAACCAAAAAAAGAATAAATCAGCGTTTTTTTTAGAAAAAAGAGCGTAAAATTGGTGTAAAACGTAAGTATTCTTACAAAATTTTTAAAAAAAAGGATTTTACCTTTATATAAAGTGAGCAAGTCTGTAATTTGGAGTGTATATTTGTGTTTACGTTTTAATAGTATTATTTTTTTAAGCTCTACTCTTGTGTACCAATTAAGAAGATGATAAATCAATTGAATTCATGATTGATAATAACAACAATGGTGTATTGCCAAATGAAATAACTACCATTCGGGATATATTGGTAGGTCCTCAGATGCAACAGTTCACGCAACGCATTAAGGATTTAGAAACACGCATAGAAGAACTAGAATTACTAGAAAGAAAATTTACGAATAATGCATTATCCCAGAAAGAAGAAATCATAAATTCTCTCAGCAATCAAATACAGGACACGCACAAAAGCTGGGATGAAAAACTAGGGGCTGTTGAACAACGACTAGTGACGCAACGGCAGATGGATAAATCGGAATTGGGTAAGCTTTTGATAGATTTAGGGCAAAAGTTTATACAAGAATCCGCTTAACTTCGGACGATTTAGCTTCAATGGCTTGTATAAATGATAGCAATGACGAAAAGGACACATATCAGTATTGAATCTGATCCAGCAATGGAAAAAGTTCGTACTATTATCATGCGAAAAGATCGCAAGGAAATAGAACAGCTTCGTCATATACTAGATACTCGTGAAGAACTTTCCCCTAGAGTTATCCCGATTATTGAGCAAGAATTAGAGTTTTTTAAAGAAAAATTTCCAGAGGAGTTTGAACATGTTATCCATAAATTGATTGATCAGCGCATCAAAGAATCGCAGGATGCGATACTTGATGTCATGTACCCAATGGTGGGTAAGATGGTACAAAAATATGTGAATCAACAATTTCAACTCCTACGCGATAGATTAGATAATCAAGTAGAAAAATCAGGCGTGCTTTCTAGATTATTTAATCGAGCAAAAGGCATTAAGGAAAGTGATGTCCGACTCAGTAAACTTCAAAATGTCTCTATTGAAGAGATTTATGTAATTCAAAAAAACTCTGGACTTTTATTAGGTAGTGCCTCTAGAAATGAAACAGTAGATCCCGACTCTGTAGCAGGTATGCTGACTGCCATTAAGCTTTTTGTAGAAGATGCTTTCCGACAAGGCGCGCAAAACTTAGAAGTTATACAGTACGAAACCTATGAGATATTTTTGCAGACATTTCATACCTATAGTATGGCTGTAGTGATGAATGGCGCATTATCAAGCTCGCAAAAAGCAGCATTACGAGAAGATTTGTTTAAATTAGCGGAAGATATCGGTCTATTAGTACAAAAAATGGACACTGATACGAACGGGCGAATACGTGAAAAATTAGAATTATTTTTCATGACTTCGTTGAAGAAAGAAGAGAAGTTTCTCTCAAAAAGAGAGTTACATTTATTATCGAAACAACAATTAAATAAATAATAAACATGATTTCCAAAAAGGTGATGTTGGCAGGGAATTTCGGTGTAGGAAAAACATCCCTATTTAATCGCTTTATTCAAGACGTTTTCGACGAACGCTATCTTACTACCATAGGGGTAAAAGTAGACTCCAAAGTAGTAGCACTCGACAACGGAGAACAACTCAAATTGATGATTTGGGATATTGCAGGCGAAGTGTCGCAAACTAAAGTGCCACAAACCTATTGGCTGGGAGCTAGTGGTATCTTATATGTTTTTGACCTCACTCGCCCCACTACTTTTGAGCGTATTGATGATGACATCGCATTTCTAAAGAAAAAACTCCCTGATTGTGTAATTAAGCTTATTGGCAATAAAAAAGACTTAGTGTCATCAGACCGCATCGAAGAGGTAAAAGCAAAATTTGAGGTCGATGCCATCACTAGCGCAAAAACTGGAGAACAAGTAGAAGATGTATTTCTAGCATTAGCGAATGATATTTATGCACAAACTCAGCCCATGTAAAAAAATGCTATTCTCTAAGATGTTATCTAATCCAACACAAATAATTATTTTCAATAAAGCAGGCTATATCGTGGAAAGCTCAGATACCCTCTTCAAAGCAAAAGAAATAGGTAATGAGTCCATCTACCAGCATTTTCCACTTATTGAAAGTATATTTGACGCAATTCCAGGTAAAGACCCAAAGATTTTTCCGCGTGTGGAGACCAAAAGTATTCTTTTGCCTGGAGTCTACGATTTTCATATCAAGAATATCCTTCGAGATAATATTGCTATGATAGAATGGAAAATTGAAGATCGAACACACGAATATGACTTTCGGCGTGTAGAACAACAAAATCGTCAGGAACGTATTATTGCGAAGCAACGTCAGGACATTCGAAACGTGTTCGAAAAGTGAAGGCCTGCTTCGTTGGTCCATGCTCCCACAAGTGTTCTAGACGCATCTTAGCCTCTTCCAAACTGGGCTGATGCCCTGCGGGTATCCACCATAGTACCATGTGCATTCGTTCCATATGGTCGAACCATTTTTTACGGTCGCGCATCACAGCAAGGTGTGCTGTGTTGCGATAGGTAAACGCCTCCAATGCCTCCACCGACTTCCATACTGACATATTTATCAATAAATCGGGCTTGCCTTCAAAGCGAAATTCCGTGGCATCTCCATTATCGCCTTTGAGTCGCCATACAAAGCCCTCGCTGGCTTCCGCTAGAGCATTCACCGCATCTATTTGTGCTACGAAATCGGCTAGGAGTGGGCTATCCATTGGAGCTTTCATTAGGGCTAGGTTGAGTTGTGCTAGGTGGTGCATGTTTGCTTGTTTTTGAGGTCGAAATATGTGGATTTTGGGGGAGAATGTCAAGTATAATAGTGGCTCTTCAAACATTTTAGCGGAAATCCTTTCATTTCAATGGAACGCGTTCCATTGGAGTAAGAAAAAATAACTCCCCACACTTTTCACCCTAGTGCCTAAAAGTCTTTATTCCGCTAAAATATTCCATGAGCCATAATAGTTTTTGTCAACCAAAAAGCCCTCCCATCCAAAGGAGGAGGATGGGAGGGCAGATACTTACTATGAGAAAACTACACGCCTGCAAGGTAAGCGCAAACAAACGCGTTTCCAAGCCCACTTTAGGTAGTGGAGAACCTATTAGACGGGCTGGTACAAAACAGCTAGGCTTTGGTGAACGGTAGCTTATTTAAGTCTACGTTACCACCTGTAAGGATAAGGCCTACTTTCTTTTGAGCAAACGGTTCCGGATGTCTCAAAATAGCCGCTAAAGGCACGGCACAAGAGGGTTCAATGATGATTTTTAGGCGTTCCCAAATCATCCGCATGGCTGCAATTATCTCTTCTTCATTCACCTCAAATATATCCGTGAGATGCTCCTTGATGATGGAAAAAGTCTTTTCAGAAAGATTGGTACGCAAGCCATCCGCGATAGTGTCAATACGCGTATTTTTCTGCATTTCGCCACTTTTGAAGGAACGATAGGCATCATTCACAATTTCAGGTTCTGCGCCATATACTTTTGTCATAGGCGAAAAATAGCGTGCTGCGAGTGCTGTACCACTCATCAAACCACCGCCTCCAACGGGCGCAACAAGTGCATCCAGAATCGGGCAATCTTCTATGATTTCTTTGGCGCAGGTCGCTTGCCCTGCTATCACATTGTAATTATCGAATGGATGAATGAAAGTCGCGCCTGTGCGAGCTACTACTTTTTCGAGGGTACTTTCGCGCGCTTCCAAAGTCGGTTCGCAGAAGGTGATTTCCGCGCCATAGCCTGCCGTGGCTTGCTTCTTTATTTCGGGGGCATTGCTTGGCATTACGATATAGGCTTTTGTGCCGAGGTTTTTCGCGCTCAAAGCGACTGCCTGTGCATGATTGCCTGAAGAATGCGTCGCTAAACCCTTCGCGCGTTCCGCTTCACGAAGTCCTAATGCCGCACAAGTTGCACCGCGCATTTTGAACGCCCCTATTTTCTGGAAATTTTCGCATTTAAAATACAGCTCCGCGCCTGCAATTTTATTAATGCTTTGCGAAGTCAAAATCGGTGTGCGATGAATGTAGGGCGCGATTGCCTCATGCGCTATTTGTATATCTGCTATAGTGGGAACAGTCTGGAAAGTCGTGACTTGCTTAGTGGAAGGACGAAGTTGCATGTTTTGGTATTAGGTATTAAGTAGCAGGTATTAAGTAGCACGGCTCGTACCTAATACTTAATACCTCGCACCTAATACGATCATTAAATATCAGTCAAAAACACAGGATTTATCTTCAAGCGGAGCGTCATATCTAATACAGGGGCGACATCACCGCCCGTCGCATCTTTAGTATTGGAAACGCCTAAGTTATAGTTACCACCACTTGCTTTACTAGCTAGACGACGTTCCAAATCTTCTAGATTTACGCGCTTGCCATTGAAGTAGTATTTGCCGCCTTTGCGTATTTCCACCTTATCGAGTTTTTTCTGCGAAGGTGCTTTCGTGCGTGAGGTGGTTGGCAATTTCATATTAATCGCATTCGGCTGAATCAGCGAAGACGTTAGCATGAAGAATATTAATAACAGAAAAATAATGTCCGTCAAAGAGGACATATTGAACTGTGCGTTTACTTTACTTTTTTTTCGTAAGCCCATTTTTGAGATGGTATTAGGTATTAGGTATTAGGTATTAAGTAGCGCGGCGTGTACCTGATACTTAATACTTAATACCTAATACAACCTAAGACTTTGGCTGCGTTGCCATAATCGCTTTTAAGCGGAGTTTATTCGCTAGTTTCATCACGTAGAGCGTTTCATTGAACTTATTATCTACATGCGAAACGATGGTTACGGTCAGGTTTTCTTTATTTTCTGCTTCTGCTTTCTTTTGGCGCAAAGCTTGTTCTAGTCCACGCTTCGATAGCTCTGTATTATTCAAGCTATACTTTCCATCTTCGTCAATAGATACCACCAAATCCGTAGGTGCGATTGCCTTAGAGTCTGACTCAGGTAAATCGAATGGATGAATTTGTACTAGTGTAGAAGTCAGCATGAAGAAAATCAGGAGCAAGAAAATGATGTCCGTCAAAGACGACATACTAAATTCGGCACTGACCTTATTTGTTTTTTTTAATCCCATTGGTGAGATAAGTATTAGGTATTAGGTATCAGGTATTAAGTAGCGCGGCTTGTACCTGATACTTAATACTTAATACCTAATACAACCTACATAGTCGGTTCTTGCAATAAGTCCATGAAGTCGGTAGTAGTGCGCTCCATTTTGTAGATGACCTGTTCTACATTGGCTACTAGGATATTGTAGCCTACGAACGCAATAATACCGATGAATAGTCCGAATGCTGTGGTCAAAAGAGCTTGGTAGATACCACCTGCTAATACGCTCGGCGTCACATTTTCCTGTGTTGCCATTTCGTAGAAGGCGAGTATCATACCCGTTACTGTTCCGAAGAAGCCAATCATGGGAGCAGCACCTGCAATACTTGCGAGGGTGGAAAGATTCTTTTCTAATTTGAAGATTTCCAAATTACCCACATTTTCGATAGCAGCGTCTATGTCCTTCAAGGGCTTTCCGATGCGTTGTAAACCTTTTTCTACCATACGCGCTACAGGCGAATCGGTATTTTGGCATAAGGCACGTGCGCCATGAATATTTCCCGATTGTACATTGGCACGAATGTTATTCATAAAGCTTTCATCAATGCGACCAGCTTGCTTTATCGTTAGCCAACGTTCAATGAAAATATAGGCTGCTATTACCATAAGTACCAATAGAATCAATACAATCCCGATACCCATTGGTCCAGAATTGAGGATAATATCCATGATACTCTGACTCTGCACACTCCCTTCTTCTGCGCCTTCTAGTTCTGCGGTTTGGAACAATAACAAATAATCAAACATAGTATTACGGTGAACGATTCACAGTCGCTTCGCTGGACGGTAGACGGCTAACGGTGGACGATGAACTTTATTTAGTTATTAATTTTTAAGTAGTCGAATATAAATAGTAGCGGAAATTATTTACACTCGACTACTTATCTTCTTGCGATTTTTTAGAAACGGTACTGGAGAATGAATAATTGTCTTGTTTTCATCCAGCTTTTGTTTCGTGCGCCTAAAAGTAGGCTTTTATTAAAAAAATGAAGAATGGAAGCCTCATTTTTTCGTTTTAGCTGGTGCATCTGTGATTTTTACATATTCATTTGTATCTAATTTGAAGTAAAGACGAGGTAAACTACTGATAGGATGCATCTCATCATGGAGTTTATCACTAATACTTAGAATTTTTTCCATATCCGCATCCCAATCGGCGATATAGACGGTTTTGGTACTATCAGGACTTTCTACAGAAGACAGCAAAAGTGTTTCATAGGGAATTGCCCAGCGCAGCCAGGTTTTCGACCAGTCGAAGGTTTGCACTTGCATCGTTAGTTTTCGGTGTTCTGCATCGCCATTATTGTCCATCAAGTAAGTTAGATATTCAAGACGTTCTTTGAAGAAGGTATGTTTAGAATAGGTGCGCTGTAAGCTAAACCCTAGCAATCCCACAGATAGTAAAATGCTCCACCAATAGCGTTCTGACTTTAAGACTACAAATAGTATTGGAATTGCCCATACTATACCAATAAGTCCCAAGTAGCCATCAATCATAAAGTAGGTATCGCTGGTGAGATAGGAATAAGTGACGAACACTAGCAATGCTAAAAGTACGGTGCAAAGTAATAGAAAAAGCCCGCTTAGGATTTTTCGTTGCCAAAATAGTATGCCTACTAAAATAATAAAAACAGCAGCAGCTAGGGTATATTCTGTTTCCAAGAAATATTTGATAATATGCCAAGATCGAAACTCGGTAGGCGTATAAATGGCTTCGAATTGTTCCCAAGCATTGCCGAGGCGATTACCTTCGTAGGAGCTACTTTTTATTGCCCAGTAGCGATAGCTAAAAGCCGCTAACACAAAAGCAATAATGCTCCAATTCCAGCCATCGAACCACCGCTTATGATAGAACCAATCGAAACCTAGAAAAGCCAACATAGGCAGCACAATAATTGGGTGCGCTGTAGTACAAACAAGTGTAATGAGACAAGCAATGAGTACATGTTGAATATTGCTAAGCTTTGGAAAAAGGCTACGATTTTTAGAAAGCCAAGCCACAAATAGAGCGGCTAACACTAATGAAAAATAGATTTCTGAAATCCCTGAATAGAATTTATAACGCGTGGTGAGACACATGCATAGCGCGAGAAAAATACCAGTTTCTGCATTCCTGAAACCATATACAATGAGATTATACATCAGGTAATGTAGCACTATAAAAGAAGCCGAATAGACCATAAGAAAGGTCTTGAGTGAGCAGCCCATTTGCATAGCAAGCAGTGGCAGCCATTGGGAGGCATAATTAATCGTGCGGTCATGGGGTAGGAAAAACTCGCCCGTTCGGAGGATATTGAAGCAATAATAGGCGGAATCAAAATTCAGCATCCGCTCTTTATAAAACAGAATACTCCAAGCTATCAGTACCCAAAAGAAGGCATGACCGATGAGTTGCAGAGCCAATTGATATTGTTGCTTGGACAGCGTAGGGAGCATTTCGTTTTTTGGGCGAAGATAAGTGAGGCTGTGGAATTTTGTACCCCACAGCCTCAAAAATTAGGTTTTAGTCTACAGTTACCGTAGTTTGGGATAGCACACCGAGGTGATTGCGGTGCCGTACTGCCACTTGATATTCGCCAGCAGGTATATCCCAGAAATAGAGCAAGGGATTGCCTGCGGTATCTACTATATCTCCATCACGCTGCACGAAAAAGTCGCGGCTAAACTACTACGATTTTAGCAATTCCATTTCTATTCTTACTTTTGGGGTGAATTCAGTAATAAATTCCTACTCATGCGCTACTACTTACTACTTACTTTTCTGTTAATTACTAGTTTATCTATAGCACAAATTGACCTAAACTATTATCTGCCAGATGTAAAATACAATGAAGATATTACCCGCCCTGAACAATTTTTCGGACACCAAGTAGGCGAATGGCACTTAAGTCATGATAAACTCTATATGTATATGCAACGCCTTGCTGAGCAATCGCCACGCATGCATTATATAGAGTATGCACGTTCCTACGAAGAACGTCCCTTATCCTACCTTTTGATAAGTTCTGAAAAAAATCTAGAACGCATAGATGCTATCAAAGAAGAACACGTCGCGCTATGCAACCCAAGTCTAGCAGCAGACTTGAACACCAGCAAGATGCCCGTAGTGGTCTATCAAGGCTATAGTATACATGGCAATGAGGCGAGTGGAGGCAATGCTGCAGCCTTAGTAGCTTATTATCTGGCAGCAGCAAAAGGCCGTGATATAGACCGATTGCTAGATAATGCGGTCATTTTGCTCGATCCTTGCTTCAATCCTGATGGTTTCCATCGTTTTTCGACTTGGGCGAATATGCACAAAAACAAGCACCTCACCTCCGACCCTCAAGATCGCGAATATGACGAGGAATGGCCACGCGGACGCACCAACCATTATTGGTTCGATTTGAACCGTGATTGGCTGCCTATTCAGCATCCTGAAAGCCGTGGCCGCATCCGTGTCTTCCATGAATGGAAACCCAATATCCTGACGGATCACCATGAAATGGGAAGTAACTCAACTTTCTTTTTCCAACCAGGTGTACCACAACGCACCAATCCCATTACACCGCCTAAAAATCAAGAATTGACAGGCAAAATCGGAGAATTCCACGCTGCAGCCTTGGATGAAATTGGCTCACTTTATTTCTCTAAAGAACGCTATGACGACTTCTACTACGGCAAAGGCTCTACTTATCCTGATGCGAATGGGGGAATAGGCATTTTATTCGAGCAGGCAAGTTCGCGTGGGCATTTGCAAGAGACAGATAATGGCAAATTGTCGTTTCCTTTTACTATTCGCAATCAGGTAGTTACTTCTTTTTCTACCCAAGAAGCTGCTATCGCATTGCGTGAAGACTTGCTTAACTATCAGCGCGATTTTTATCAATCAGCTATGAATGAAGCCCGCCGCGCACCCGTAAAAGGCTACGTTTTTGCAGAACCAAATGATAAAGGCAAACTACAAGAGTTCCTAAAGCTGCTTTTGCAACATAAAGTAGAAGTGCATAAAAATAATGCCACCATAAATGCGAATGGCAAGCAATTCAAAGCAAACAATAGCTATATCGTACCTACCAATCAAGCACAGTATCGCCTTATTCGCGGTATGTTTGAGACCAGTACGAGCTTCCAGGATAGTCTTTTTTATGATGTTTCTACTTGGACGCTACCACTTGCCTTCAACCTACAATATGCAGCAGTAAAGGGCAATATCAACTTAGGGGAAAAGGTGACTATAGAAGCGACGCGTACACAAGGCATCGCGCCTGATTTTAGCGAGTATGCTTACTTAATGGAGTGGAAAGAATACTATGCTCCGACTGCTTTGAACCGCATTTTGCAACAAGACTTGCGGGCTAAAGTGGCTACCCAAGCCTTCGAGATAAATGGCAAAGGCTTCAAAGAAGGAACGATTATGATTCCCGTTCAAAATCAGCCATTTAATGCCAATGCAATGTATAATTTAATGCAGCAATTAGCTAAGGAAACTGGGGTGGCGATATACGATATGGACTCTGGACTTTCGCCTGTGGGTATTGATTTGGGAAGTTCTGATTTCGTACCATTGCAACAACCTAAGGTACTCCTACTAGTTGGAGATGGCGTGACCAGCTATGATGCGGGCGAAGTATGGCACCAGCTTGACCAACGCTATGAAATTCCAGTTTCCATGATTGAGACCACAGAATTATCCAATGCGAATTTGGATAGATACAATGTCATCATCATGCCAAATGGTTCGTATAATCGCATCTCTGCACCAGCTATTCAAGAAATGAAAGAATGGGTACTAGCAGGTGGCACGATTATCGGCATCAAAAATGCAATAGGCTGGCTAAAGGATAAAAATTTGGCTTCCGTAGAATATAAAGCAAGCCCACGTAGGAATAGCAGTGTCCGTCGCCCGTACAATAAACGCGGAGGCGATAGCGGCAGCTATGTCATAGGAGGTGCAATATTTGAAATTGCCATTGACCAAACTCATCCGCTCTTTTATGGCTATGAGCAAAATACCATGCCCATCTTCCGACGAGGTACGCTTTTTTTGCAGCCGGCTAAAAATCCATATGCCACACCCGCAGTCTATACCGCCAATCCTTTATTGAGTGGTTATATCAAGCCAGCTAATACGAACGCTATCAAAAACTCGGCAAGTATCGTAGTGAGTGGCAAAGGACGGGGTAAAGTGATTTGTATGGCAGACAATCCGAATTTTCGGGCGTTTTGGTTTGGTACCAATAAGATTTTTGCGAATGCGGTATTTTTCGGAAATATTATTAGTAATGGTGCTGTGAATCGTTAGTAATCGTAATTTTCGTAGATGAAAAAAGGGTTTTTATACTTGTTATTATTGCTCTTTCCTTTTCTAGGAATGGTGTTGGTCAATGAATCCATGCGTGTAGGTTTGGAGCAAGCCCACCAACGAAATGGGATGAAGACTATAAATACTTCTAATAAAATAATAAGCCAATGCTCTTGGGCTTGTCATGATGATACCAACTATTGCAAAACGAAGCATGTAAAATGGCTGAACAATCACTTTCAGTATACTGACCCTCTTTATTTTGGAATCATTGGTTTACTACAATCAACAAGGACTTATGCCTTAGCAAATATTCTAATCTTAGTACTATTCATTCCTGCTTTACTCTTCTTTTTTATAGTCCAATCTATAGAAATGCAATTCAAAATCCGAACACTAAACGCCAACAAATGAACGCCTTACAGGAATTCATCCAGCAACTATACATTTACTGCACCGACTTTATCATCAACCTAGCTAACTTAACTGGTCTGTCTTACTACGAAGTAAATACATTCATTTTTTGCCTGCTGTATCCACTTGCTATACTCTTCTGTTTTAGTGTATATTTGGTTCAGAAAATACGACTCCAAAGAGCGCGAAAAAGCATCTAAAAATTAGTATTAAACAATGACTATTGCAAAGCAAATCGCACAACATTACAGAGACCTACATTATGGACCAAACACGACAGGTATCAATTTCAAAGAAACCTTAGCAGGAGTGACTTGGCAACAAGCTACTACGAAAGTAAAAGACTTGAACACTATAGCAGTCTTAGTCTTTCATGTTAATTATTATGTAGCGGGAGTCGCGCAAGTGCTGGAAGGAGGTACGCTGGATATTCGAGATAAATACAGTTTTGATATGCCCCCTATTCAATCCGAAGAAGATTGGGAAAAGCTCTTAGCAAAATTCTGGACAGATGCCGAACGCTTTGCACACCTAATAGAACAATTCCCTGATGACCAACTTTCCAAAGGCTTTGTGCTGGAAAAATATGGAAATTACTACCGTAACCTGAATGGACTTATTGAGCATAGCTACTATCATCTGGGACAAATCGCTTTATTGAAAAAATCTTTGAACGCTGAAGAATAAGATTTTTTTGACACTCATTTAATGATTTTACATAAAAATTCTTTTTTTATTGAAAAAAATCTAATATTGTCAATGTCATTCTAGTGTTTATATAACCGACTGCATTTTTATCCAAAAATGCAGTTGGGTATATATGCCATTACTAGTATCCCGCCATCTAATATACAAATGCGGAAACTACCGAAACGGTATCTTGTTATAGTTGTGCTATGCCTGTTATGCTATGCAGCTACGGCGCTATCTATTGATGTACAAACTTGGATAGGCAGTCGTCTTGATGATGCGCCTTCCATAAAAGTGAAAACAAGTCTACAAAAAGCAGCTCAATTTGAAGCGGCTGGACAGCTAGAAAGTATGCTGTATCACTTAGATGTGGCAAGTGAACTACTACAGCAGCACCCCAATATGCCCCTCTACTTTGAAATCAACCTGTTGCTAGGCAAACTATATACCAATGACCTACAAAGCTACGATGATGCTAAACCTTACTTAAATACCGCTCTTAAGCTAAGTTCCAAAACCGAACAACCCAGCACTTATCTTGAAGTATTGGATGTATTGGCTAAGACCTATTATTGGAAATTCGAGTCGGAGGAGGCTATGAAGTATGCAGTAGAGGGTTTAGAATTATCAAAGACACGCAAAGATAATCACTATGCATATGTATTTACACAATGGGTAGGTAGGACTTTCGCCATACAAAAAGACTTGAATAAGGCAATTGAATATTATCAGGAGGCTCTAGCCTTAGCCTTAAAAAGCGACGACCCTTTCAAAAAATATGAAGGACACCTCAACCTCGGCTGCGGACACTACAAAAATAAACAAGCTGCACAGGGCTTGAAATATTTAGAGCAATGCTACCAATATCTAGATGCTATTCCGAACAGAGATAAACGCGAAGCAGATGTGTGGATGTGGAGCGGTATCATGCATGGTGCAACGAAAAATTACGATGAAGGTATCCGCTTGCTGAATAAAGCTGTTCCGGTATTCAATCGTTTAGATATTCCGCACCGACGTATGCATACCCACTTAGAATTGGGAAATATCTACCTAAAAGAAAAACGCAATGAAGAGGCTATTCAAATCATTGAAACTGCTTTCCAGCTAGACCCAGAGCATATATCTGCTTTTGAGCGAAAATTTGGCTATACCTTACTCTATCAAGCGTATAAAAATCTTGGAAACTTCAAAAAATCCATTCAGTATCTAGAGCAACTGAATAGTGTGAATGCCCGATTGGACTCCATCAATAATGCACGAGACATTCAAGAACTTGAAAAAATATATAAAGAACAAGAACGCATTCAAACCATTGAAAAACAGAATACGACACGGCGGTCGTTGGCTTTGCTGCTTTTGTTTCTTAGTTTGTTATTGATAGGGACATTTTCGGCTTTATATTTTTTAAATCAAAATCGAAAAAAACTGGCAAAGCAACATGCCATTATAGAATCGCAGACACACGAATTGCGCCAACTTGACCAATTAAAATCCAACTTTTTTGCAAATGTATCCCATGAACTCCGCACCCCGCTCACGCTAATACTTGGCCCGATTAGTTCCGCCCTCAAAAGTGGCACATTGGACAAACGCAATTTCAACTTACTACAAAAAGCCCAACAAAGTGGCAAAGATTTAAAGAAAATGGTAGGTGCTATTCTAGACTTATCTAAGTTAGAAGCGCAGAAAATGGATGTGCAATGGCAGGCTACACTACTTTTCCCACTCACTCGTAGGATAGCGGCAGCCTTTGAGTCACAAGCTCAAATGAAAGGCATCAAATACACCTTTCATTATCAAGCAGAGCGGGACTTATACGTAGAATTAGATAAGGAAAAAACAACCATCATACTAAACAATCTACTATCCAATGCACTAAAGTTTACGCCACATGGAGGAGCCATTAGCTTTAGTGTTGAGGACTTAGGCAATATACTTCAATTTACGGTAACGGACACTGGACGCGGTATTCACCCCGACGATGTGGGACATATTTTTGATAGATTTTATCAGTCAAAACAAGGCAATGCCCCCGTAGAAGGAGGAACAGGCATTGGTTTAGCACTTTGCCGCGAATTTGCAGAACTGATGGGTGGAAAGGTATCGGTACAAAGCCAATTGGAAAAAGGCAGTACCTTCATAGCCACTATTGCAAGACGTGAAGTACTAGGCACCATCCCAGATGCCGACAAATCAGTAGAAGTAGCACCAACTAGTGATAATGTAGCAGTAGTAGCTCCAGTAGCATCTCCGAAATCAAGGGCTAGGCTGCAACGCATTTTAGTAGTGGAAGATAATGCAAGTCTTCGGACTTATCTCGAAACTATCTTATCGCCTTACTATCAAGTAAGCCTTGCCGAAAATGGCAGAAAAGCACTCGACACATTGGAATATAGCAAACTCCAAGCCTATCCTGATTTGATACTATCCGATATAATGATGCCCGAAATGGATGGCTACCAATTGCTGCAGGCCTTAAAATCAAATGATAATCTTCGTAGTATTCCAACAATAATGCTGACAGCGAGAGCCGCAGTAGAAGATAAATTGAAGGCATTAAGAATTGGAGTGGATGACTACTTATTGAAGCCCTTCGAGGAAGAAGAATTATTAGCTAGAATTGAAAATTTATTGAATAACTACCAAGAACGTCGCGCACAAGCGCAAGACCTTAATGAGCAAGAACCCCCTGACGAAGCAAGCATCGTAGTACTCCCTCAAATATCGCAAGAAGACCAAGTGTGGCTCGAAGAACTGGAGCAACATCTGAATGAAAATTTAGCTAATAGCCAATATTCCATTACACAGCTCTCCTACGATATTGCCTTGAGCGAACGCCAACTCCGACGACGTATCAAACAGCTAGTGGGTTTATCGCCTTCGCAGTATTTCAAAGCTATTCGCCTACAGCATGCACGGCAACTACTAGAAGCGCGCCGCTATAACACCATTGCACAAACGGCTGCCGCAGTAGGCTTTCAGGATGCAGGGGCATTTTCCAGAAATTTTAGCCAGCAATTCGGTAAGTCACCCGCCGCTTATTTGAGCCACTAAGTATCAGCATATTTTTGTGTCAGGAACGCGAAATAAATAAAATTGCCATCTTGAACGAGGAGATTTTGGTCTCAGTTTGTGCTTCAAAAACCGCATATAGCTATGCTACATAAGGCTTTTTTAAGTTCAAAATGAGGGCAAAAGATACCTTCAAGTTGGTAAGGTTATTTTTTTCGCGTTCCTAAGAGACTGGACTTTGGACAAAGTCCTAGTCTTTGGTAAATTGGTCTTTAGTCTTTAGCGTGTTCAGAAAATTGAATTTTATCAAATCTGAATTCCAGTACTTTACACATTAGATTCATCTATATACTAAAGACCAAAGACTAAAAAGCTAAAGACCTAGACTTTTGTCCAAAGTCTAGTAAGAGAGTATAATTGTCATTTTTACCGCAAAATGTCCGTTTCAACCGTGTTTTTGTCCGTTTCAACAGCATCAGTTAGCGCATCTTTGCAATGTCGAAAGGAACAAAACGAAATACAATCTTTTGATACAATTACAAATCAACTAAATGAATGCATTGTTACAATTCCTCAAAAAATAGCTAAAGACATGGATATTTATTTATAAGTACGCATGTTTATGGAGCCACTTCTTTTTGTGAAGTGGTTCTTTTTTTGTTTATCGTTCCTAATCCTTTTTCGCTACATTTGGGAAATTATCAGAGAAAACAACTACTAATCATGCAGGATCGCCCAATGAGACGGCTGTTCAAATACCTCGGAAATTATCGCCGAAGCTTGAGTTTTGCCGTTTCTTCTAGCATTATCAATAAGATTTTCGACCTCATGCCGCCTTTCCTCACGGCTTGGCTCATAGATAGCGTAAGCGGCAAGATTCCTGCTTGGATTGAACAGGGATTAGGTTGGAACGATATACCGCAGATTATAGTACTGCTAGGTAGTTTGATTGTGGTGATTTTTGGGGCAGAAAGTTTATTTGAATGGCTGTTTAAGCGCGAGTTTTTACGTCTCGCGCAGCGCGTGCAACACGACCTCCGACTAGATGCCTACGCACACCTACAAAAGCGGGAATTAGCCTATTTTGAGAACCAACGAACGGGCAATTTAATGTCCATGCTCAATGACGATATCAACCAATTGGAACGCTTTCTAAACACCAACCTCAATGATATTTTGCAACTAATTGTGCTGATTATATTCGCTGGTTGGTCACTTTGTGCGGTGAATATGACCCTGGGCTTGCTTGGTATGTTGCCCATTCCAATTATTGTGTTGGGCAGTGTGTATTATCAACGCAAAATCGCGCCTTACTATAAAGAAGTGCGAGAAGGCGTAGGACTATTGAGCAATCGGCTAGAAAACAATATTTCAGGCATTAGCATCATTAAAAGCTTTACTGCCGAACAGTACGAATTGGGTAGAGTAGGAGAGGCTTCGCAAAATTATCGCGATGCCAATTTTAGAGCCATTCGCTGGAGTTCGCTGTACGTTCCTTTGATTCGGATGTTTATTGCCTTGGGCTTGGCAGGTACACTTATGTTGGGGGCGTATTGGGTCATAGAAGGCACCAATGGCTTCACTTTAGGCGGCTTGGCGTTCTTTGCCATGATGATTCAGCGATTGCTTTGGCCCGTCACGCGCTTAGGTACTATTTCGGATGAATATGAACGCGCACGGGCTTCCGCAAGGCGTATTTTTTCATTGCTTGATTCCAAAAATACCATACTTGAGTCGCAGCACCCCAAGTTGCTCCATCAAATAGCAGGCGATATTCAATTTAAGAACGTTCATTTTGAATATAAGACAGATTTGCCAATTCTTAAGCACATTAATTTAGCCATAAAAGCAGGCGAAACCATAGGCGTGGCTGGTCCAACAGGTGGCGGAAAATCTACTTTAGTCAAACTACTACTACGCTTTTATGATGTGAATAGTGGCGAGATTTTATTGGATAATACACCAATTCAAGACCTTCAATTACAGCAACTTCGATCGAATATTGCTTTCGTTAGCCAAGAAGTGTATTTGTTTCATGGCACGATACGCGAAAATATCGCTTATGGTAAGCTGAACTGCACAGAGCAGGAAATTATAGAAGCGGCCCAACAAGCTCAATTGCATGATTTTATCGCCCAATTACCCGATCAATACGACTCCATTGTAGGTGAACGCGGCATCAAACTTTCGGGTGGGCAACGCCAACGCTTGAGTATTGCTAGAGCCATTCTGAAAAATGCCCCGATTCTTATTCTGGATGAAGCTACGAGTGCCGTAGATACGGAAACCGAACGTGCGATACAAGTCAGCCTGCAAGCCCTTGCTCAAAATCGAACTGCGATTATTATTGCCCATCGCTTATCTACTATTCGGCATGCTGATCGCATTATTGTATTGCAAAATGGAGCAATCGTTGAACAAGGCAAACACCAAGCTTTAGTCGCCCAAAATGGCGTTTATGCGGATTTGTGGCGGGTGCAGTTGGGGGAGCGGGTGCTGTGATATTCGTGTTTTTAAACAGCTTTAATGCTTGTTTTTGGTGATGCGGAAAATGAGGGTGAAATAAGTTGAATTTGCTCTATGAAATCCCTTGTGATTGGATTGGGAATTATTTTGATACCCCTTTTCAGCGTGAAACAATCCCCAAATGCAAAATTCTATTTCCCGTCTGTGCCACAGGATGTACACTCTTACCGATGACGATACCATCTTCAGGAGCGTAGTATTCTCGCAATTTATCCCCAAAAATATTGCGGAGTATAGCGATACATTCTCCTTTCTGAATGGCTTGTGTAACCTTTGGTAAGACTTGTAGAACGCCGCCTTTATCGGTATAAATCCAATAGGAATGACTGCACACAATAGGTGGCGTTTCGGGTTGTTCTATTTCTTCCTCTACCATGCCTAGATAAGCGAGGGTATTGTGCATTCCTGTAAGTCCAGAGCGAATAATACCTTTCTGAAAAACATTGGGGTCGCCTACTTCCAGCGTAATCGCTTTTTTTCCCATACGGGTTGCTGTGCCACGTACTGTTTGGTCAGGTGCAGGGCTATTGAGGATTATTTGAGCGTGTTGCAAGTGAGCAAGTTCCGCAGTTGTTTTATCCTCCATATTGGCACGGATGTAATAAGAGTTGATACGACCAAAACTAGCGGTGTGTAGGTCGAGCAGATAGTCAAAGTGTGTTAATACCCGTTGGACGAAACGATGTGCATAGACTTCACTATTATTACCATTCGCTTTGCCTGGCATAATGCGGTTCAAATCTACCCCATCATTAAATTTGCGTTGCATTAATAAATAGCCTGGTACATTTACGACAGGCACACCAACGACAGTACCTTTCAATTGTGTCGGCTCAATTTCGCTGAAAAGGCGTTGAATGACAGGGATTCCGTTGAGTTCGTTGCCATGCACCGCTGCCGTGATACCAAGTGTAAGCCCATCTTGCATACCACGTGCAACCATCACAGGGATATGTATAGCTGTACCGATACCATCTGCTGCAAGGCGTAGCCAAAATCGAGAAATTGCTCCTTTGGGGCAGTCTTCAATATTGAGTTCTTTTATTTTGGGTGTGTTATCTGTTCCTATCATACGACTGTATTTTAGTTCTATAAATTTTGGTAATGAGGAGACAAATAATTTGAACAAAAATGTCATTCATTTTGGATTTCCATTTTATCCAAACTATTTGCCCCCACCAAATTTATAAAACTGTGGTTTCTATCTGCTGAATAGCAAATTGCATTAACCTGTGGGCGGTTTGCTCTACAATTGGTGTTTTAGATAGCTTCTGAATTTGCTTAATGCCACCAATGCTCAAGGTATTTACTTCTGATAAAATACGTTTGCCATCATCATCTACTAAGGTGTCCATGCCAAAGATACCAATTCCTTTTGGAGCAAGGACTTTATGCAATTCTTCTGCCATCCAGCGTTCTTGTTCATCTGCAATAGTTTCATGCGACGAACCGCCTTGTGAAGCATTACATAGCCAAGAACCTTCGGGGGGAAGCCGCAAAGATGCTCCAATGACTTTGCCATTTACCACAAGTACACGCTTATCACCTTGTCCTACATTTTTCATAAATTTCATCGCTAGATAGCCGCCTCTGTCTAATTGTTTTTGTAGTTCATGCTCGTAAGTAAAAAGAGCTTGTGTTTCCTTCCCATGATACACGAAATTGTCTTTCACTTTTACGATACCTTTTCCTCCGTAATCTTCGAGAGGCTTCAGTACGATTGGAAATTGTCGTTGAAATTCCCAAACATCGGTCATCGTTCGACACAATTTAATAGGCGGACAAAGGTGTTTGACTTGTAGCAAGAAAGATTTATTGCTCGTTTCCAAAATACCCGAAGGACGATTGATGATATGCTGCTCGTCGAAATAACGCCCTAAGAAATGGAAAAAACCAAGTGGTATCGGACGAGGCAAACGAAGAAAAACAAAGTCATATTCAATTAAAGAACGGGTATTGGTATGTGATAGAAACTGCTTTCCACTTTGCTGAAATTTAATTTTTTTTGTGGGTGAAGCTACCTTGAGTTCATAACTATTCATCGCATAAAAGAAGTCATGATTATCTGTATTTCCCCTACTTGCAATGTCTAGTCGCTCTACTAAAGGGTGCTTTTTTAATTCATTGGCTAAAACATAGAGAGAGTTTTCTTTGGTATGTGTAAGGTGGTCTGTCAGTATAAGTATTTTGTATGCCATTGTTTGTACTGAATAAAAGAGCGGAGAGAATGACTAACATTCTCTCGCTCCTTGACATGATTTTGTATTGAGAAAACCGATATAGGTACGCTACACCATTATTTCATTCAATAGTGCCTTATCGTCATCAAGTGACTTAAAAAGGCGCATCCGAAATTTATTTTTAGAATTGAATAGCTGAATTGCCATCTTATCAATAGCAATCATGGAAAGCACCGTTTGTATATAGCCTTCTATTAAATCATCCAAGCCCACACCCAAGCGATTGAAATCTCGTCTATCCATTAATAGTAAGCGGTTGGTATCTGACCCCCAACTGCCATCTTGATTTTTGATAGATAGATTTGTTCCAAGCATATCCCAAGAGTCTGCACCTTCTTCGATATTACTCATCAGAGGTTTCTTTGCTCGTCTTGCATACACAACCAAAGGACGAATACCTTGAGGTGTGGCACTCACCATTACTCGAATATCTGCTACATAAGTATTTCCTCTGTCGTTTGGGATTGTACCGACATGATAGAATTTCCCTTTATTGCTTACCGAACTCCAATTGTAGTTTCCGATAAGACTCTGGACAATGAAGCGTTCATAGTGAAAGTCTTGCTCCATAAAAGCATCCAGTTCTTGTTGATTGACGATGGTGTAAACGCCTTGCCCTGCATTGCTATAAGGATTCTTTACTACAGCTTGACCGCCCATTTTTTGTACCCAAAGCGGAATTTCTGCCTTACTAACATCCCAAATTGTTTCGGGGGTAAGAATTTCTAAGCCTGTATCTCGCAATTCGGCATTGTACAAATCGTAGGCTTTGGAAGCCATCATTTTGTTACGTCCACCTGCCAAACAAGCTACCGTTGGATTGAAAATGTGCGTTTTGCTATGCAGAGGTAAGCGATTCCACGGACGTTGTGTTAGGTAACGAAAAGCCGTTTTGATAGGCTTCCAGTCGTTCTGTTCATCTTTGACATATAGCACTCCATCCTTGAATTGAACGGATGGATTTTTATCGTCTTGGTAGTAGGTGGTGCAATAAACATCTGTATTAAAAACATCTGCCATTGCATGAGCATAGCCTACGGCTTCCATCGGATTTTTGTCATAAATGACTGCCAATCCACCTGACACGCTCCGCTTCTTTCCTTTTGCAATAGGTTTAATGGTTCGTTCCATCAGCAAGCGATAACCGCCCTCTTCTTGGTTGTCATCAAGCAAAGGCATAGACTTTTGCCCCGATGGACAAGAGTTATTTTCAATGACGACCATTTGGCGTTTGCCATCCTCATTTGTGACGTGCATCAGGTCTGCGCCTGCCCATATAAAATAGCGTGGTTTGTAGCTGAGGATTTGCTCCAAATACTCAGGCTTTACCACAGGATGAAGGTGGCAGTAGCGTTTGATAATACGTTCCCTTTTGAGATTTAAAAAGAAGCTCACCAATGGATGTATCGTGGCATTCATTGCCTTCGGATACCAATGATTTTCAGCCTCAAACGTGTTCGGTTTGATTAGCTGTGTTCTTGTAGCCATTCTTGTTGTAATGAAAATTCGAGTGCTGCTTTTGGCACTCTGGTAAGAAATCTTATCTGCGCTGTGTAGGTGCAAGTTGGGTTTTAGCCATCATGCTTTTTGTCGTAGTAGGCACAGCCATTAACCTTTTCTTGTCAATGAGTTGTCCTGTTATTACACACCTACCGTACGTTTTATTTTTGACCCGCATTATGGCATTTTCTAGGTCTGAAATATGCTTGCGTTGTCGGTGAACCATACCGTTTAGAAACTCGATTTGTTCGGAGTAATTACCATCATTCATATAGTGCATTCCAGAGCTATCTTCGATGCTTTCTTCCATCTCGATAAGTTGCACTTGTAGGCTCTCTATTTGTTCATAAGCCTTGTTTAGTTTTTCAGTCAAGAGTGTTTCAAACACTTGCAAATCTGCATCAGAATATCTTAGTGTATTTTCCATCCTACTACCGATTTAACTTCATTGAATACGTCACCAAAAGACGACTTTCGTTGAAATAATGAACATTTTGAATGTTTGTATTTTATTCAAATAATATTTTATCAATTTATTGATATATGGCTTTATAGACTTCTTTTTTGTAAAAAGTCACAATTATTGCCACGTACCAATAATTGATAAAAAAGATGGCGCAAATAGCACTATTTTTTATTAGGATGCAATAGGTAGAAGAATTTTTTTTGAGATTTTTTTATATTGTTTCACAACTCAAACAGTCATTTAAGATATGATACGCTTATACAGCCAAAAGAACACCAAAACTCAAGGATATAAAACAGGATTAATCGGTGAATCCACCACCGCACTAACTGCTACGTCTGGGCACCAAGTTGCCCAATCATTTTGCTGCCCAGTATTTTCGGCTTGCTTTAGGCGGATGTCTTTATTCATGTATGCTCCGTAGTGTTCGCCCCTGCCCGATGAAATATCCAACCCGAATGAAAGCTAATTTCCCCGCTTCAAATGGTTCAATGACATGCGGAAAATCGGTGACGCGCAGGCGTTGCTGAATTTTAGTTTCACTTTCGTCGCTAATGGACAATTCGCGCCTTTCTACAATTTCATGGCTTCCTTCGCTCAAAAACTTCCTTTGACATATTTGCCATTGCCACCTCAAATCTTGCCTAAAATAACAAGTGATGAACTGTTTCCAATTCATCACTTATTATTTCTAGTTCATCGCTGCTATACCTCCACCGCCAAAGCCTTATTCTTAGCGCGCTTACGCTCATGTTCTTTCAAGAACGTCTTCCGCAAGCGAATAGAACTGGGCGTTACCTCCACATATTCATCGCCTTGTATATATTCTAGTGCTTCTTCTAGTGTAAAGATAATCGGCGGCACAAGTTTCGCCTTTGTATCTGCACCCGAAGAACGCATATTGCTCAACTTCTTTGTTTTCGTAAGGTTGATGACCATATCGCCCGGGCGACTGTTTTCACCAACTACTTGTCCTTCGTAAATTTCCTCATTGGCAGTTACGAAAAACTTACCGCGCTCTTGTAGATTATTGATAGAAAACGGAATGGCTTTCCCCATTTCCATCGAAATCAAAGAACCATTCTGACGACCAGGAATCGCACCTTTATATGGCTGAAACTCCAGAAAGCGGTGTGTCATTATCGCCTCACCTGCGGTCACGGTAATCACATTGCTACGCAAACCGATGATACCACGCGATGGAATCTCAAATTGCAATAGCATACGATCATTCTTAGGCTCCATAGAGAGCATCATGCCTTTGCGCTTCGTCACCATCTCAATGACTTTACCCGATACATGTTCAGGTAAATCTACGGTAAGTTCCTCTACGGGTTCGTGCTTCACGCCATCTATCAGTTTCGTGATCACTTGCGGTTGCCCGATTTGCAATTCATAACCTTCCCGACGCATTGTTTCAATCAATACCGAAAGGTGCAATACACCACGTCCGAACACACGGAATGAATCTGCTGAACCAGTCTCTTCTACGCGCAACGCAAGGTTCTTTTCGAGTTCCTTACTTAAACGATCACGAATTTGGCGAGAGGTAACATATTTTCCTTCTTTCCCGAAAAATGGAGAATCATTAATCGTGAAAAGCATGCTCATTGTTGGCTCATCAATTGCAATTGGAGGCAATGCTTCTGGATTTTCCGCATCCGCAATCGTATCTCCAATATCAAAACCTTCCACACCGACTATGGCACAAATATCACCTGCTTGCACTTCATCCACTTTTATCTTTTCCATACCATTGAAGCCGTACAGCCCCTTGATACTATGGCGTGTAATTTTTTCATCTTTTTGTGCCAATGCGATACGCTGCCCTGCTTTCAAGTGTCCGCGCTGCAAACGTCCAATAGCGATACGTCCTGTAAACTTAGAATAATCCAAAGAAGTCACCAACATTTGAAGCGAACCTTCATCTATCTTCGGTGCTGGAATATGCTCAATGATAGCATCTAAAAGCGCAGTTACATCATCTGTCTTTTCGCGCCAATCATTACTCATCCAGCCAAATTTTGCCGAACCATAAAGCGTCGGGAAATCTAATTGCTCTTCCGTAGCATCTAAAGCAAACATGAGGTCGAACACCTTTTCGTGTGCCTCTTCGGGCGTACAGTTTTCCTTATCTACTTTATTGACTACTACGATAGGTTTCAAACCAAGCTCTAGGGCTTTTTGCAACACAAAGCGCGTCTGTGGCATCGGGCCTTCAAAAGCATCTACCAACAGTAGCACACCATCTGCCATATTAAGCACGCGTTCTACTTCACCACCGAAGTCGCTGTGACCAGGGGTATCAATGATATTGATTTTTACACCTTTATAGCTAATCGCAGCATTCTTTGACAAGATAGTAATACCACGCTCGCGCTCTAGCTCATTATTGTCCATGATGAGTTCGCCAGGCTTATCGCGTTCGCTGAATAAGTCTCCTGCGTGAAGCATTTTATCTACTAAAGTCGTCTTTCCGTGATCAACGTGTGCGATAATCGCCACATTCCGAATGGATTGTTGTTGCATGACTGCTTGATTTCGGTATTAGGCATTTTTGAAACCCAAAAGAAAAGCCTTTATAAAAAAAGACCTGCCTAAAACGATATAATTTTAAAATCGGCTGCGAATATAGGGGTATTATTGGTATGCTGTCAATAGAGGATGGTAATATTTAAGGTGTCTTAATATTATTTTTGTACATATTCTAAATAGCATTTATTATTCAATTCGAGCGAATTTTATTTTGAAATCAGATTTTAAGGGGATGTAGTCAAAACAATTGATTGCATCAAGAAGTATATGCAATCAATTATTTTTAGCTCAAATTTTATTTTAAATGAAAATAAAATTTGAGCTAAGATAGCTAGCTATCATAGTTTTCCTATTTTTTCCGCCGCTTCCGCAATAAACCTTCTTGTACTACAGAAGCTACCAATTGCCCTTGCTGATTGAAAATAGTGCCGCGCGTAAAGCCTCTTGCATTGGATGCACTAGGGCTGTCCAAGGAGTATAGCAGCCACTCATCCATCCGAAAGGCGCGATGAAACCACATGGCATGGTCAATACTAGCAAGCTGAATGCCGCCCCATTCCATCTCGTTGAGGTGTGGCAATAGGGCAGTAAGTAAGAGATTATAATCCGAAGCATAGGCCAATACTTCTTGATGATTGCGAATGTTATCGTCCAATTTGCCATTTACTTTTATCCATATCGCGCGGGCTGGTGCAGCACTTTCGGGTTTTGCCCAATTGATTTGCTGCACAGGTCGAAACTCTATCGGGCGTGGAATACTGAAGCGTGCATACAATTCAGGGCGATCGGTTTCATAGACTTTGGCGTATTCTTGGTCATTGAGTATATCATCGGGAGGTGGTACATCAGGCATATCTATTTGATGGTCAAAACCCTCTTGTTCCAACTGAAAAGAAGCCGCCATATTAAAAATTGGTCGTCCTTTTTGGATGGCTACTACGCGCCGCGTCACAAAACTGCGTCCATCACGAATTCTTTCTACATCATATACCACAGGCAGATTAATATCGCCAGGCAATATAAAGTAGGCATGCATGGAGTGCACCGTATATTCCTCCGACACCGTTCTATAAGCGGCATGTAAAGATTGCGCCAATACTTGCCCCCCGAATACCCGTCCCCAATAGGTTTTATGGCTTTGGGAGCGGAAAATATTTTCTTCTATTTGTTCTGCTTGTAGTAGGTTGAGCAGTTCTGTTGCTGTCTTCATAAAAAAACTACGTTTTTGTAGAGGGTAAATGGTAGAGTGTAGAGGGATTGTTCTCTACGCTCTGCCAATCTGCTATACAAATTAAACAAACACTAGTTCTCAAAGACAGGTTCACGCTTTTGCATACTAGATTGAAACGCCTCCATCAAATCCGTGGACATCAGCATGGCAGCATTCCAAGTTGCCATATAATTCAAGCTTTCATCCACGCTATGGTCGCGGGTATAAAGCAGCATTTCTTTCGTGCCGCGTATCACCACAGGTGATTTTGCGGCTATCATCCGCGCAATTTCTAACACGCCTTCCAGCATCGTTTCTTTATCAGCATATACTTTATTTACAAGCCCAATTTCCTTTGCCTCTGCGCCATATACTTTCCGACCGGTGTAGGCCATTTCTGCCATCATACCCGAGCCAATGATTTTAGGGAGGCGTTGCATGGTACCAATATCTGCCACCAAGCCCATGTCTACTTCCTTGATGGTGAAGTAGGCATCTTCTGTGCAGTAACGCATATCGCAAGCCGATACAATATCCACGCCACCACCGATACAGCCTCGATGTATAGCTGCTAGTACAGGCTTTCGGCAACGCTCAATACTGGAAATGGTATTTTGTAATTTTAGGATAAAGGTGCGCAGGGCTTCACGCTTGCGCGCATCACATTTCATAGTATTAAATTGCTGCATGTTCATCAACAATTCCAAATCAATACCTGCACAAAAGTGCTTGCCTTCGCCGCTTAGTACAATTACGCGTGCTTCAGGATTGTGATGTAAATCCTCGAATATTTGCTGCATTTCTTCCCAAGCAGATAGGACTAAAGAGTTTGCTTTTTCAGGGCGATTAAATGCCACTTGCGCGACATGCTTTTCTAGCTCGACTTTGAAATAGGTATATGTATTCATATTATTTTATTCCTTCTAGTGCTTATCCAAAAATTGCTGCAAGATAGGAAGGAAAATGGCATTGGATAGATGAAATGTAAATTTATTCCTGTACCATTCCAATGGAAGGAACAACCCGAAAAAAAATAATTTTTTTTTCATCAACTTGTCCAATTTCGATTAGCTCGTTCGTCATGGGGGTGAAT
>JAHDCQ010000009.1:0-5089 GCA_020629845.1 Saprospiraceae bacterium | reverse complement strand
TTTTTTTTCATCAACTTGTCCAATTTCGATTAGCTCGTTCGTCATGGGGGTGAATTTGATTAATAAACAAATAAAAAACAATCATCATGACAACTTTAAGAACAGCACTTTTGACACTTACAATTTTAGCTTTCGCAACCACTATGCTTTTTGCACAAAAGAAAACGATTACTATCGTGAAGACCATAAGCGTCGAAACGACACCCGCTAATACTTACGCAGTATTGAGCCAATTGGAATTATATCCAAATTGGTCGCCTTTTTTACTAACTGACCCTGAGCAAAAGAATCATGTAACAGGCGAGAATGGGGCATTAAACTCTGCTTTTCATTGGGAAGGCGTTGCAGAAAAAAGTAAAGGCTATCAAACCTTAATAGCATTGGAAGCTGACCATTATCTAAAGTTTGAGTGTACCATCGAAAAGCCTACAAAAGCTAAAGCCTTTTTTGAATATGAAGTACAAGCCGACGAAGATGGCACTAGCATCACCCAAACGTTTACGGTACCAACATCAGCTTTCGGACGCTTCATGATGAAATTATTTGGAGTAGAAAAGGAGATGGCTACTACCAATCAGCTAGGCTTAGAACGTCTGAAAGCCTATCTCGAATCAGGAGAAGTACTGGCAAACATCGGACACTAAATCTAGTGAAACAGCAGCCTAGCATTAAGTTAGGCTGCTTGTGTTTTATTCGCTTTTTTTGCTGAAAAACCGTCTTCTTACAAAAAAGAAGGCAATCAACAAGCACCAAATGGGCCAAATGGTTACGATGCCAATCGAAATGGATTGTATCATTTCCCAGCCATTCCAAAAGCCTTCTGTTAGTCTTGAAAAATAGCCTCGTTCATAAAGTTTGGGCGCACTCGCATAGGGGACTTTTTGATACAAATTCAGATCAATAGTACTTAAGTTCGTCCTATCACTAAGGTATTTTAAGCGTCCTTCGGCGGCTTCGATTTCTTCTTGTAGAATGCGTATTTTTTCTTCGGCATTGAGTACTTCCTCTACGGTTACTGCTTTATCGCGTAGAATTTCAATATAGCGGTCGCGGACTTCTTTTTTTGTTTTCAGGCGAGTCGTGATGTCTACATATTCTTCGGTTACATCATTCGCATTTACATTTTTATGATTGATATAAAGGGCTTCTTGTTCCACGCGTGCCAGGAATTCATCAAAACGTTCGCTAGGAATGCGTACATTTATGTCATTTTGGATGGAATAGTTAGAACTGCGCTGCTGACTATTGGCAATAAAGCCACCTAGCTCTTTAGTCATAGCTTCGATACGTTTACTACTACTTTTCAGATCATCTACTTGGAAGCGCATGCTTGCTGTGCGGATGATTTTACGTTCTTGTATGACTAAATCGTCTGTTTTCGCTTGGGCTTGTTTTTGTTCCTGATAGTCGTATTCTGCTGTTTGCATATCAGCTTGTGCGCTCTCTTTTGCTTGAGCACCACTATCACTCGCACAGCTTGTGGCAAAAAAGCCGAGTGCTAAGAATAGAAAAAGTGTTGTATTTCTCATTTTGATGATGTTTGCTTTAAAGACTTGAAATGTGGGCGTTTTGGTGTTCGGTTTTTGTCAATGAGTTGTTAAACTAATTCGGCTCATCTGCTAGTTTCTTATTAACCGATGAATCTGCGACACAATCGCCCATTCACGAGAACGAAAAATCATTTTTGTATTTCCTAAAAAAACACTACTTTCGTGCCTCTTTTGAAATAAATTAGATTTTAGGTAGTAGTCATGCATAAGTTCCTTGGCTATTGCTAATGTAAAAATGCTTTTGTTGTGCTGATAATGAAGCAAATAGCGAATCATTAGTGATCAATAAAAGTGTTTTAAATTGTAATTCAAATCATGCGTCATTACGAAGTGACCTTTATAGTTGATCCCGTGTTGTCCTCTGAGGAAATCAAGGCAACCGCCCAGACTTATGTGGATCAGCTCAAAGAATTGGGTTGTGAAATTACCCATGTGGATGAAATCGGCTTGCAACAGTTGTCTTATCCAATTAAAAAACGCACATCAGGCGAGTACTACTGTATCGAGTATACAACGCAATCGGGTGCAATCATAGACACATATGAGTTGTCAATGCGCCGCGATGATAAAGTACTCCGTTTCTTGACTGTAGCACTCGACAAGTACGGTGTGCAGTACAACCAAGATAAGCGCGATGGCAAAATTGGGCATATCCGTAAGGAAAACAACGAGCGCAAGCGTCAGGAAGAGCTGAAGCGTCAGGAAGAACGCCAGAAGCAGCGTAAAGGAAGAAGAAGATAATTTCACTAATTCAAAATTAAAAAAGTTATGGCATCTAGAGATGATATAAAATTTTTGAGTAACCCCAATATTGGTTCGCAGCGTAAGAAGTTTTGCCGTTTCAAGAAGTACGGTATTAAGCACATCGACTATAAAGACGCGGAGTTCTTAGGACAATTTGTGAATGAGCAAGGTAAATTATTGCCGCGCCGTATCACAGGCAATTCACTCAAGTATCAGCGTAAAGTGTCTACTGCGGTGAAGCGCGCACGTCACTTAGCAATACTTCCTTACGTAACTGATTTATTTAAAAAATAATCTAAGAGATGATTTATGAAGGATGAGTGATGAGCAATATCTACTCATCATTCATAATTCATCACTCATAATTATAAAGAGATGAATGTTATTTTATTAACAGACATGGAAAAGTTAGGCGAAAAGTACGACGTAGTGTCCGTGAAACCAGGCTATGGACGTAACTTTTTGATTCCTAAACGCATGGCGATTATCGCTAATGCGACCAACATGGCAAGACTAGAAGACTTCCGTGCAAGAAAAGCTGCTGAGAACGCGAAACTAGTAGATGAATTTACAGTAGTGAAAGATAAAATCGAAGCAACACCACTTAAGATTGCTGCAAAAGCGGGTACAAGTGGTAAAATCTTTGGTAGCGTAACCAATGTACAAGTAGCGCAAGCATTAGCAGAGCAATTGGGTGTAGAGGTAGATCGTAAGATTATTGATATGCCTGATGAAATCAAGGAGCTTGGCGAATATGTTGCTAACATAAAGTTACACAAAGAAGTAGTAGCGGCTGCAAAACTAGAAGTCTTTGCCGACTAATACGATTTAGCTTAAATCATTTATATAAAAAGCGACATTAGGTTTTTACTTGATGTCGCTTTTGTGATTTATAGTATCAACTTTTCTCTGCCAATTCCATCCAGCGCATTTCCACTTCTTCTAGCTCATCGTTGATGGCACCAATCTGCTTCGATAAATCTGTGATTTGTTCAGGTGTAAGACTCGCATCGCTGAACTGTTCAGAGATTTTTGCTTTTTGCTCCTCTAGCTTTTCCATTTTGCGCTCTACGCGTTTGAGTTCTTTGCGTTCTTCGTAGCTTAGATTATTGGAGGTATCTTTTGATTTGGGTTTCTTTGCTTTCGGCTCGTCCGATGTTTTAGCAGCACGTTCAGCTTGAAGTTTTGCTTTTTGCATCGCGCGATAGTCGTCATAATCGCCATTGAAATCGCGGATTTTACCCTCACCTTCAAATACAAAAAGGTGTTCCACTAGCTTATTCATAAAGTAGCGGTCGTGTGTCACGATGACTACGCAGCCTGGGAATTGGAGCAAAAAGTCCTCTAAAATATTGAGCGTAATAATATCTAGGTCGTTCGTCGGCTCATCCAGAATTAGAAAATTCGGATTTTGCATAATTACGGTAAGCAAATGCAAGCGCCGACGTTCACCACCACTCAAAGTAGATATATAGTGCTGCTGCTGTTTCCTACTAAATAAGAAACGTTCCAGTAGGGTAGCAGCGGTCATTTTTTGCCCTTTTTCTAGCGGAATGTATTCTGCTATATCTGTGATGACATCAATCACGCGCTTATCTTCGGCTAGGGAAATGCCCTCTTGAGTATAGTAGCCAAATTGTACCGTACCGCCTATCACTACTTTGCCACTATCAGGGCGAATTTCTTTCGTAAGGAGCTGCAAGAAGGTCGTCTTCCCCACGCCATTTGGCCCGACGATGCCTACGCGCTCATTTTTACGAAATTTATAATCAAAATCCTTTACAATTTGCAAGTCACCATAGCTCTTCGAGATATAGTGAAACTCCACAATCTTGCTACCCAAGCGCGCGCCCTTGAGGTCAATTTTGATTTCGGTTTCTTCTATCTTTTGATGCGCTTTTTCCTTAATTTCATAAAAATCATCAATCCGCGACTTCGCTTTAGTGGTGCGAGCTTGTGGTTGGCGACGCATCCATTCTAGTTCGCGCTTAAAAAGCTTTTGCGTGCGTTCCAAATTAGCTGCTTGATTTTCGAGTCGTGCACTACGCTTGATGATAAAGTCTTCGTAATTGCCATTATATTTATGCACCTCACCGCCGTCCAATTCAATAATCGTATTGCATACGCGATTGAGGAAATAGCGGTCGTGCGTCACCATAAATAAGGTACGATTCGGATTTTGAAGATAAGTTTCCAACCATTCTATCATTTCAATATCAAGGTGGTTAGTCGGCTCATCGAGTATGAGGAATTCAGGTTCTTCTATCAAGACTTTTGCTAGGGCTATGCGTTTCTTCTGTCCACCCGATAGTACGTCTATGGGGCGTTGTAAATCCTTGATATTAAACTTGAATAGAATCTCTTTTACCTTTGCCTCAATGTCCCACGCCTTCAACTCCTCCATCTTCACAATGGCATTATTAATATCCTCGTCGCGCTTCAATAGCATCGCCTCTTCATAGGCTTGTACGGCTTTTATTTTGGGATTTTCCGAATCAAAAACCGCCTCTAATACACTTTGCCCAGCTTTAAATTCAGGTTCTTGTGGTAGCCATCCCACTCGAATATTACGCCTTAGTATAATACGATGCGTTTCGCCCTCCGCGGCTTCCACACCAGCGATGATTTTAAGCAAAGTCGTTTTACCCGCTCCATTCTTTGCGACTAAAGCAATCTTTTCGCCTTGATTGATTTGCAGGTTGATGCCTTCAAACAAGGTCTTTTCTCCGTAGCTTTTGGATATATTTTCGAGTGTGAGATAATTCATGGGGCAAAGATAGTTTTTCCTAGAATTC
>JAHDCQ010000239.1 GCA_020629845.1 Saprospiraceae bacterium | reverse complement strand
TTTGCTAGTAAATCTATAAGTGCATAGCCTTGCTTTCGGAAAGTCTCTGCATCATAAGCATGTTGGAGGATATCGCTCATAAAAGTACGTTTAGGATGTCTTCACTTAAATGTTTATTCAAATATCCATCGCGAATAACTGCTGCGAAATAGACTTGGCAAAAATACTGTTTTCCATCCGAAAAAGGTTGAAAAGCAGTAGGCGATAAATCTTGTAATTCATTCACTTTGGGGTAAATTAGAGCTACTTTTTGAGCATCAAAATATTGACTATACACAAAAGCTTGCTGCACATCGGGCATACTTGGCTGCACCCGCTCTAGGATTTTCCATTTGGTATCCAACACTACCCGCTCTTCCCCCAAATGCAGTACTATATCAGGACGTATAGATCGGCGATTCCAAAAAGCTTTGGATTGCTGCCGAAATACTTGAATGTCATTGCGTTCCAATCGCTGCAATTGGCGAAAAATATATTCTTCAAACAACACATTCATATCAAATAAAACCGCTATCAAAGACCGTGTACCAGCACGAATATCAGGTCGAAAACGACGAATTAGCAGCTCCGCGATGTCCAAGGCTTCCTTATAATGCGCTGCCCGACGATGCAAGCGTAGGCGCGTAAAATCCTTTGCGCCAATGGCTTTAGTCGTAATGTTAGGAAAGCGGGCTTTCACGCGCCGCAGCTTATCAGAAAGTCGCAAAGAAAGCGGCAATTGCTGCAAAATGTCCAGTGCAGCCCAAAGAATTTGATTTAATAAATTAGCGTAATTATAATCTTGAAAACGCGTATAAAACCGCTCCTGATGCAAGCGATTTTTCTGAATTTGTTGATGAAACTGAATTTGCCCCTTCGCACTGCTGCTATTCGCCACTTGCACCTGATAGCCCTTCTGCAAGCCTTGCCGAAGCAGCACATCTACGGCATCCAAATAGCGTTCGTAATAGAGTTCGAGTATGGAATTACTTTTTTGACGCAAGTTCGCAGAAGCCAGCGTTTCGATATTTAGGATTTTACAATAGCGCAACATATCCAAAAGTGCGTCGCGCCAAACGGGAAGCGGGCTATTTTTATCAGCTTTTGGTAGAATTTCTATTGTCAAATCGCCCACTTGCAAGGCTCCTACATAATGCGAAAAACGAATAGCGCGATGGGCTAATTTATAATAGTGTCCTTGGTGGCTTTGCGAATAAGCGGCAAGGGCATTGAAGTCTTTTTCCTCAAAAACCGTCGCGCCTACCGATTCGCCTATACGAATTTGCTGATATTCATAAACTTGTAGTAGACGCATGTATATATTTTTTCCCTCTGTAAAAACCTAGCTGTTAAGCAAATCCGCCAAGCTGGATTGATAAGCGCAGAGCGATTGTTAAGCCCAAATCAAGCAGCTGGGCTTAACAATCGCTCATGCTTCGCGCTTATCAATCCTAAACCAGCAGATTTTTTACAAAGTGATTTTTTTATCAAAGATAGAAAAGCTCTTAAATTTCGCATTCAAAATATAAAAAATCACTTCCTTTATGGCTTATAAATAAGCCGAATTTTATGCGTAAGACTTTTTTCTGTGTAGATGCCCACACTTGCGGCAATCCCGTGCGCTTAGTAGCAGGTGGTGGACCAATATTGGAAGGCAATTCTATGAGCGAACGCCGACTTCATTTCCTAAAAAAATACGATTGGATACGCAAAGGACTCATGTTTGAACCACGGGGACACGATATGATGTCGGGCAGTATTTTATATCCGCCTACCAATGCAGCAAATGATATAGGCATTCTCTTCATAGAAACGAGCGGCTGCCTACCTATGTGTGGGCATGGCACGATTGGTACGGTCACGATTATGTTGGAAGAAGGCTTAGTGCAACCTAAAGTAGCAGGCAAACTCCGTCTGGAAACGCCTGCGGGTTTGGTACTAGCGGAGTATGAGCAAGTCGGTAAGAAAATTAAATCTGTGAAATTGACCAATGTTCCCTCCTTTCTCTACAAAGAAAACCTACATGTAGATTGTCCAGATTTGGGCAAATTGCAAGTAGATGTAGCCTATGGCGGCAATTTCTATGCTATCGTAGACCCGCAAGCTAACTTTAGTGGTATCCACAACTACACCGCAGGTGACTTAATTCGTTGGAGTCCCGTCATCCGAAAACGACTAAATGAGCAATATGAATTTCAGCATCCTTTGCATGAAAATATCAAGGGATTAAGTCATTTGCTTTGGACGGGCAATACCATTTCTGAAGCTGCAGATGCGCGCAATGCCGTTTTCTATGGCGATAAAGCGATTGACCGTTCGCCCTGTGGTACAGGCACTTCCGCACGCATAGCACAATGGGCAGCGAAAGGCAAGCTGCAAGTAGGCGATACTTTTGTGCATGAAAGTTTTATTGGAAGTCAATTCATTGGAAAAGTGGAAGCGCGTACAACATGTGGCGATTTTGATGCCATTATTCCAAGCATACAAGGCTGGGCAAAAATTACAGGCTACAATCAAATCATTATTGATGATGAGGACGACCCTTATGCGTATGGATTTCAGGTGATTTAAAAAGCTGCCATTCTGTCAAAAACAGAGCTTGGTATAGTTATTGGCTTATACCGTAGTGGACTAAATCTAATATTTTTGCTGTCATATTGACACAAGGTTTTAGTCAAAAAAACTAAAAACAAAATTAATGTTTGAAGATATTTTTGGTGTGCAAGCGTTTGATGAAGATGCGGAATTTATGCCCATTATACCAATAGATGAGGATGACGCGGAAAATCAAAAAGACACGTATCCTGATACCTTACCTATTTTAGCACTCAAAAATACGGTGCTATTTCCTGGTATTGTGATTCCAATTACCATCGGGCGCGAACGTTCTATCAAGGCAATTAATAAAGCCTATAATGATTCGCGCATTATTGCAGTGCTATCGCAGCGCGACGATGATGTGGAAGAGCCAGGCGCAAATGACCTCTACCCCATCGGTACATTGGCACGCATTGTGAAATTGCTCCGTATGCCTGATGGCACGATTACAGCAATTTTGCAAGGACGCAGGCGATTTGAGTTAGAGGCATTGGTACAAGACACGCCCCACATGGAAGGGCGAGTAAAGACCTTAGAATATGAATCGCCCAAAAATCCCTTAGAATTTGAAGCTATGATTGCTTCTATTAATGATATGGCGCAGCAGATTATTGAGCTTTCACCGAATATTCCTTCGGAAGCGCGGGTGATGCTCAAAAATATCAATAACAATAGCTTCTTGTTAAACTTCATTGCCTCTAATCTAAATACGAAAGTACAAGTGAAGCAGCAAATTTTGGAAATGAATAAATTGAGCGAAAAAGCCAATTTGATTCTGACTAAAATGGATGGCGAATTACAGGTACTCCGACTTAAAGACCAAATCGAGAATAAAGTACGTGGCGACTTAGAGAAGCAGCAACGCGACTACTTCCTGAATCAGCAGTTGAAGACGATACAAGATGAGTTAGGCCAAAATCCGCAAACGCAAGAAATAGGCGAACTCAAAGAACGCGCTAAAGATAAAAAGTGGGCGAAGGCAATACAGGAGCGATTTGAGAAGCAGCTTGAAAAATTGCAGCGCATCAATCCGCAAGTGGCAGAGTATTCGGTGCAATTGAATTATTTGGAATTGCTACTCGATTTGCCTTGGGAAGAGTATACCGAGGATAATTTCAACCTAAAAAAGGTCAAAAAAGTGCTGGATAAAGACCATTTCGGCTTGGAAAAAGTGAAAGACCGCATCTTGGAACATTTGGCGGTCCTGAAACTAAAGGGCGATATGAAAGCTCCGATTTTGTGCCTAGTAGGCCCGCCTGGTGTGGGTAAAACATCACTTGGAAAATCGGTGGCGCGGGCATTGAACCGCGAATTTGTACGAATGTCGCTTGGAGGTTTGCATGATGAGTCGGAAATTCGAGGGCATCGCAAGACCTATATTGGGGCAATGCCAGGGCGTATTATTCAGGGCTTGAAAAAGGTGGGTTCCTCCAATCCTGTTTTCATCTTAGATGAGATAGATAAAGTAGGTAAAAATTTTCGCGGCGACCCTTCTTCTGCCCTTTTGGAAGTACTCGATCCAGAGCAAAATTCTACTTTCCATGACAACTACTTGGATATAGAATATGATTTATCGAAAGTCTTTTTTATTGCTACGGCGAATAATCTAAATACGATACAGCCTGCCCTACGCGACCGTATGGAAATTATCCATATTAGTGGATATTCGACGGAGGAGAAGGTAGAAATTGCAAAGAAGCACCTGATTCCAAAGCAGCGTGAAGCACATGGATTAAAAGCTACTCATGTGAAGCCTAGCACAAAGGCAATTACAAGCATCATAGAGCAATATACCCGCGAATCGGGTGTACGTTCGCTTGACCGACAAATTGCTGCGCTTATGCGTCGGGTGGCAAAAAATGTGGCGATGGAAGAAGCCTACGAGGTTTCCATCAAACCAGAGCATCTAAAAGATATTCTTGGCCCGACACGCTACTCGAAAGAACAATATCAAAAGCCAAATGTGCCGGGCGTAGCCATTGGCTTGGCTTGGACGCGTGTAGGCGGCGATATTTTATTTATAGAAACCAGCCTAAGTAAAGGCAGTGGCAAACTGACGCTAACGGGCAATTTGGGTAATGTGATGAAGGAATCTGCAAGTACCGCCTTAAGCTATATTAAGGCAAATGCAGAAAAACTAGGTATTGAAAAAGAACGCTTTGCGGAATATGACATTCACATCCACGTGCCAGAAGGAGCTATTCCAAAGGATGGCCCGTCAGCGGGTGTGACCATGCTTTCGGCTTTGACTTCTGCTTTTAAAGGACAATCGATACGTCCGCATCTTGCCATGACGGGGGAAATCACGCTGCGCGGTAAGGTATTGCCAGTAGGTGGTATCAAAGAGAAAATTCTAGCTGCAAAACGGGCGGGTTTAAAAGATGTGCTGCTCTGTAAGGAGAATGAAAAACATGTAGCTGAAATCACAGAAAGCTACATCAAAGGCTTGAATTTCCATTATGTGGATAAAATGAGCGAGGTTTTAGATTTGGCTTTGAATTAAGCGAACGGGCAAGCCTGAAAATACAAACGCCTCTTGGAAAAGCATCCAAGAGGCGTTTTGCGTTACTGAATTTTTCAGCAAAAGCACAATTTTATTAGCGCACTAAAGCGATAGGTTTTACCTGAACTCCATCGGCAGTAGTTAGTCGCACAAAATAGAGCCCATTTTGCCGATTCCATAAATCAAATTGATGTTGCAAATACGCTACATCACTCACTTGATGAACTGCAAGGATACGCCCCACAGCATCCACTAATTCCACCTGTACATCCGTAGCTGTTGCACTTTCAATCGTGGTATAGAACGTCCCGTTTGTAGGGTTCGGGTAAATATTAAAGACTATTGCTTTTGTATTCACTATTTCTACTGAAGAATTTCTATCTTCTAGCTCATCGCCATTTGGCGTATTTGCGCCACAACCCGTTTCGGATAGATAAATAGACTTCGTAATAGCACAATCAGTAGCATCTTTTACTGTTACATTGTACGTTCCCTTAGGCAAATTTCGGACACTGTACCAACGTCCACTAATGGTTTCGCTGCCTGACCTTGGTCCTGTCCAGCGAATATTGAAATTCGGATGATTGCCTGTAATAGCTACATCAAATTTACCATTACTTGCCCCACAGCCTGCTGATACAGGGTCTTTTAAATCGAATGCTACTGTATTACAAGAACACACCAATTCCGTCATTGCGTAAGCTGTACAGCCATTAGCATCTACTACCTTTACTGTATAACTTCCATCAGGTAAATTTGTAATACTTGTCCAGCGTCCTTGAATGGTTTTAGCACCTGACATTCTACCTGACCATTCTATTCGCATATTTCCTAAACCACCTGTGATAGCCACATCGAATTTGCCACTATTTCCACAACTGGATACTGGATCGTTCAGCTTAATCGAAAAGTCTTCACAGGTACTTGCACAATCATTTTCGGTAGCAGGCACACTAAGGCTCGCACTTGCGCCACAGCCATTGGAGTCCATCACTACAAAATCATAATAACCCGCTTTCAAATTCCGAATGGATAACCAATGACCATCAATCACTTCTCTACCAGAAGTCGGGCCTGTCCAATAAATCGTATGATTAGGTGCACCATTCGAAATGACCACATCAAGTCCTCCATTCGCTGCATTGCAATTGGCTGCACTAGTATTTCTTAGCTCAACACTTATAGCATCGTCGGCACATTTCTGCATTGCACGAAAAAAGATAGGCTGACCTGTAAGTTGAATATTAGAGCTGGACATAAAACTCAAGCTATTTGATCGGCAAAAATCCCATTGGCGTACTTCCACCATATCTGCTCCTAAAATAGCTTTCAGGTTGATATTTTTATTCGCATTTTCTGTTCTATCATCTTTTATGCGCGCCCATAGTACATAGCTTAATTGCCCATCCTCTGCCCTAAATGCACCACCTCGTATATCATCAGGCAAGTTTAATTGCTCCGTAGCTGCATGATCAAAGCGTTTACCATACAATAAATCGGAGGTTGTTTTATGCGCTAGTGCTATATCATTGGCTTGCTGCTGGAAAGGCTTAGCTTTATTTAAATTTTTATAAAAGCCCATCAACTCATATTCATGCCCCAACTGCCACGCCGCAGAATAATCGCGCTTATCCCCAATCGTATAGACATGAAATTGGCGAATATTATAGCGTTGCGTCTCCACTAATGCTTTTATAATAAAGTTTACCTGTATCTCATCCGATCCCCAATCGTGACGAATGGGCTTACGTGGTGCTTGCGATTCAGTGATAATCCACTCTTTCTTCGGATATTGATTACCATTGTAGCCATGCTCAAATAGCACATCTTCAAATTCATGATAAAGGCTCAATACGCCATCTACCGCCATATCCGTATTGCGCTTCCAAGTAGAACTCGTGCGATCGCTATTCCATATCCGGAGGCTGCCATCAATATGCGGATAGGTATGATAGCTCATAACATCGAAATACGCGCCCCCCATCAAAGGAAACTCCTCATTGATACCGCCGCCATTAGGATTATCCGTATTACGCAAAATAGCATCCAAAAAGCTAGGGTACCCTAAACCACCAACGGCTACATACGCATCAGGGTCTACATGTTTGATGACCTCATAACTAATACGTAATAAGCGAATATAATGCTCAATTGGCGCACGCAATTTGTAACTGCATGGCGCAGGATCGTTGTCCCACCAATTCCCTTCATTGCCTCGCAAGTCGAAATAATTACCATGCCTTGTGAAATCTGGTTCGTTCCAAACTTCCCAAAATTTCACATAATCTTTATAGTTACTTACCGTCTTATACACATAAGTAGCATAGGTATTGGCTTCATTTACTGGTGTGTCATGTTCGCCATTATCCCAGATAGGTTCATACATATTTTTGAACATAGCCGACTGTTCGCCTGGGCAATGTTGCGTAGGGTCACGGTCATTCACTTCTGGGTCACTAAGAAAGACTACATGGTCTTCAGCCCCCAAACTTTTATAATGTTCGAAGGCTCTTACCCGAAAGTCATAGCCCCATTGCTTATTAAACCAATGTGGTAAAGAAGGACGCATAGTGGTGACTCCTGCACCTTGTACATCTGCCCACTGATTGCCAATAGCCAAGTCACCTAATTGTTCTACTGTCCAATTAGTACCGCCCCACGAACGCGGATAATATCCCACATTCGTGCCATAGCCAAAGTGACCATCATACGGTTTGACATAATCATTTGCTGTTTGGGAAGGTTGAGCATATGTAGGTACATAGGCACCAATGATGACTCCAAAAATGAGTACAAGCAATTGATGTTTCATATGTGTAGGTTTAGCAGTTGATGTTGTTTATCTACGTCAGGGTGATTACATTTAAATTTTAATAATATATTATACTGACATGCGTTTGTTTTGTTGCTTTTTTCATACTTTTTTTTCAAAAAAGGTGATTATGAGAGCTTTAGAAGAGATGAAATTGATATAAATTAATCATACAAACATATACAAAGAAGGAATGCCAATGTATGGGTTGATGCACTAGTGCATCAACCCGTAAGTAATTACCAACTTTAGGGAGCTTATTTTTTCGTTAGTCGAGGCATGAGGAGAGAGCATAACT
>JAHDCQ010000238.1 GCA_020629845.1 Saprospiraceae bacterium | reverse complement strand
ACATTGAAAATGCCTGCAAAGATAGCTTGCTTCTGTTACTTTGCAAAACGGGCATAAAGACGTGCAATAGCAGCAAAATACCTATCTACATTCAGAATCTTAGAATCTTTCATGGCTTTGTAGCTTAAAAAGATACCAATAGGTGCAAAGATGATGCAAGGCATCCAAGCTGCAACCGCTGCATCCAATTCGCCTGTTTCGGATAGTTTTTTGCATAAAATACCTAGCATGATGAAGACTACAAAAAAGCCTATCGAAATTAAAATAGGATAGCCAAAGCCACCTTTTCGTACAATTGCCCCCATCGGTGCACCAATGAATAAAAAAATAAGACAGGATAAAGCTAAACTAAACTTATAATGGAGGGTGTAGCGGTGGTCAATACGTGCGTCTTCTAAGCGTTCCATAGCACGCTTCACAGAAGAAACACTCCCTTGCACACCACGTGTGAACGATTTGGCTTTGTTGATTAATTGCTTGCGATTTTTTTCGGGAAAAGTGGTAAGTAGGCTAGTATGTTTTGCTAAATCGCGTTCATCTTGAATAAGTTGCTCAATGATAGATTTTCTATTATGTTTCGTGCGGTTGATTTTTGCTTTGTTTGCTTGTTGTATTTTTAACGAATCAAGCGAGACACGCTTATTTTTTTTCTTATCTGCCGCAAGCTCCGCAGCGCGTGTTGCTTGTATTTTTGATAGTGAATCTAGGTTTGGTGGCGGATTATCGGATGGCATTATCTGCTCCAGCTCCTCCAGTTCTACTGGCTCATCTTCGCTTGCTGTGATGAGCGAGTCTTTGAGGAGTTGCTTGGTCTTTTTTTGTTTGGCTTTTTCTTCGGCTTTTTGTTGCTGATGCCGTTCGTGATAGGAGCGATTAATATCAAAAGCAAGGCTTTGTTTACGTTTGTCTTCTTTTGCGTTTATGGAGTCGATTGCTACTTGCAGTTCTAGCACACTCAGCATACTGTAATGTGATTTAAATGCAGTAGGATCCGTACGGTCAATTTGGAAATCACTGAGGTCAAATACTTTTGTCCAGGTCTTAAAGGAGGTACGCATAAACGGATAACTTTTATCTTTTCCAGAATTTGTAGATTTCATCTCCGAAAACTGATGTCCGTCGTTTAGGTTCATCACAAAAAACTTCTCATCGCTTGTGCTATACATTTCGCCATCGGTAGCTTTCACCATGCTGTATTTTCCATTCGATGCTTGACTTTGGTCATACATGAGTACATCTTCAATGGTCTTACCATCTTGGTGTTTTTTACCAATCCGAATAGAAAAGCCTTGAAAATCATCATTGAAAACGCCTTGCGTTAGGCTAAGGGTTGGTTTTTGATTACGAATATCATATAAGCGCGACTTGGACTGCAAATTGGCGATAGGGATTAATTTATTGGAACAATAAAATGAAAAAATACTAATCAAAAAAGCTACGCCTACTAAGGGCAACATAATGCGCCAAAGTGCTACGCCTGCGGATTTTAGGCTCGATAATTCGTAGCGTTCTGCAAGGTTGCCTAGTACCATGACCGAAGATAAAAGTACAGCAATAGGTAAGGCTAGTGGAAGTAGCGATACAGACATGTAAGCTAACATTTCAGTAAGTAGAAAAATACCCGCGCCTTTTCCCGCCATATCTTCTAGGTATAGCCATACCTGCTGCATCACCAACACGAAAATGGCGATGAAAAGCGTTACCACAAAAGGTGGAATGAAAGACTTGATGAGCAATTTGTCTATTATCTTCATGTCATTAATATGAGTTCAAATAATAAATTGACCTTTTAGATTTTCTATTTTTATCAAAATTACACGACTTACAGACCGTTTTGATTTTGCTAAAAATGAAAAATGGTCAATTTAATATTTCACCATTCCTTACAAATCTATGCAGATAGAACGAAAAAAAGGAGATTTTCGTTGTGAATTTAAGTAGTCGAGTTTAAATAATTTCCTGTTACTATTGAGCTGATTTTTTTGAAGGGCAAGGCAAAAATTATGAGCATCCTCCTTGGCTGGTCATCATTTTTAACGCTGCCATTCAAAAAAAGCAGCCAATAATAGCGGAAAGTATTTACACTCGACTACTTATGTATTCTAAACATAAACGAACTCAATTCATATGCTATCTTTTTGGGTTCTTTGACAAATACCCCAATAATTTTATCTGCCCCTTTCCTCGAATTTTAAAATTCCTTAGCTTTGCGGAAAATTTAAGAAACTACACCTTCAATTTTAGGATTGAAGAAATAAACAAGAACTAGGTTTGCGAGTAGCTATTAGTAGGTCTCACATCGCTCTCGATACACAAGCACTATTGTTATCAGGGCTAATGTCTCATATCTAGTTTATAATAACATCTGAATGAAATTTAGCATAGATAAAAAAGAGCGATATACTGTTTTTAGCCTACAAGAGGATAATTTAAACTCGGTAGTAGCTCCTGATTTGAAATCAGAATTTATAGTGATGGTGAATGAGGGCGTGGAGAATTTAATCTTGAATCTTGCAGATGTGAAATTTGTAGATTCTTCTGGTTTGAGTGCCATCCTGACCGCCAATCGTCTTTGGAAAGGAGCAGGTTCTTTCGTACTTACAGGTATCAATCATCCAAGTGTGAAAAAGCTTATCGAAATTTCACGTCTTGACTCGGTACTTACTATCATTCCTACAGTAGAAGAATCGATTGAGTATATCTTTATGGAACAATTGGAGCGTGATATTAACGCGGAATAACGAAATACTATAAGTATTGGTATGTTTGCCAAATTGAAAATTGAAAATGGAGAATTGAAAATTAGTAAGTGAATTGACAATTTAAAATTGACAATTGACAATGATTTTATATTTGATTGTCAATTGTTTATAATTTAAATTTCGATAACTTATTTTTTACCGTTTTAGTGAGATACATAATAGAATGTTTTTTATCAATTTTCAATTCTCCATTTTCAATTAATTTTACCATAGTGCAATTTGACTTTTGAATTTACACCACTAGGCGTAGGTGCGGCTATTCCTATAGCAGGGCGACATACATCCGCACACATCCTGAATATACAAGACCAAATATATCTGATAGATTGCGGAGAAGGCACACAAATGCAACTTGGCCGCTATGCCTTCCGTCGTAGTCGGATTAAGCAAATTTTTATTAGCCATTTGCATGGCGACCATGTGTTAGGACTCATTGGACTATTAACCTCCTATTCGCTATTGGGGCGAGATGTTCCCATGCAAGTATTTGGGCCTACAGGTATTAAAGCCTTCATTGAAGCGAATTTAACGCATACCCACTCTTACATTCCCTACGAATTGAATATTCATGAACTTGACCCTACGATACACAGTCGTATTTTTGAAAATCAAGCCATAGAAGTATTTAGTTTTCCGCTGCTGCATCGGGTACCTACTTGTGGCTATTTATTTCGGGAAAAGCAACGTCCGCCCCGTATCAATATAGCAGCCCTAGAACGCTATGACATCCCAAAAGCGGCTATTCGTGGAATCAAGATGGAAGGGGATGATTTTACTACAGAAGACGGCGAAATTATCCCAAATGCAACATTGACCCTGCCGCCTTATCCTAGCCGTTCCTTTGCTTACTGCTCGGATACAGCTTATAACGAAGCACTAGTACCAATCATCAAGGGAGTAGATTTGCTATACCACGAGGCCACTTATCTCAATCGCCACTACAAGCAAGCAGAGTTTTCGATGCACTCCACCGCGCAAGATGCAGCTACTATTGCAAAATTGGCTGCTGTGCAACAGTTATTAATCGGGCATTATTCCTCGCGCTATTTGCATGTCGATTTGCTTAGAGAGGAAGCACAATACATTTTTCCGAATACAGCGCTTGCACTAGAAGGAGAAGTGTATAAAGTGCCTTTGGAACGTAAGCCTGAGCGAATTCAGTAGGTGTTTATAACAAATTACACTTTTTTGCCTGAAAAATTTATAATGTATGTTTTTGCGTACGTCCCCCACCAATGAATTGGTGGGCTGTATTTTATCACGAAATAGTTTTAGCCCACCAATTCATTGGTGGGAGAAGTAAATCATACAATTGTGCAATTTGTTATACCTACATTCGGAATGGTTTTCCTGTAAAACAGGAAATGCTTGTTGAAGATGTTGAAAGCGTTGAAATTGTTGATTTTTACGTTCAACATTTTCAACAATATCATCAATTTCAACAAAAACGCTTGAAAAAGTACTGAATTTAAGGCATAATCATTTTTTGCAGGAAAACCCTTCTACATTCGGTAGCACAGTTTAAAATTTCAATAAAGAATCCGTATCTTAGTCCTTTATACTCAACAGGCTTACATCTCGCGCATATCCATTACCGATTATGAAGTATCTATTTACTACATTTCTCCTCTTTTGTACTTCCTTGTTGCCTGCTCAACAAGATGCCCTTTTTAGTAAGTATATGTTTAATAGTTTGACCTTCAATCCTGCCTATGCAGGTAGTCAGGACTATTTAACCATTGCTTTTTTGCATCGCGCACAATGGCTCGGCTGGAACAATGGTGCAGAACAAAATAGCGGACTTAGCAGTCAGTCTGTGGCAGCTCATTTGCCTTTCACGAAGCGGGTAGGCTTGGGGGTGCATTTTGTAGGCGATGCTATTGGGGCGACACGTACCAATAAACTCAACTTTGCCTATGCGTATCGTATTCCATTTGATTTTGGCACTTTAGCCATTGGTCTACAAGCAGGTGCAACCACTTGGCATGCCGATTGGGGGAGGCTTAGTTTTCAGGACAGCCCAAATGACCCTGCCTTTTTTGAGCCGCAAGTGAATGGGTTTCTACCCAATTTTGGAACTGGTGTTTATTTTCAATCGGATGATTATTATGTAGGCTTTTCTATACCTACGCTTCTCCAATTGCCTTTGCCTTCCGATAGTAATACCGATCCTAATATTGATGCGGTGGCTCGGCTGTATCGTAGCTACTATGTTATGGCGGGTGGTTTAGTGCCTATGCTTCCGAATGAGCTTGTATTGAAACCGTCTATACTATTCCGAAAGACAGGTTTTTTGACCAATGCTGTAGAAGATTTTACGGAAGAGAACAGTGCGGCTGCGCCTAGTACTTTAGATATGGATATCGCTGCTTTTTTTCTAGAAACGTTTTGGTTGAGCTTAGGACACCGAATGAGTTTAGATAGCGATACGCCGCTTTCTATATTGAATGCCTCTTTTGCTTTTTACCTCAAAAATGGAATGCGCTTAGGCATAGCTTATGATTATGATTTAGGGGCTATTCAGCAATATAGCAATGGCTCCGTTGAGCTGCTAGTAGCTTATGATTTTAATTATCGAGTAGGGCGTGTGCAGAGTCCGAGGTATTTTTAAATGAGCTAAGAGATACTTCAGTAGAAGCACCTCTTAGGAACGTGTACGAACTTATTTCATACACGTTCTTTAGTTTAGTTTTAATTCGCGTCTATCAAGCGTATCTCACCGATGATGCTTTGGTCAATATCAGGATGCCCTTTGTAGAATATTTCGCCTTCGCCTGCTAGGTTCACGTCCAAGTAGTTTTCACATCGAATCTCTGCGGTACTTTCGCCGAGGGTCTTAAGTGTGAGGTTTTGAGCCGTCAAGTCGAAGCAGTTGAGCGTGTTTTCGCCTGTTAGTTTAGCGGTGAATTGCGTTGCTGTCCCACTTGCTGTGAAGCGATGCTCGCCATCTAAATCAAGTGTCAATCGCCCAAAATCGAATTCATCTTCCACCACTATATTCGTCGCGCCACGTACTTTTAAGTCTTCCATATTTGGTGTGTTAATATATAGCACAATGTCCGACTGAATATCAATGAAGTGGTAATGCCTATCTAATTTGATGGTCAATTCATCGCCCCGTACTCCTACGTCTAGAGCATCTAATACGGCTTGGTCAGCTTCTACGTATACGCTCGACTCGCCTTTGCGAATAATGATTTTTCCTGCGGAAATAATATCTAAAGCTTGAAATTCACTAACGGTATAGCTTTGTGTAGCGATGATACCTGTTTCTTCTAATTTTTCGCAGCTTGTAAGAGTTATCAAGAAAATTGCTAGGAAACCGAAAATTTTAATTGCGTTGTTCATAATCGAATGATTTTATCTTTTAAGTATAAATTAGGAATTGTTTTTTTCCTTTTGACACTTCAAAGATGGGGCAAAAAGATGCTTGCAAGACGGATTCGATGATGAAGTAGCTCTATTTCGTGATAAGTGAGGGGAATTCCATGATGACGCAAAATCAGAGGTTTCCGAAAGCATTCTCTTTGAGATAGGCAAAAAAGTCAGCGCGATAAGAAGTGCCTACCACTAGCTTATGCTCGCCGAGCGTGATTTGATTGCCAAAAATACGGTCAATATGCTGTGTATTGACAATGTGGGATTTATGAACGCGATAAAATTGGCGACTTGGAAGTTCTTTCATGAATTGTTTCATCGTGCCACTAATGAGGTAGGTTTTGGTAGTCGTATGTACTTTTACATAATTGCCAAAGGCTTCTAAAAATAAAATATCTTGTAATTGCACTTTGAATATTTCGCCGTCGTGTTTTAGGTAAAGATGTTCGGCAGTCGGTTTCGTTTCGGTATTAAATTGAGTGGCTTGCAATTTTTCAATAGCTTTCAAGAAGCGCGGGTAGGGGATAGGCTTCGAGAGAAAATCAACCGCATTATAATCAAATCCTTGTACCGCATAATCCGAAAAACCCGACGAGATGATAATGGGCAATTGCTCATGGAAGCCTTTTAGGAATTCCGTACCATGCAACTCAGGCATATCCATATCTATGATGAGTCCGTCTATATCCGCTACGTGCTCAGATACATATTTAAAGCCTAAAAGTGCGTCATTGAATACTTGCAAATTGGTAATAGTATCCGTCAATGCTGCATATTTTGCTAGGATGTCCAACGCACTTTGTTCGTCGTCAATAGCCACCAATTTTAAACTCATAAATCTAGTCTTAAATCCACAATATAAGTCGCTTCTCGCGCTTCAATATGCAAATGGTGCTGCTTTGGAAAATCTATCCGCAGTCGCTCTTGCACATTTTTGATGCCGATATTCGTACTTTCCTTTTGTTGTGCCTCTTGTCGTTTCGGATTTTGGGCATGAAACTCCACGCCCGTTTCGGTGCGATGAATTTTAATAATTACCGCCTGTCTTGGTTTTGCTGGAAAATAGCCATGCTTGAAGATATTTTCTACAAAGGGAATAAACAAAAAAGGCGGCAAAAAAACATCCGAAAAATCTCCCTTTATATCCAACTCCAAACACAGTCGTTCGCGTAAGCGACTCTGCTCCAAATCCAAGTATTGCCGAATGTAATTAATCTCGCTTTCTAAAGGCACAAATTGCTGCTTAGAAGCTACTAGCATATACTTCATCAAGGAGGAGAGGCGCAGGATACTTTCGCCAGTATCGTGAGCATCTTCCTTAATACTTAGTGCATAGGTATGATTGAGCGTATTGAATAGAAAATGGGGATTGACCTGTGCTTTCAGGCGTGCTAATTCGGTGAGTTGTTGCTTGCGTTCCAGTTGCTCAATCGCTCTGCTTTGTTGTATTGACCAACGCGTATATTTCAGCCCCGTAGCAATCATCACAAAGCCCATCAAATTGGGGATGATAAACAAAAAATCATCCGTACCTTGTCCTTGTTTGATAGGCAAAATATGAAATTCTAAATAAGCAAACCCAACAATAAGGACACTAATCACTAGGCTATACAATAGATACTTTTTAGGAAATAATAAACGCGGAACAAGTACAAAGTTGTTGAAATAAATCAGCACGGCATTGACAGGAAAAAATATCAATAGGAAATGCAGCATTTCCATTGGTGAATATTCCGTTCGTAAGGAATTGACGATATTCAGCAATAAAAACAACCAAAAGGCAAGGTGCAAGAAAACCCGCTCGCGTGTCCACGGTTTTGCTTGTTGAATGTGTGATTCCATTTGCACTAATTGATTCGACTCTTTGACAATTTTTGCCAGATGGACGGACGACTCCAAGTTCACCTGTCCATTCGATGAGTACTTAGTGGAGAGTCGAACTGAAGTCGACCGTCCACCAAAGATACAAGAATTTCAAACGAAGCTCAAAACTCCATTCCTATAAAGGGTGTATAACAAATTACACTTTTTATCGGCTTTTTTCCTATAAG
>JAHDCQ010000237.1 GCA_020629845.1 Saprospiraceae bacterium | reverse complement strand
AATAAATCAATACCTCCCTCTAGCAACATCGCAGGGGGTGTAGGACAAATTTCCCAAATCGCATGATTTATCCCAATGGAACGTGTTCCATTGGATGGGAAAAGGGATTTTTGTCCTACACCCCATCGCAGGTGCATCCGCTTGTATAATCTGATACCAATCCATGTTCAAAAGTTGTATTAAGCTGCTTCATTTCTATAATACCAATTCACAATAACATGAAGCACTTATAAACCCACACTTTTCGTAAATTTACATTATCAAAACTACCAACATGAAAAAGTTAATTTACCTATTACTGCTTTGCTTGTTTGCTGTGAGTCATACAAAAGCAAGTATGTATTTAGACACCTTTCCCAGCAATCCTATCAATTTAGATTCTGCTACAGTACTAATTAGCGAAACGCACTTTGCCGTCAGTCAGCCCAATGTCATGTTTAGCGGTGTGCCATGCGTACCCAATAGCAATTTGCAATTGGTGGTCACAGACTCTTTAGGACAGTTCTCTTCTATTGATATGGCTACTTTATTGCAGCATTTACAAGAGCAGCAAGGGATACTTAGTCCGCAGCAATTCGGAGCGATTCCGAATGATGGCATCTGCGACGAAGCCGCGTTCAATGCAATGTTTCAAGCCGCACAAAATGGCGCACATACCATCAATATTCCGCCAGGCATCTATCATATATGTAATACCGTATTTTTACCCAAATCCACCGCAAGTCCCTACTTGCATATTTCGGGTTATGGCGCGACACTTCAAGCAATGGGCGACTTTCCTATATTCCATAGAATACCTGACAATATGCCCGAAGCAGCTATGATGATTGACAACCATATTCTGCGGCTAGAAGGATTAGTTTTTCAAGGGATGCAAGCAGCTATCGGTTTGCATATAGGAGCTACTTATAGCATGCAAGTACTAAATTGCCACTTCGTTTCGCTAAACACAGGCTTGCTTTCAGAATTTAGCCTCAATGGTCGGTATGAGGGCTTGCGCTTTACCAACTGCGCCGATAAATCTTTTGTCGGCACATTTGGGCAATGGACAGGAGCTAACTTTGCAAATGCCAGCTTCAATGCCAATCGAATAGAAAACTGTCGTGTATATGGAGGGACAGGGCAAAGCTCTCATTTTGAAATCATTGCAGGCGATTTGAATACGATTAATAATTGTATCAGCGAAGGGAATGCGCCAGCAGTCAATGTACTAATTGATACAAAAGCTTCGAGTGTTGTAAACCATGCCATTCATGTAGAAGATTTTTGGATTGAATCCCAAGCTCCAGCAGGTTCTACGCATTTCAAATTTATTGACTTTCGGAATTATGCTTCTTTAGAAAATGTGCAAGCCTATACAGGTTCGCAGCTAGATACACTTATCCATATGGAAAGTGCGGTGGCAAGTTCTATTTTACATATCAAGGGCTATCGCGGTGATTCAGAATTGATAAACAATTTAGCAGGTTCGCCTTATGGCCCTTACTATATTATTGAACATACCAACGCAACGCCTGGCACCAGAGATGATAATGCTTGGTTAAATGGCGATAATTGGGTAAGTGGTACTGTTCCTTATCAACTAAATATGGAATGGCGCAGAAGTCAAAATACAGGGGAGACCATCATTTCGAGGCATAATGTACAATTAGAGAGTCGGCAATAGTCTATAAAAAGTCTGTTCTAGATGAACAAAAAACGCTTCATCCACTAAGTATTGTGTATGAAGCGTCTTTTTGTCCGTTTAACTATGTATTTTTTACTTAAACGCATTCAAACCCGTCACATCCATACCCGTGATAAGCAAGTGAATGTCGTGCGTACCCTCGTAGGTGAGTACGGTCTCTAGGTTCATCATGTGGCGCATCACAGAATATTCATTAGTGATCCCCATACCTCCGTGTATTTGGCGCGCTTCGCGGGCTACATCGAGTGCCATCGCGCAACTATTGCGTTTCGCCATTGAGATTTGTGCAGGCGTGGCTTTGCCTTTATTAGCTAATGTACCTAATCGCCAAACTAACAATTGCGCCTTTGTGATTTCAGTAATCATCTCCGCGAGTTTCTTTTGCGTAAGCTGAAAACCACCAATAGGTCTACCAAACTGAACACGTTGCTGCGAATAGCGCAATGCCGAGTCGTAGCAATCCAAAGCTGCGCCTATTGCTCCCCAAGCGATACCATAACGCGCCTTCGATAGGCAAGAGAGCGGGCCACGCAAGCTGGCAATATTTGGCAATACATTTTTCTTCGGCACACGCACATCCTCGAATACCAATTCGCCCGTAATGGAAGCGCGTAGCGACCATTTGCCATGTATTTCAGGTGCAGAAAAGCCTTTCATACCCTTTTCTACAATTACACCACGAATTTTTCCTTCTTCGTCGCGCGCCCATACCACTGCCACATCAGCAAGTGGAGAGTTGGTAATCCACATTTTCGCACCATTCAGGATGTAGCTATCGCCATCGTCCTTGATGTTGGTAATCATGCCGCTTGGATTCGAGCCGTGGTCAGGTTCTGTCAAGCCGAAGCAACCGATAAATTCGCCACTACCAAGCTTTGGCAAATACTTGCGCTTCTGCTCCTCCGAACCATATTTATAGATAGGGTACATCACTAACGAGCCTTGCACCGATGCCATCGAACGAATGCCCGAATCGCCACGCTCTAGTTCTTGCATGATGATACCATAGGCAATTTCATCCATACCGCCACCGCCATACTCCATCGGTAAGCTTGGCCCAAATGCACCAATCTCCGCAAGTCCCTTAAATAGGTGGGTCGGGCAAGCTGCGCGATTTGCATAGTCTTCGATAATCGGCGAAACTTCTGCTTTTACCCAATCTCGTACTGCTTGGCGCGCCAACAGGTGGTCGTCTTCCAAGAGTTCGTCTATGTTATAATAATCATGTCCCTCGTAGAGGTCTGTCTTATTTTGTACTTTTGGTGCTGCCGTAGCCACTCCATTTTCTAAGTGTGCCATATCAACTATATTTAGTTAGAACTTTTCAATGTAGAATGTAAAATTTAGAACCGAAAAATGTAAAAGGAAAGAAATTGTGCCAAAGGCAAATTTCACTTCTACATTCTACATTGCTCGGTTTTACATTCTGCGGTTGTTGCACGGCAAAATTAGCCATTAAACTGTAAATAGGAGCAAAATTATGACAACGATTACACTAGAGGGCATGGAGTTTTATGCCTATCATGGATTTTATGACGAAGAAGCGAAAATTGGAACGACTTTTATCGTGGATGTAGAGGTACGGATGAGCTTCGTGAAAGGGGCTGCTTCGGATGCCTTGGAGGGAACCGTAAATTATGAAACCATCTATTTTATCTGTAAAAAAGAGATGAAGCAAACTTCTAAGCTCCTCGAAAATGTCGCTTATCGCATTATTGGACGGATGCGGGCACAATTTGGTAGTCGCATAAAGTCTATGTTAGTACGAATTAAAAAACTGAATCCGCCACTAGGCGGGAAAGTGCGTTGTGCGATAGTGGAAATTGATACGGCTACAGATAGTGGAATGGGTTCGTTGTTTTGAAATGAAATGAACATTACAGTAATAAAAAAAGGCCGCATCCAAAGTGGTTGCGGCCCTCATTACCCCAGTGCTAATTTGTGAACTCATTAATATCGTTGTCTCACTTGCCTTCGCGCTTTTCGCAAGGGTCGAAGCGAGTTATAATTTTTGGCTTTTCGGGATTGTGCTAGAATCGGTTAATGAAAAAAAAGAGTACGTAAGTCAAAAAAAAATATAGAGTACGTTATGTATAAAAAGAGTATAGAGTACAGCCTGTGTAGATGTAAGCTCTTTTAGCTTCATCTAGAAACACCATGCGCCTCGTGAGAAGGCAAATGTAAAGAGTGCTTTATCTTTTATATTGTCATCGTGTCTTTACAGAAAAAAGTGGGAGCGACCTTGCGCTCCCCCGTTACCACAATCGGTTCCTGGTAATATATATAAAGACACTAGCAATCACCGTTTTGTAAGATGTGAGATTTTTAGATATGAGATGTGAGACTTTTATGCGCTATGCTGTCTTACTATCTCCACACATCTTATTGTTCTTTTTACTCTCTCTTCACGAAAAGAAAAAAGTACCTTGCCTGCTGTACAGGCAAGGTCCGAATCTCAACAAGTTATAATCTCATGAAAAAGAACGAATTTTACCTAAACTTAAATCGTGTGCTTATTGGAATTGAAGTATTAAGTATCAGGTATGATGTATTAAGTATGCTTTACTAGCGAGTACTTAATACGTTGTACCTTGTACATAATACCAAACAGTTTTGTCAAAGATGACCTCCACCCTTTTGTGGAGGTCGGTTTCAGTAGTACTTTTATACGTTCATGGAACTGGACTGTAGAGCGTCCAAACTTACTTTACCATTACTTTGCCTGCATTGAGCAATCGCCCCTCGGCTTGTATTTGGTAGAAGTACATGCCCCCAGCAAGAGCATTTCTATAAAACGTAAATCGGTCTTTAGTAAACTGCTCCTGACGGATTGCTTTTCCTGCTACGTCATAGAGCGTAAAGCTCAATAGTTTGCTTGCTTCCACACCTTGTACTTCAATAGTCGTGAAGTCTTCAAAAGGATTCGGTGTGACTTGTACGCTCACGCCTTCCTGCAATATATTGTCAGTATCGGTGAGCATAATCGTGACGAACTCTTCTAACTCGCCACCGACGGTGTGGAACACTTCATTGCTTGTAATCGGCTTTTGATACCCCATGTAGACAACAGCATTGTTTGTTATGACTGTATTTCTGGATATGTTTGGTTGCTGCGACACGCGGAATTTTACAAATCCCTTCGAGCCTGCTGCATCCATGTTGCTACTAGGTAAATCAATGTTTTCAAATGTAAATTTCAGGATGCCTTCGCCGTACACTTCGTAGGTGTATGGATGGCTGCTTGCACCCGGAATGATTGATGTCACATCCAAATGTGAGGACAATGTGTCACGAATGACCACGCGCTTTACATTTCGCTGTCCCACGTTTTGAAACTGAATGTGATACGTCAAATCGGTTTCTGTTTCAATGAAGTGCTCCCCGCCATAGCCTTTGGGAAAGCCTCTAAGTATAGTGCCATCGGTATCTTCTACCGACTCTTGTACGTCTTTAGCGACGCTTGCTTCTTGGTCTGCTTCTGGGAATTGGGTTACGCTTCCTACGGCATAATTTCCATCATTATCCGTACCACAGCCTTCTACAGCTACGGTTGCGTAATTTGTGCCAGGATGTCCATCTGGTTGATAGACAATGATGCGATACGTAGAGCCGTCTGCTGTAAAGTTTTGTCGCTTCGATTGTCCGATAGGAAGTTGGTAATCGCTTTGGAACATGATGATATCTTGTTGAATCACCGTAAATTGTTCTGCATTATCCATATCACCACCTCCCACATTTTCAATCGTAAACTTTACTTCATTCGTTAGAGCATCACATTCTCCTTTCGCTCGTACGCTTGCTCTGTTCCAATCGGTATCAGGCACCGTACAAAGCGAGTCAGGATAAATTTTTGCGCCTACTTGGTACGCACTACCCGTCACATAGAGATTACAATCTTCAATAGCAGGCGTATTGATTTCAAAATTGCCGCATTCCCCTACGGCAAGATTGCCTAATTCAAATCGGTACAAGTTGCCTGAAGAGGCAGTCAAAGGAATACTTGCACCTGCATAATCTAGTTTGTCGTCTAAGTCAATAATTACGTAGGCATCTTCGGCCACGTTTGTCCCTCTGTTGCAGTAAGCGATATTGTAGGTCAAAGCATCACAATTGAATAGCCCTGATGAAATATCTACTTTTAGGTAGGGACAATTTACTTTTGCTTGTATTGGAAAATCCACGCCGCTTAGTGTGTCATATACGGCTTGGAACGCACGGTTTTGGTCGTCCCAACAAGGCATCCAAAAATCCTCATCTTGCGGAAGTATCGTGATATGGTAAGCACCTGTATCTACAGATACTTGATAGTTCCCTTCCGCATCGGTCACGCCATAGAAGGTTCTATCTTCGCCTTCTATTTTTACTAGCCATTCGTCTAGTAATACATCGTCACCATCATATATACAATCTCTGTCTTGGTCATAATATACTTGCCCTTGAATGTTGTTAGTGTAAGTGTCGCCAGCACTATTCGTCTTTACTAAGTACATCTCTAGTACTAGCGCGAAATCATCGAGCGACTGATAACCTGATAGGATATAGCCACCATCCATAGTAGGTACAACAGAGTAGGGTTCTTCTAACTTCCCAGTTTTTCCAAACTGCTTTGTCCACAACTCATTTCCAGATCCGTCCACCTTTATCATCAATACGTCAATATCTAGTCCACCTTCAGCTGATGTTGCCCCTGCTAGTAGGATGTTTTCTTCCGCGTCCAATACCATCGCACTACATACATCTTCTTGAACATTGCCATAGGTGTTTTCCCAAATTTCGATGCCATTGCTATCCAATCGAAGCAGATAAAAATCTTGGAGATCCTTTGTACCTGCTAGTACAATATCACCATTCGATAAGACAGCTACATCTATTGCGTCTTCATAGCTTATGAAAGAACCATAGGTCTTGCTCCAATCCATGTTTCCTTCTATGTCAATCTGTAATAAATAAGCATCTTGCTGTGTGCTAGAGGTCTTTGTGGCACCAGCTATCACATAACCGCCTTCCACTTGTGCCACAGCACGAGCACTTTCTTTGTCCGTTGTTCCATAGCCTCTAGCCCATTCTTCGTTTCCGTTTTCATCAATCTTTACTACATAAATGTCCGTGTTTTCATTGCTTTCACTGCTGTAACTTCTGGTGCGTCCTACCATCAGGTAGCCACCGTCCTGTGCTTCAATGATGTCATAAATAGCATCATCTTTATCGCCACCGTACTGCTTTGTCCATTCTAGTACACCATCTGGCCCAATTTTCATTAGGTAAGCATTGGTAGTAGTAGAGAACCTATCCTGTACGGCTCCTGCTATTAGTATGCTATTATCTGGCGTTTCGATAGCCGCATAAGCATACTCTATAAATTCCTCATCGTAGTAATTCGTCCAAACTTCTGTACCATCTACATCCAAGCGAACTACATAAATATCATAATCGCCATTATCGCCAAATGATTGGCTATAGCCCACTTGCACAAAACCCTCATCCGCAGTTTGTAGTACTGCTGTACCGAAATCCTCTGCATTACCTCCAAAGGTATATTCCCAGCCCTGCGCCTGAGTCGCTTGTGTGTAGCAGAGTAAAGCTGCTACTAAAATGATGATGCGATATGGAAGTAAATTTTTAATCATGCTTGCGCTAGTGTTATTCGTTCTCTTTAATTTTCTTGGTTTTGTAACGTTCTGTAAAACGCTATTTTCTTTTGACACTACAAATATGGAGTGAATTAAAGGCGAAAAAAAAGACAAAAAATCAAATTTGTTGAACATGTTTTTCGTTTTTTATGGACAAAAAAGAAGCAAAATAATCATAAAATACTGATTATCAATATTTATTTTTAATGTTAAAATTAAATTTTGTTGAACACATTATTTTAAATCACTATCTTTATTACTGAAAAAAAATTACTGTATTGCACTTGTTTCGTTCGTTTATAACGGAAATTAGGTAGTTTTTACATTAGGATATTAAAATATGTGTTGAATATGACGGATAAAATACACGATTAGGCAATTTTAAGGTTAATTGCCCCTTAGAAGATAATATTGAGAAATACAAAAGATGCAAAAAAGTCAACTCGTTAATATATTAAAGACCTTTTCGAAGAAGGAAATTCGAGATTGTCGAAAATGGTTAGATTCTCCTTACCACAATCAAAGAGAAGATTGCTTGCTTCTATTCAATTATCTCTGCGAGAATTTACAATACGAAGATGCACTAAAAAAAGAAGTGGCTTATCGGCATATTTTCAATAAAGCAGCTTTTGATGACGCTCGTATTCGCCAAACTATGCACTTTTTACTAAAAGTCATCGAAGATTTTTTGTCTTATGAGGCCTTTAACACTAATCCTATCGATTCTAAAATTACGCTCGCTCAATTATACCGAAAACGTGGTTTAGATACACTTTATCATAAGACACTAAAAAGTGTACAGAAAGCCCATATTGATTTACCGTATAGAGATGAAGATTATTTCAAGAAAGAATTATCTATTTTACAAGAAAAATATGAATAC
>JAHDCQ010000236.1 GCA_020629845.1 Saprospiraceae bacterium | reverse complement strand
CCTTTGCGAAACAGGGGAATTTATTAGGGTAATTGATACCGCTTAAGCTTTACTAAACTTGTGAAGTTTAGTAAAGCTTACTTTAGGGAGCAGGTAAAAAATAACCTACCCATTTGTCTTGTTCTTTTTACCAATTGCATCGTTGCTCATCAGTTACAGAACCAGCTATGCGCCTTCTTCGCGCCTTGCCATTGGAAAAAATAACGAATCCAAATTATGGGTAGGTTATTTTTGCCTGCTCCCTTACATAATTTTTTTTAGCTAATGTTAAACTACTTGAAACTTCACTAGATTTTGATATTTTTGTAGCCGTTCAAAATAGCATAAACGTATGTTGTCAAAATATCCAAGCGTAGTTTATACCCTAGTTGTGTAAAACGCCCTTTTCGGAACACACCGCTTCTCCAATCTCTATATCGTGGAGTGTATAATATGCTGATTAAGACAACATTCAAAAACACATTTAATAAAAACATATAAACCATGCAATTATTTGTAACTACTTTTTCCATGCCAACACTTCTACGTTTGAGTGTATGGGCTTTATTTATTTTGGGAAGTTCTTGTCATTTGGAGGCGCAAGTTCTTATTGAACAAATTACTAGTTTTTCTGCTGAAAACTTTACAGCAAAGGACTGTGGAGATGGAAATACAGTAACTTTTGGGAGTTCGCTTTGTGTGACAGACCTAGAGGGAAGCAATTGTGCGAATTGTGGCGACGATCAATTTACAGGCGATAATTCTAGTTCTTATCGTATTAGTGGTATTGATGTATCGGATTATTGTAGTGTTTTTGTTCAGGTAATAATTAGTGGAGATTCAGAAGGTAGTCCTTTTGAAGGACGCGGACAATGTGGTGAAGATAGAATTCGATTAAGAATCTCTTCTGGAGGGGATGCAGATACTGATACCGATTATCCGCAAGGTGTTAGTTATTTTACAGAGTTAGTAGCTTTTCTTCCTGTTTCTGGCAATTTACTAGATATTACTATAGAACTAGGAACGCAAAAAAAGACTGAACGGCTTTGCATAGAAGAAATTAGCGTTTTTGGAGAAGGCTCAGGCATAAGAGCGCGACCAGCCGCAGACGAAATTCTAGTTTGCACAGGTGAAGATGTACGACTCCGTTTACGCGATACTAAAGCAGGCGAAACTTACCAATGGTTTAAAGGAGGAACTCTTTTAGCAGGGGAAACACGTGCAGAATTGCGCATTAATGACGCACAAGCTTCCGACGCAGGCATCTATATAGTAGAAACTCGCAATTCAAGCGGCTGCGAAAGTATCGATGAGGTAGAACTCTTTTTAGAAGAAGGCGGAACAGGACGCATTGCTGTTAGCGATGTAATAGAATGTGAAGGGGAACAAGTAAGTTTACGTGCCAGAACGAGTAATGAAGATTTAGAAGGTGATTTTTATTACGAATGGTCAGATGAAAATGGTAATACTATTCTATCGGGTACAGGAGAGGATGAATTAGACTTAGGAATGTTAGATGCTAGTGACGGAGGAAGCTACTGCGTATTTATTGTAGACCCTAATGCCGCTTGCGACCCTGAAAGTCCTGTCTGTGCGCTTGTAGAGCTAATAGAAGGTCCTGGACGAGTAAATAGTGATATTATTTTTGCCTGTACTGGCGAACGTGTGAGGTTGCGAGCAAGGACGGAAAGAACTGGCGATTATGAATATACGTGGTTCGATGAAAATGGTACAATCGTACTATCAGGCTTAAACGAAGATGTTCTAGATTTAGGTCATCCTGAGCAAGCTTTAGAAACTATTTACACTGTGGCAGTAGCTGCTCCTGGGACACCTTGTATTAGTGAAGCAGAATTTTTGATAACTATAGCACAAGATCCAGGTCGCATACAAGGCAATGATGAATATTTCGCTTGTGAAGGACAATCTCTCACCTTAAATGCTCGCCCAGAAAATGATGGTACGTATGATTTTGAGTGGATATTTCCTAGCAACTCTCCCGCTCCTTTCACAGGTAGTGACGGCACAATAACTATTCCAAATGTCACAGCAGAATATGGGGGACTTTATCTACTTAGTGTTTTTGATAATATGATGGGCTGTGTTTCAGAATTTGAAGTATTTGTATTTGTAGAGACTATGCCCACACCGCCAAGTATTACTAAATCAGCCGCTGCTTGTGGAGAATTTCCAACACTAAATGCCACAGTTACAAGTAATTTAGAAGTATTCTGGTATGACTCGCCTACTAGTGCAGATAACGGGTATATAGCTGTTGGGAGTAGTTTCAGTCCATCAGTATTAGGTACATATTATGCTCTTACTTCCGAATTGCCACCACCCAATAGCTGTGTTAGTGAACGTACAGCCATAACAATTACAGAGGATGATATTAGGTTTATAGGAGAATCTTGTGACGATGGTAATCCTAACACCATCAACGATCAAATACAAGCAGATTGTACTTGTAGTGGAACTTTATCCAGTCTAATTAATCCTCCATTTGATTGCTTTGTAGCACAGCGTATATGTACGCCTGTGTATCGAGAAAACACCTTTAGAAGCACAACTACTGGATTGGCTTTAGATGAAATCCAAGATGAAGCTACTTGTTTATTTGATAGCGATGAAAGAGGCATTGTATGGTATACCTTCGTAGTTGATAACACAGGGGATTTAGGCTTTCTTATCACACCAGATAACCCCAACGCTGACCTTGATTGGGCTTTATTTGACCTTACTACTGCCAGTTGTGATGATTTAAGTAGAACAGCAGATTTATTAGTAAGTTGTAATGCAACTAATGGCAATGGCTGCCAAGGGATTACAGGAATGAGTTCTGAAGGACAATATGATGTACAAGGTACAGGTTGTGATAATAATCCTCCAGATATAAATTCAGGAAACAGTGCTATAAATGCCCTTGTTCCAGTACAAGCAGGAAATCGGTATGTGCTGGCAGTACAAAATTGGACATTTGTACAGGAAGGACGTTTTCAGCCCTACACAATAGATTTCAGTCCTTCTATTAATGTAGGTGTCATTGATACAAACCCACCTCTTCTGGTAGATGTACAGACTGCTCACTCTATTTGTGCTAATGAACCTATTACACTATTTTTCAATGAAGGTATTTCTTGTGAAAATATTAATAACGCAACAGCTACTTTGACTGCGCGTGACGGAAGTACAATAAATACTGAAATATTTGCAGCAGATTGTCTCAGAGGAGCTAGTGTTGTGCGAGAAGTAGTAGTTACTGCCGATTTTGAAGGTGCAGAATCTGGAAGTTATACTTTACTCATAGAAAATAATGCTGCTAATCGACAAGCTTTTATGGACGGATGCGGCAATAGCATGGAACTCCCGATAAGCACACAAATATTCTTACCGCCAGATAATTCCTTAGATGTAAGTATTCGGAATACAACACCCAATGCGAATACCTGTGTAGGAGAAACTGTACGACTAGAAGTGAGTACATTTCCTCCTGACTTCTTTGGAAATAACAGCTATACTTGGCGATTAAACGGCAATGTCATTGGCACTGGGACTACAATAGAAGTCACTCAACCTGGCACTTATGAGGTAGAAATGCGAAGAAATGGCAATACTAGCTCTCCCGCTTGTGAAACAGGAACAGCATACTATACTGTAGGACTACCTACTATTAGCGTTCCTAATGGTCCAGACTGTGCAGGTGATTTAGAGACCTATAGGGTAAATATCGAAACAGAAGCAGGAAATACCCTCACTAGTCCAGTAGGAACAATTACGGGCAGTGATGGCTCTTTTACCATACAGAATATTCCAACTGGACAAAGCATTACCATAACAGTAACAAATCCTGAAGGTTGTACGCGGGAACAAGCTATTGCTTCTCCCGATTGTGCTTGCCCACCTATTCCCGCACCGCAAAGCAATGGAAGCAAAGCTATTTGTGAAGATGAAGCAATTCCAACACTAAGTGTGAACGCGAATTTAGGCTTTGGTAGAGATGTTCGTTGGTATACTACTGCTGTAGGAGGCACGCCTATCGCTACTGGAGCAAGTTTTACCCCTTCACAAGCAGGCACTTATTATGCAGAGGCGTATCTCATCAATTCCATATGCACGAGCGATAGCCGTACGGCGGTGACGCTGGATATTTTCCCCACTCCAAATGTCTTTATTCAAGGAACAGCACAAGTCTGTCCAAATGAAACAACAACTTTGACAGCAGGCATTGTCGGAGAAGCGGCAGCCGTTTTTCAATGGTCAAATGGAGTAAATTCGCCTAGTATCACAGTAGGTGTTGGCACATATTGTGTTGCCGTTACCGATGCCAATGGTTGTGAAAATTCCGCATGTGTAACGGTATTGCAAGCACCAATACCAACACTCACCATTCCAGCAGCTCCAAGCTGTGCAGCAGATAATCAGACCTATTCTGTTCGCATCAATACGGAAGCTATAAATACTGTTACAGCCTCTAATGGGAACATATCAGGTGGTGGTGGCTTCTTGACAAATTATAATATCCCTCTAGGAATGCCTACTACCATTATCGTCACGAATCCAGAGGGCTGTAGTACGGTACGTACCATTCAGTCACCCAACTGTGAAGATAACGACTGTTCTAATAACCAAGCCACTATTGTAGGATCATCACAAGTATGCCCATGGGAACGAACTGCTATAAGTGCCAATCTAACATCTGGAGGAATAGCGGATATCCAATGGTCAGCAAGTGCAGCAAATTCTAACAGTCTATCAGTAGTTGTTGGTCCAGGCTCATATAGCGTAACTATTACGGATAATAATGGCTGCGAATGGGTAGCCAGCAAAGAGATTACAAATTTTGAAGTAGCACAAGCAATTATTAGCGGAAATACGAGTGTCTGTGAAGGCGAATCTACTACACTTACGGCTAGTGCAGGTCAAGCTTATGCATGGAGTACGGGTCAAACAAGTCAAAGCATAAGTATCGGACAAGCAGGCACATATACTGTAACGGTCATTGATGCGAATGGCTGTGAGAGTTGGTCAAGTATATCTGTGAGCCAAGCACCTATTCCAAACATTACGCTTGTAGATTTTGGTAATTGCTCAGATGACCTTCAGACTTACTCTGTACGTGTCAATACGGAAGCAGAAAATACGGTAAGCGTTAATTTTGGATTCATCACAGGCGGTGGCGGATTTTATACCATACAGGATATCCCAAATGGACAGAATGCCACTATAAGGGTAACAAATCCAGAAGGCTGTGAAGCGAGTAGAATTATTCAAGCACCTGATTGTGCTTGCCCGCCTATTCTCGCACCACAAAGCAATGGCGATGTAGAAGTTTGTGAAGGCGAGCCGCTACCGTCACTAAGTGTAGCTAGCAATTTAGGCACAAATGAAGAAATACGTTGGTATGATTCCCCCGTAGGAGGTACGCTAATAGCAACAGGTTCAAATTTTACGCCTACACAAGCAGCTACTTATTATGTAGAGGTATATGATATAGTTTCAAATTGTAGTAGTTATCTACGCACCGCAGTTAGCCTTAGCATCATCAATTGCGATTGCATTCCACCAAGCCTCACACTCCCTACTGCACCAAGCTGTGCGGGCAATAGCCTTACCTATGCTGTACGCGTAAATACCGCGCCTGAAAATACCCTCACTAGCACCGCAGGTATTGTAGCAGGCAGTAGCGGCTTTCTGACGGTCTATAATATTCCAGTAGGGCAAGATATTACTCTTACCGTCACTAGCCCTGATGGATGTACGAATAGTCGCACTATCCAATCGCCCATCTGTAATGGTGATCCTTGTGCTAATGTGCGAGCGATAATCGAAGGAAATGCACAGTTATGTCCAGGAGTGGCGACACAATTGATTGCTCGTTTAGAGGGTGGCAATGCAGCGACCTTTGAGTGGAATAATTTTGCATCCTCGGATAGAGTGGCGGTAAGCACTGGTTCTTATACTGTCACCATAACAGATACGAACGGCTGTACCGCTGAAGCATCTATTACGATATCAGAAAGCCCTTTACCTACACTCGATTTCCCTATTGCTCCAATTTGCTCAGATGATGGGCAAAGCTATAGCATACAAGTTCGTACAGAAGCAACGAATAGTGTATCAGCAAACGCAGGTACGATTACTGGTGAAGCGGGGATATTTAGCATTGCAGATATTCCAGCCAATATGCCTATCACTATTAGTGTACAAAATGTAGAAGGCTGTGAGATAACAGAGGTATTTGCAGCACCTGATTGTGCAACAGATACTTGCAATAATCCTAATGCAAGCATTTCAGGCGATTTAGAAGTATGCGAAGGCGAACGTACCGTACTTACTGCAAGTGGAGGAGTAAGCTATAAGTGGAGCAATTTCGCGCAAAGCGACAAAGTAGGTGTATTGGCGGGTACTTACACCGTAACAATAACGGATGAAAATGAGTGCGAAACCATATTGACAGCTACCGTAGTGGAAATAGATTGCGAAGAGACACCTTGCCCACCTAAAGCCGCACCACAAAGCACAGGCGATAAGCAGATATGCGAAGGCGAAGTCATTCCTGCCTTGAGTGTGACGAGTGCGGGGGTTAATTTGACTTCTGAAATCCGTTGGTACAATGTCGAAAGTGGCGGTACAGCTATTGCAACAGGCTTGAGTTTCACACCTTCAGCAGCAAGTACATACTATGCTGAAATTTATGATACCAACAATGACTGCCCAAGTCCGCGACGTGCTATTTCTATAAGCATTATAGCATGTATCGGTGATGATGTAGCAACTTTTGGACAAACTGATGGGAATAATGCCTTTACAGTATTGCACGTGCAGCCCAATCCATTCAAAACAGAAACAAACATTATCTTCCAACAACATACGGACGATTGGATAGCAATTACCATATACGACATAGCAGGCAGGGTATTGCATCAAGAGCGCGACTACTATACTAAGGGTGTGCATCAATGGAAGGTGCAAGAAACACTACTTGGCGAAAGTGGCGTTTACTTCTATCGCATTCATAATACCACACAGCAGGTAGTAGGCAAATTGATATTGCAACACTAGACTTAGTAGAGGCATCTTGCAATATACAGGATGCCTCTAATCATTTAGACATTCATAAAAAATCTATCAATTTTTATATCATAAAATCAATACAAATGAGACATCTAAAATTACTTTTCCTCTTTTTACTATTTTACTTTTTTGTACCCAGCCTCAAAGCGGCAGATGATTGTATGTGCGATCCTGCTAGGGATAGGGCGGTACTTGTAGCGTTATATAATAGCACAAGTGGCGATACTTGGGAAATAAACGATAATTGGCTGTCTGAACAGCCTTTGAACGAGTGGTTCGGGGTAAGTACGAATGAAGAGGGTTGTGTAACGACAATTGATCTTTGTTGGAATTATTTAAGTGGTACAATACCAGTAACATTAAGCAATCTCACAGAATTGAGTTACTTAAATTTTCTTAATAATAGTTTGAGTGGCACTATTCCAGTATGGCTAAGTAATTTACAAAACTTAACCTATCTAAATCTTTCTCTTAATGATTTCAACGGTACGATTCCTCCCGAGTTAGGGCAACTGAAGAATTTGACAGAACTTTATCTATATTGGAATGATTTAAGCGGCACAATCCCTGTAGAGTTAACTAATTTAGAAAAATTAAGAATACTTAATCTTTCTATTAATGAATTGAGTGGCTCTATTCCTGCAGAAATAGCTAATCTAAAAAATTTGGGTGAGCTTATGCTTTTTGATAATCAATTAAGTGGCACTATTCCTGCAGAAATAAGTGCTTTACAGAATTTGAGAGAACTCAATTTTAATGTAAATAATCTAAGTGGTGCTATTCCTGTTGAATTAGGACAACTTACTAATTTAGAAAGACTTCTCCTTGGCTCCAATCAACTAAGTGGTAGTGTTCCTATAGAATTAGGTCAGCTTACAAAGCTGAATGAATTATATCTCAATAACAACCAATTTTCAGGTTGTTATAGTGAAGTCTTACGTCAGTTTTGTACTTTAGGTACTACAAGTTCAAATAATTTTAGTAGGGGCTATGATTTAAAAAACAACCCCCAACTCCCTTGGCAAGGCGACTTCCAACGCTTTTGCAACGGAGAAGCCCAAATAGGCGCGCCCTGCGACGACGGCAATCCCAACACTAGCAACGACCGTATTGGAGAAGATTGTAATTGTGGAGGCAATAATACCGATTTATCTC
>JAHDCQ010000235.1 GCA_020629845.1 Saprospiraceae bacterium | reverse complement strand
GCAGTGGGCGGGGATGCCCACTGCCTTCGCTTCCATTTGAAATACGGGTATTAAAATTTTTCCCTCTGTAAATTTTTAGCTGGTAAGCAAGTGTGCCAAGTTGGATTGATAAGCGCGCAGCGATTGTTAAGCCCGAATTGCTTGACTTGGGCTTAACAATCCTAAATCAGCTAGATATTTACAGAGGGAAATTTTTACAACTTCACAAATCGAATAGGCGAGACTTGTTTCGCTTCTATTTTCAAGAAGTATGTCCCACTTGGCAGTTGCTGCACATTTAGTGCGCCATCGCCTAGCTGCCCTTGTTGTAGGGCTTTGCCCAATAGGTCGTAGATAATATAAGGTGTTGCCGCTTCATAGCTACCTTTTATTTGCAAGATATCCTCTGTAGGATTTGGGAAGACTTGAAACTGCGTATTACTTGCATTGGAATAAGTTGGCGCGGCAAATACTCCAACTGAAACACTGGCTTCATCATCTTCACTTGGCGTACAACATACTCCATTGCCAGGGCTAGAATCAATGTCATCCTCTGCCATTGCTGTGACTTGTGCATACGGCACATAATTTTCTACTAAAGGAAAATATTGCACCTCCAAAGTCGCTTCTTCGCCTGCACCAAGTTCATCAATCTGCCAAAGACTAGGTACGTGTTTGAATAGTCCTACTGATGCAAGAGCTTCAAAATTACCAACCAATACGGCTTGTTCTCTTTCGCTAAGATCGAGGTCTACTTCGATATTGGTAGCTGGAAGTGTGCCAGTATTAGCCAATGTCAAGATTACCGTATTTGGTTCGTAAATCGCTAATGGATTTCGTGTACTTGTCATGCGGAGTTCCAAATCTACGAAATCTGTTAAGCGATTAAAATCTACAGATGCACGGTTATTTTCGCTATTGGTATCATTCAAGAAATCGCTGAATAGAAGTACATCAATAGAGTAGGAATCGATAAATTGCTCTACAATGTCGCCTCTAATTTGGAAGCTTACATTTAAGATAGCTGTTTCTCCTACTTCGAGGCGGTCTATATCCCAAAATCGCTCACTCGTACCTGCATTCAGATTATTTCTTTGGAAGAAAGAACTACCAGGGAAAGTGGTCTCTACAGAAAGTACTTGCCCATCAAAGGAATTCTGAAAACCACCCATCTCGTTCGCATATTGTACGCGTAAGGCTCTTGCTACTTCATCCCCATTATTGATCACTTCTACCCGATAATTCATAATTTCATCATCGCCAAAAGTGGCAGGCTCGGCTATGGCTACTATGGCTACATCTGTTGTAAATTTTTGGCAAGCAATATCTACCTCAAAGTCTCTACTCGAACCATCCGAAGCAAAAGAGAAAGCTGTTCCACCAGCATAGTTGAAGTCATCTTCTTGGAATGGATTGTAGGTAAATACCAATGTTACGGTCTCTGTAGCACCTGCTGCAATAGATGGTATCGTTGCTTCGCTTTGTTTATGCGGCGCAGGGTCTATAGGAGTATATACTGCTTGTGGATATTGAAACAGTCCCAAAACCGTAGGTGGAGAAGCCGTACTAGCATTATTGCGAATGCTAAGTTCATAGGTCAAGCTTTCGCCTTGCGTAGGAAATTCTAGTGGGCAACTTGCTGTTAAAATCTCTAAGTCGACAGGCATTGGATAAATGACCTCATCGTCCTCTAGCGTACATAAATCATAAATGCAATCATCCCCTCCATCGGTACATGCTGCTAAGGCACGACAACGGTCAATATTCAACTCATTTGAATCAATATCGCCACTACTTCCATTCACGATTTCAGCATAAAAGCGCAAGAAAGGTACACGACTAATCAATTCCACTTCAAAGCTTGCACTTTCGCCTGCTTTTATCTCTGCGAAGTAGGCACTACTAGTAGCATCCATACCTACAAACTCTACTGCTGGAAGACTAAATAACACTACCACATCGGCGGCATCTACGGATCCCACATTATCTACAATGAAGGTAAATTTGCCTTGCTCGCCTTCGTTGAGAGCTAATTTTTCTGCTTCTAGTCGAAGCTCTAAATCAAGTTGTGCGTGTAAGGTATTTAGGGAGATGGTCAAAAGGAGTAGGAGCGTTAATGTTAGAAAATGCGTAGTTCTTTTCATTTTAAAATTTTAATTTGTTTTCATTTAGAAATAGAAGAGCGCGTTCGATACGCCCTCTTCTGATATCACATAGACAAGAATTTTTCGTTTTGTTCTGATGCAAATATGGGTAGATTGGACTTGCTGAAACGGACAAAAGGGTGGTTGAAACGGACATTTTAGCGAAGAAGGCGCGATATACGCCCTCTTCTATAACAGATAGTGAAGGAAAATCACTTAATTCTTAATGCAGCGAATGGCAAAGCCGTATTTTGCGATATACATATTCATTTGTGTAAAATCATTTCTATCACCTGATACAGTCAAAGAATAATTACTTGTCTTAGAACCTGATTTAGTATCGCTCCAATAAAAGCCTCGTTGGTCTTGAACCAGCTTACCGTGAGGAGTTATAAAACCCGTTCGTACAGCAGACCAACCACTAGAATTTGTACTACTCATATCCCAGTCTTCTGTTGCTCGAAGCTTACTACCAGCATCAGTGCCTAAATAATCTAGAAGTGCTTGTAAATCAGATTTTGACGGCACACGCCAGCCTTTCGGGCAAACACTACACGTACTATTGTCTAAAGTGTATTGATTATATAAGTATCCGTATTTTTCTATATTAGCTGACGGTCTTAAGCCAATACCTGTATAATCAAACCAATTGTTAGTAGCAATTTCTGGAATCGTTTTACCATTACTACATTTGGTAGTTCTAAGGTTTTCAGCTATCCACGTTTGATTTCCTATCGTTACTGTTTTATATGTGTTGCCATCAATATCCGTTACTGCGTCACTTGTGGTTGTTGCTCTATTAAAAACAGTACTAGCACTATTATTGGAAGCATCGGTATCCGTAAAATCGCTGGTATATACTGTTTCTTCAAACTCCCGAACAGAAGTATTGAGATACACCTTAAGTGGATATCTACCTATTTCCTTTCCTTTTGCTTTTAGTACCACATCGAGGGTTGCGCTAGCACCTGCTGCTAAGTCTTTGATGTTCCAGTATTGCGGTACATCTTGGAAGCGCATTGCACTATCATCATCTACCGAAAACGTGCTATTAGTGTAAGCAGAAGTTTTAGATTGAACCTTCTCAAGTCCGCCATCTATAGTCGCATAGGCTACTTGCACCATCTTTGCAGTTTGCGTGCCATTATTCGTTACTGTTACTTGGTATTTCATCAGGTCATCACTACTTATCACATCATTCGATGTTATACTGACTCCTACATCCGTAGGATAGCAATAAGCGGTTTCATGCTTAAATTCTAAGTTGGATAATTTGTAACTAGGCGGAGGATTTTCCGTAGAGTCTTCATCTTCTGCAAAGATTAAATATAAAGCTTGTAACGCTTTGAAATTTTTCTCATAACTGGAAAGATCAACGGCTTTATACTGTTCACAAGGATTAAAATCGGCAGTTAACGAATAACTTTTGCCTGCTGGAATAGAAGGAATTGCAATTGAATTTCCGATACGGCTATAATAATCCTGACCTCCTCTAGGTATTAGATAAGCCCATAATGCAATATGTGTAGGTGCAGATGGCATATCCGAGCTATTTTTAATAGAGATATTGTAGGTGGCACTACAATCAGGGAGTGTGCTTTTGGTTTCCAATGCACAGACCATAGTAGTCACATCCAACGTTGCCCGCTCGCTAGGATAGCGTACTTCATCAGCAGCTAAATCGCATTTGTAGAAGCAATAAAAATCGTTTGAATTATAGCAATCTGCATTATAGCAACGATTTACAGCCATTTCATTATTCGGGAAAACTACTTCTGCTAGAAATTGCAAATAAGGTACCTTGCTTTTCAAACGAAGCGTCAAGCCTGTACTAACACCTGCTTCTAACTTCGATATATTCCAAGTTTTACCCTCAAAAGTATCTGTACCGTGAGGGGTAGCGGTCACTACATCGAAGCCTTCCCCTTTTCTTGTGAAAGCTACGGTGATGTTTTCAACAGTAGCGTTGCCCTTATTAGATAGTGCAAAGGTAAATTCTCCTTCTTCGCCTTTAAGCAAAGTGGGGAGGGAAGGGGTGAGTTCTAATACTAAATCCTGTGCTTGAATTGATACGCTTAATATAGTGCTTACAAAAAACAAGAAAAATACTTTAGCAATCCTTTTTAAACTCATTACATGTTGTTTTTAATAAAAAAATGCGTTTGCTACTCTAGTACTTAATAGAGCAGTTTGTTCTGTGTTATTTGCTGAAAAAGATAGGACGAAGAGCGTGCAACACACGCCCTTCTGCTTATGAAAGAAGGTCAATTATTCCTTAATACATCGAATGGGAAAGCCATACTTTGCTCCCAATAGCTGGATGTTGGTTTTATTGTTATGCGTATATAAAACATATTTACTGGTTTCAGAACCAGAGCTAGCAGCACTCCAATAACCGCTAGAATTCGTCAGTTGCTTGCCATGCGGACTGAGACCTATTGGCGCAGGAGACCATTTACTTACAGCAGCAGGGCCTAAATAATCCAATAATGCTTGTAAGTCATACTTTGATGGCACACGCCAACCTTTAGGGCAAACATTACAAGTGCTGGTATTCAAGGTATATTGATTATATAGCTGCCCATATTTTTCGACCTTATCTGAAGGACTTAAGCCCATACCTTTATAATCAAACCAATCAGTAGCAGCTACTTTTGGAATTTTTTTACCATTACTACATTTGGTAGTACGAAGATTTTCTGCCATCCAAGTTTGTTCGCCTATTCTGACGGTTCTGTACGTATTTCCGTCTATATCGCTTACAGAGCCTTCGGGATAGCAATAGTCGGTTTTATAGCTGATTGGAAAATAAGAGAGTGCTCTAGTATGACCACTGCCAGATGCTTCGGTACTTCTTTCATTGTCTGCTACTATCAGATAAACTCCTTTTAATGGGCTGCTACTGTAATCACTAAGTGCTACATTGCCCTGACAAGGTCCAAAATTGGCTACAAAAGTATGCGTTTCACCTGCACCCAAAGCAGGAATTTCGACAGGGCTTCCTACGCGTTGGTAAGTAGCGGCTGCGGTTTGCGCCTGGAGATGTGCCCAAAGAGCAACATACATTTGGCCAGCAGGTGTACCAGAAGTATTTTGTATAGTAATGTTATAGTTAGTGCTACAGTCAGGGCTTGATGAAGCGGATGGCGCACAGACCATATTGGTTATTTCTAAGCTTGGCTTTGCAGGATAGAGGGCTTCATCTGCGTCCAACTCACAATTATATAAGCAATAAAAATCATCTGGATTTCCACAGTTTGCATGGCTGCAACGATCTATAGCACCTTCATTCTCTGGCAAAGTCACTTCTGCTAGAAATTGAAGGGTAGGACTATTTCTTTTTATAAGTAATATCACAGCCGCTAAAGCTGTAGGATCTAATCTATCTATAGTCCATATCTTCTGATCTTTATCAAAACTACCTCCGTCGCAAACAGACTTAAGTACACTAAATTCATCTGCATTTTTAGTGAAAGCTACTTTGATATTTTCAACGGTATGCATGCCATTATTGGAAAGCTTTAATATAACTCGCTCTCCATCTTCACCTGCCCAACCAATACCTGCACCTGATTCAGCCACTAAAGATAGCGCCTTTTCTTTAATTGATGGATCAACTGTCTTAGTGCTAGAATCTAGAAATCTATTAAAATTTCTCCCATCGCTATTGTTAGAAAGATCAGTATCCGTATAATTCGTATTTTCAAACTGTTTGACGGACTCATTGATATATACATTGAGTCGGTAAGTTGCTATTTTTTTGCTTGCTACTTTTAGTACTACATCAAGGGTCGCGCTTTCGCCTGCTGCTAAGTCCTTGATATTCCAATATTGTGGCACATCGAAGAAACGCATTTGACCATCCCCATCTGGCGAAAACGTACTATTAGCATAAGTGCTTGTCTTTGATACTAATTGGACAGCATATTCACTTCCAAATTTTTCAGGTGTGGCATAGACTACTTGTACCATATTCGCATCACTTTCACCTCTGTTGCTTACTTTTACTTGATAATTGATCAAATCATCATCGTTGATGCTAAAACCTCCCATTACACGAACGGCAATATCTGTAGTATAGCAATAGTCCGTTTTGTATCTAAATTCTAAATTGGACAACTTATAATTAAGCGGAGGATTTGCTGTAGAGCCTATATCTTCTGCAAAAATTAAATGTAGATTTTGTAAGGCTTTGTAAGTTTTTTCATAAAGTTCCGTCGCTTTATGGTTTTCACAAGGATTAAAATTGGCTGTTAAAGAATAGCTTTTGCCTGCTGGAATAGAAGGAATTGCAATTGGGTTTCCGACACGGTCATAATAATCATGACTTGCTCTAGGCTTTAGATAAGCCCATAGCGCGATATGTGTAGGCGCAGATGGTATATCCGAACTATTTTGAATAGAGATATTGTAGGAAGCACCACAGTCAGGGAGCGAGCTTTGGGTTTCTAACGCACAGACCATATTGCTTACTTCTAGCGTCGCCCGTTTAGCAGGATAACGCACCTCATCAGCAGCTAAATCGCATTTGTAGAAGCAATAAAAATCGTTCTGATTATAGCAATCTGCATTATAGCAACGATCCACAGCCATTTCATTACTAGGCGAAACTACTTCTGCTAGAAATTGCAGATACGACACATTGCTTTTCAAGCGAAGGGTCAAGCCTGTACTAACACCTGCTTCTAGCTTCGATATATTCCAAATTTTACCCTCAAAAGTATCTGTACCATTAGGGTCAGCGGTCACTACATCTAAGCTTTTCCCCTTTCTCGTAAAAGCTACGGTGATGTTTTCAACAGCGGCCTTGCCCTTATTAGATAGTACAAAGGTAAATCCTCCTTCTTCGCCTTTAAGCAGCGTGGGAGGGGAATCGGTGAGTTTTAATACTAAATCCTGTGCTTGAGTTGGTACGCTTAATATTGTGCTTACAAAAAACAAGAAAACTACTTTAGCAATCCTTTTTAAATTCATTAGCTATTATTTAAAAATAAAAAAATGCGTTTGCTCCTCTATGACTTGACGCATAGAGCAGTGTGTTACTTAGCAAGTTGTAATATATTTGTTTGAAGAGCTTTTGTGTGTTTGTGTTCGTTTTGTTCAGTACAAAGATGCGAAGATTGGAGTTGCTGAAACGGACAAAAGAGTGGTTGAAACGGACATCTTTAGCTAAAATGGTGCATTTTATAACTAATTGCTATCAAATGCACAAGGCAGATAACACGGTAATATCCTTGACTTGAATCTTGTTTTATAATGCAATATATGGAAATAAAGATGAATAATTTTGGATAAAACAGATTTATTGGAATATAACAAATCTAAATTATTAAAAGTCGAATTAAATCAATATGCATCAAATTAATTTAACCAAAGTACAAAGCTGCAATCATGTATGAGAAGATATGCTTAAGCATGGCTGTCGGCGTTTATACCAGCAATGTCAAAAGACAATTATTGATATTGCCCCTCACTTCTTAGGAACTATTCCACGAATTACCCACCTTTGTGCCCTTTATTTAGCATCTTGGAAAATAAAGCGCGCATCATGCAAGGATGGAAGAAATTGCTACTAGGATTGTTCGTTGTATTATTACTATTAGTCGCTATTATCGTTATCAAAACGATGACTTATCCGTCTAAGCAATTAGCAATTGCACCCGTCAAGCCAATAGAAGTGAGCGATGCTGTGGTAGCGCGCCTATCCGAAGCCATCCAAATTCCAACGAACTCTTGGACACCTACCCGCATTGATACTGCCGCTTTTCAGGAGTGGATTGTTTTTCTAGAGCGCAACTACCCACTCGTACACGAGCATTTAAACAAAACATTGGTCAATGATTTCAGCCTTGTCTATCATTGGGAAGGCAGCAACGAGCAGCAAAAACCTATTTTATTGATAGGGCATATTGATGTCGTACCTGTGGAAGAAGCCAGCCTGAAAGACTGGACAGAAAATCCTTATAGTGGTGTGGTGAAAGACAATTATATTTGGGGACGCGGCGCTTTGGATGATAAAATGAGCATCACCGCCATACTCGAAACTACAGAGCTTCTACTTAAAAAAGGCTATAGACCTGAGCGCAGTATCTACTTTGGCTTCGGACATGATGAAGAAGTAACAGGACAAC
>JAHDCQ010000234.1:4526-8297 GCA_020629845.1 Saprospiraceae bacterium | reverse complement strand
AATACTACACTGTTTGAGCTAAGACTAAGTCAAAAAATAAGCTTCTGCATCAAATTAGCAGATGGTATTTGCTTGAAAAACAGTTCGTAGAGCGAGTTTGTAGGATTTAGCTTTTTTGTCGCTTTTGGAGCGTTAAGAAAGAAATACAGTCTTGATTTTTTTGGTTCGTTTTTTTATCAAGAAAAAAATGAACACGCCCTTTTTGTAAAATATCCATTAGTAAGCCTTTAGCTATTGACTAGTAGCCAATAGCTAAAGGCTATTTATACTAGTTTATGCGCCCACTCATCAAAAATCAGGGACTTCGTTTCTTATTCAATCCTTTTGGTGGCTTGAGTGCAGAGGAGATAGAGCAAGTGATTGTTCCACGTTTTGATAAGGAAGAAATGCTCCAACGTATCCTTGATGCTAAGCCAAAAATCATAGAATTCGTAGGGAAACAGGGGCGTGGTAAAACGATGCACCTCACCTTGCTCCATGAATTATTAGCGGAATATCCTTTGGTGCTGCTAAGTGCACGTAATAATACCCTTGATATTGCCGCGCTTCAAACACCGATTCTTTTCATAGATAGCATTCACCACTTAAGTTTGCGGCAGCGCATTCGACTCTATAAGCATGTACCTACTATTGTGCTTACGACGCATCATAGGCGGGCATTGGAATATGCAATAGCTAGGAAAACGTATCAAAGTATCAGCTTTAATAGCATTGATATTGACATACTCAGGCAGCTATTAATCAGTAGAATTCAACTCGCCTTACCACCTACTGACAACCCTATTGAACTAGAGGAAGCGGTGCTGCAACGGCTCCTTCAAAAATATAATGATGATTATCGTGGAATTTTGAATTATCTTTATGATGAATTTCAAAATAATACCATATGAAACAAGTTCTTCGTATTGTCACACCCGACGACAGTAATACCGATTTTTGTATGCTTGGTCAAGCCATCAGAGGCGAAATAGTAATTGTGCCAAAGCAAGACATAGAAGCAGCGATTATTGGTTATCGTACCCTGATGGAAGTGCGGGGCAAACTTGCGCCTTTCAAAAAGAAGTTAGCAGAAAAAGTACTCACAACAAAACCTTTGCTTCGGGCAGAACAGGAATATCGCATCCCTTTTGAGTACACTAACAATCGCCCCACCTATCGCGGAAAGAATATAGATAAGCTCATTAAATTTGAAGCTTTTGTGAAGAAAGATAAGCGCAACATATTCGATAAATCGCAGCTTAAAGAAGCCATTTATCTACACTATCTTCCTAATAATAAAAACTATAGTGTTAAAGACACGAATTATAAACTACCTCTAAAAAACATCTTTTTCATAAATGCATTTCCTTGGGTTGTAATGGCATTTATTGTGTTAGCAATGTTGATAGAATCTTTCCAAGAGCATAATAATGCGGTATGGTTTTATATTGTAATTTGTCTAATAATCACAGCATTTTCTACACTTATCGCGCTCTATATACACCATCGAAAGCTATCGAAGAAGTATGTTGTTGAAGCTCAATTTAAATCTAGTGAGACAACGGATTTTGAGGTACTCCTCGAGCATAATATTCCTGCTGCAGAGATGAAAAGTTTTCGTGTAAATTATAACATCATGGAATGTGTAGTAGATGATAGAGGCACGAGTAGCACTACGCATCTTAGAAGACTATTTACTGCCAAACCAACTAAAACCTATCATGTGCCAGAGGGCTTGAATCTTGTTTTTCCATATCCTGAAAACAAACCCAAACCTATGGATATTGCTCCTGATGCGAGAGTGTATTGGGAACTCCATATAGAACTAGTAACAAACTCTAGCTTTATGGCAAATTATAAAGCACGTACCGAATTTCACTTGGAATAAGTCGAAAGTTGCTACTTTTGCATACAAAATTACAAGAACAATGTTACGACTCTCTTTCTTGATATTTAGTTGTTGTTTGCTACTAATGGAGCTTCAGGCGCAACGCTTTGAAGGCGCGCTAGTAGTTGGTGGAAATTTTTCCCAAATTGATGGCGACGACCTAGCAGGCTACAACAAAGCAGGCTTGCATGTAGGCGGTCGAGTGACGGCGGTCATCAATCCAAAATGGCAAGTGAGTATGGATTTACTCTATAGCCAACGCGGAAGTGCGCGTGGGCAAAATGAAATTGCATTCGATTTCGATAAAGTTGCCATTGACTATGTAGAAGTGCCAGTAATGGTGCATTTAGTTGATTGGCGCGTACATTTCGGCGCGGGCTTTTCTTATAGTAGGCAGTTCAACCACAAAGTGATAGATGGTGCAGGCTCTGATATAAGCGACCTCCGTACGTTTCGTCCCAATAATGTGGCCTTCATAGCGGATGCTACCTATTTTGCAAACGACCATTTTGGTATTGGAATGCGTTGGAATATCGGCGCACTTAATATTGAATCCGATCCATTAAATAGTGCCTTAATCGAGAAATGGATAAGTGTCCGTTTCCTTTATCGTTTCAATAAAAGCATTTACGCAGAAGAATAAACAGAGGACTTTAATATGAATATTTTATTGTTGGGAAGTGGGGGAAGAGAACATGCTTTTGCGTGGCGCATGGCACAGAGTCCGCTTTGTACGCAACTATATATCGCGCCTGGAAATGCGGGTACGGCAAATGAAGGCATGAACGTCCCCATTCAGCCTACCGACTTTGAGGCGATTAAGGAATTTGCCCTAGCAGAAGAGGTGGATATGATAGTTGTCGGGCCAGAAGTGCCACTAGTAGAAGGCATCTATGATTTCTTCTATTCGGATGACAACTTGGAGCATATCGCTATCATTGGCCCATCGAAGGTAGCGGCAGCTTTGGAAGGCAGCAAGGCTTTTGCTAAGAAATTCATGGCAGAATTTGGTATTCCAACGGCGGCCTATCGCGAATTTACACAAGCTAATAAGGCGGAAGGACTCGCTTATATCGCGCAGCAAACACCGCCTATTGTACTGAAGGCAGATGGCTTGGCAGCAGGTAAAGGTGTACTGATTCTAGAAGACATTGAGGAAGCACAAGCGGCCTTTTCGGAGATGCTAGATGGCAAATTCGGAGCAGCCAGCGCGACAGTGGTGATAGAGGAATTTTTGAAAGGTTTAGAGTTTTCCGTCTTTGTATTGACCGATGGCAAAAACTACAAAATTCTACCCGCCGCTAAAGACTATAAGCGGATAGGGGAGGGCGATACAGGATTGAATACAGGGGGCATGGGGTCTATTTCGCCCGTGCCATTTCTGGATGCTGCTATGCTGAAAAAGGTAGAAGCACGCGTTGTGCAGCCTACTTTGTATGGCATTCAGGAGCGTGGATTAGTGTATGAGGGCTTTATTTTTCTAGGATTAATAGAAGTGCAAGGCGAGCCTTTTGTGATAGAATATAATTGCCGTATGGGAGACCCTGAAACCCAATCGGTGCTTGCGCGCTTGCAGACGGACATCGTGGAACTACTAGCAGCAACAGCAAGCGGCACCTTAGATAAGGTAAAGCTAAAGATAGATGAACGCGCTGCCGCGACGGTCATTTTAGTATCAGGTGGCTATCCTGAACAATACGAAAAGGGTAAAGTGATTACGGGCTTAGAAAGCATCAGCGATAGCCAAATTTTCCATGCAGGCACGCGCCAAGATGGGCTGGATATTGTGACCAATGGCGGTCGGGTGCTGGCGATTACTTCCTATGGTAAAGATATTACAGCAGCCCTAGCCCAATCGAATACAAATGCTGCGCGCATTGATTTTGAGGGGAAATATTATCGGA
>JAHDCQ010000234.1:0-4426 GCA_020629845.1 Saprospiraceae bacterium | reverse complement strand
CTATCCACGCCCAATTTCTTCCGCAAGCGATAGCGCGCCACCTCCACGCCTCGAATGGAAATATTCATCAAAGGCGCGATTTCTTTAGTGGATAAGTTCATTTTTAGATAGGCGCAAAGTTTTTGGTCATTTGCGGTTAGGGAAGGATAGCGTTCTTTCAGACTTTTCAAAAAATCAACATGCACTTGGTCGAAATGGTGTGCGAATTGATTCCAAGCATCATCCAATTGAGCATTTTTATCTAAGAGGCGCGTGATGCGTTTCAACTCCTTTGCGGTAGCCGTATCTTGGGTACTTTTGATGGCGATTTCGAGTTTGTCTTTGAGTTGCTGAATCAATTCTTTGCGCTGTACCAAATGCATAGTAGACATGGCTAATTCCTGATTTTTATGGGCAATTTCAGTCTGCAATTGCTGATTTTTGAGTGCGGTAATTGCCTGTTCACTTCGTGCTACTTCCTCTTGATGCTGGGCTTTTTGGCGTTTTTGCTCCGATTGAAGCTGCGTTTTTTCTGCCTGAAAACGCCATTGTGGAACTAGTATTAAAGCGGCTAAAAATGCTAGGGTCAGCAAGGCATAAACAATCAAAGCTTTCATAGAAGCATACCAGGGTGGAAGAATACGAAAGGCAAAAGAAGCCACACCGCTTTCTGTGCCATCTATAGATTTGGCTTTTACTAAAAAACGATAATCGCCTGCCCGTAGGTTGTTAAACTCTCGCTCAGTCTTTGTCGTCCAAGCCGACCATGCTTCTTCATAGCCTTCTAGTTGCGTGGCATATTGGAGCTTGTTACGAAATTGAAAAGCGGGCGCAGTATAGCTAAATCGGAAGGCATTTTCTTGATGCGTAAAAGCCGTTTTGGTACTACTTTCATAAGCTTGATATTGCCCCGCTAATACCATCGAATCATTTTTTAGCGATTCTACACCTACAATATTTGCACTAAAATCTTGCTTCCTAGTATTGGCTTTGGCTGGATTGAAATGTATAAACCCCTTCTCTGCACCGATGAAGACATTTTGAGCATCGTAGGGGTAAATAAATTCAAATCCGCGCACGAGTCGCTTATTCAATTCGGGATAAACAATTTTGCTGAAGTTTTTCTGTAAGCCCTTATCTTCAATTTTTAGCAAGCCCGTTTCTTCCGTTGTCACAAACCAAATGTTACCTGCCTTATCCTCAAAAAAACGCAATACGCTCACTTCCGCTCCCATAAGCGCAGTCAATTCAGAGTGCGGTATGAAGCTATCCGAAGCAGCTTCATATTTATAAATGCCTGTTTCGCCCGTAAAGACGACTTCGCCATTGATTTTAAAAACATGATTGAGATTGTCGCTCGCTAAACCTTGTGCTTGTCCGTAAAATTGTACCTCATTTTGCGTCAAATCATCCGATAATCGCACTTTATAAATCCCTCGATAAGGATGTGCTACCCAAATATTATGTGCGTCATCCTGTTCCAAAATTCGACAAGATTCGTCCAAACCTTCTAATTTTCGGACGCGCTTCCAAGTGTTTCCCATTTTTTGATACAAAACCAAACCTTCATAGGTACCAACGAGAAAATAATTAGGTGCTTGCATTAGAGGGAGTGCTAACCAATTGCCTGGCTCCTGCGATAGCTGTTGCAAGGCAGTATCTTGTATCCAATATGCCCCTTTGTGTTGCCCTAAAAACAACTTATCATCCATTTCTTCGAGTCCCCACACTTGCCCGCTACTGCCTGCTAGGAGTTGGAAGCGATTATCTCTTGGTTCATAATAGTCTTTCCAAGCTTGCCGATATAAGCCAGAGGATGTACCGAGAAATAGCTGTTTTTTAAAAACCCTAGCCGCATAGGCCGTGCCTTCTTGTTCCGCATCAGGGATTATTTTCGTGAATGGAGAACTTGTCGCCACATAGTCAATCCCATTATCCAAGCCTAACCATAAATTGTGCTGTTTGTCCACAAAAGCACTTAGGATATTGTTATTTTGTAAGCCATTATACTTCGTTAAATGTTGCTGAATTTGCTGTGTTTTGGTATCTAAAATAATCAAGCCTGCATTGGAACTGCCTATGGCAATTTGATTTTGCCCAAGTGAGCTGATACAATAAATTTTATTGCTTTGCCAAAAATCGAGCTGCTGAGGGTAGGTAGGGGTGAGTGTATCTGATTGCAAGGCAAAGAAACCGTCATCAAGCGTACTAAATAAAAGCTGCTCATCTGATATGGCTAATACGCCTGTGATAACTTTTGCGGCTAATTGCTTGCTACCCACTACAGGCACTACTTCTTTGTTAAGCATTTCAAATAGCCCCTGCTCATTCCCCAAAAAGAAGCGATTAGCCGCCGCGCCTATAAATTCAATTTTACCCGCTTCAATAAGCTGGATATTTTGCTGATGGCACTTATAAATTTTATTCGAGGCGAGAAAGTAAATCGCATCCTTCCATGCTACAATCTTCCATACATCAGCAAAATTTTTGTGTGCTTCAGGCACATAGGCTAAGAGCGAATGGAAGAGTAATTCGCCTGTCTCATTCGCTTCAAAATAACCAAAATCCCCCTGTCCACCTACATAGATTTTACCATCCTTAGCTACATGCAAGGAGCGAACAATTGTCTTATTAGGAAGTGGAAATACGCGCCAATTCGTACCATCAAATTGGAGAAGCCCATTATTATTCGCAAAAAATAAAAAGCCATTCGGATATTGCCCAATCGCCCAATTCTGCGTACCTGCCTGATAGATTTGGTTTGGATAATTGGTGCTAAAGGGTACACCAATATTATTAGACTGCGCTATGCTCCAATAGATGGAGTAGCACATACAACTGATAAGTAGCAGCCATTGCTTAGTGTGTATTGACATGATAGCTATTTAGGCAAAAGCACAAATGTAGTAGTAAAGATGTAGTCAAAAATACAAAAAAAAGAACTTGTAGTAGTAAAGATGTATACTGTAAAAGTAGCTTTAAGTGCTTTAATGCCTAATTTTGTTTTAAATAAAACATGTAATCAGAATAGAATTTTGATTTATTTGGTATAACGTCATGCATTCTGAAATTATGCTTTATATAAAGCTGTAGTACTACTAAAATTCTTTTATCACTTGACAGCATGAAAGTTGTACTAAATAAACACCACTATGAAACGTATTTGTCTTTTATTTTTACTGTGTAGTACCCTTTACTCATCAATTGCTCAACCTACTGTCGCAGCACCCGACCCGACTTGCCCATCTGGAAATGTCATCTCTATGTTCAGTAATGTTTATACAGATGTAGCTGTAGATACTTGGCGTACGGTTTGGTCAGTAGCAGATTATTCAGAAGTACAAATCGCAGGAAATGATACCAAGCTATATGAAAATCTAAGTTTCGTAGGCATCGAGACCGTTGGGCCAAATTTGATTGATGCTTCGGGCATGACGCATTTTCATATAGATTATTGGACAGCTAATATGACTCAACTCCGGATTAAACTCGTAGACTTTGGCGCGAACGAAGCCTATGGAGATGGTATGGGCAACGCTGGCGGCGACGACACGGAACACGAAATCACCTTTGCCAGTCCCACTCAAAATGAATGGGTGTCACTTGCTATTCCATTAGCTAATTTTTCAGGTCTTGCCTCTACTACTGATCTTGCCCAATTGATATTAGCAGGGCAGCCTGTAGGTGGCGGCACGCTCTATGTTGATAATATTTACTTTTCGAATGATTGCGGCCCAGTAGAAACCTCTTGTGTTACTTTTTCTGTGGATATGAATGGCTATGCAGGCGCATTTACAACGGCATATTTAAGTGGCGATTTCAATAGTTGGTCAGGTACAGCGAATCCGATGAGTGACGATGATGGCGATGGTGTTTGGACGCTAACGCTAGATATTCCGCATGGCAATCACGAGTATCGCTTTACCTTGGATAATCTTACAATAGAAGAAACCTTAGCAATGGGCGGTGCCTGCACAGTAATGAATGGCGGGCAAACCAATAGAACAATTACTGTGGATGGTGCTGCCGATGTTTGCTATACTTGGGATAGCTGCGATGCTTGTATGTGTCCTGTGTTAGTGTGGGCAGATGAATTTGATGGCACAAGTTTAGACCAGAGCAAATGGACACCGCAAATTGGCGATGGTTGCGATATAGGACTATGTGGTTGGGGAAATAACGAGCTAGAATACTATCGTGCTGAAAATGCAGAAGTTTCAGGCGGTACATTAAAGATTATTGCAAAGCAAGAAACCTTTGGCGGCAGAAACTATACCTCGGCACGACTACGCAGTATTAATCAAGGCGATTGGGTATATGGACGTTTTGAGGCTTCTATCAAATTGCCCGTAGGACAGGGCATTTGGCCTGCCTTTTGGATGCTCCCAACGGATAATGTATACGGCGGCTGGCCGCAAAGTGGCGAGATTGACATCATGGAAATGGT
>JAHDCQ010000008.1 GCA_020629845.1 Saprospiraceae bacterium | reverse complement strand
ATTGATTTTAGTAGGGAATAATGCAGGAAAATTGCAATGTTTTGAGTTTTAGAAAATGTGAAATAATAAGTATTCAAATTTGCGAAGCTGAACAAAGCGAAATGACCAAAAAGTTATATCGTTTTGTTTAGCTTCGCTAGAGGAAAATTTGAATATTTATTATTGAACTCATACTTAGTGTTACTTAGTGTTACTTAGCAATATGGACTTTCAAAACATAAAAATCGCGGTAGATGCCATTGTATTTGGCTATGAAAAGTCAGAATTGTACGTGCTGCTCATTAAGCAGAAGTATGGCGTATTCAAAGACAGTTGGTGTCTACCAGGTGGTTTTGTGAAGGATGAAGAGTCGCTTACCATCGCTGTGCAGCGCGAACTGCGGGAGGAAGCAGGCGTTAGCGTAAACTACTTAGAGCAACTCTACACCTTCGGGGATGATGTGCAGCGCGACCCAAGAGCCCGCGTGATTTCGGTGGCTTATTTTGGACTTGTCAATCCTGAAACACTAAGCCTACAAGCCGATACCGATGCTCAGGATGCACAGTGGTTTCCTTTCCATAGCTTGCCAGTACTTGCCTATGACCACGCTGCCATTGTACAGAAAGCCATCGAACGCTTACAAGCTAAATTACACTATCAACCCATCGGTTTTGATTTATTAAAGCCCGAATTTCCCTTCTCCGATTTAGAGCATCTTTACCAAACCATTCTAGGCAAAAAGTTGGATCGGCGCAATTTCCGTAAGAAAATTCTAAGCTTCGATATTCTGGAAGAAACCGACGAATTCCGAAGCATTGGTAGTGGTCGCCCTGCGCGTCTGTATCGCTTCAATCCCACAAAATACAAAGCCCTCCAAAAGGAAGGCTTTCTATTTGAAATTAAGCTTAAGGAGAAGGAAAAAATGGATAAATAGACCTTTTTATTTCCTCCAATGCCCTTGTGTGTTAGGATGACTTACATCATGGAATTTGTTCTTTGAAGACAAAGGTTGGAGTAGGCGAAGAATTATCAGGATGAATCATAATCTGATTTAATAGGTAAGCATTGCCCTGTTGTGTTATTTTAATTCCAAATATTGGATCATAGTAAGCAGTACCATCATAAGAAATACAACCATCCATATCTATATCAAATGAGCTATACTCTTTAAACACATAAGTAAGAGGATTTGGAGCTGTACTTCCATGATTGATTACTTCTGCTTTTAAGTCAGCGTTATCCGTATTTAAAGAAGAACACGGGCAAGTTGTACCATTATAAGAAATACAACCATCTCCATTTGCGTCTCCTGCCCATAATGCATGAAGCCCCCCTCCCATATCTTGTTGGGAGTAAGTACCATAAGTACTAGCATCAGGCATAGTCGTAAAATCAATTACAGTGGCAGAAGGAGAGTTATTGATAAGAACAGCGAAGTTTGTCATCACCCCCAAATGATTACGATGACTAACTGCTACATAATATGAACCAGAGGGTACACCTGGAAAAGATAATGAAGAAACCCCATCGACATCTACTGCATCACCATCTCTTTGAAGTAAAGCAGCACGTGATGCGAGAATCATATGAGGAAAAATTGGACTACGAATTTCAACTTTCACCCAATCTACAATAGCATTATTCCCTGTTGTGTTGAAGACTCCTGCTCCGGCGACATATATACCAAAGTAGGGATCAGTGTTTGGTATTATTCCACATTGACGCAAGTCATCGTTCATTAAACTTGTAGTAGTATTATAAGGTCCGTATAGAAAAACTTTAATGTGTAAATAAATGGTAGAATTATGGGATGTATCAGCAAAAAGCCAGATAGTACATAATAGGAGTACACTAATTGAAGTCAGTAATTTCATATCCTTTTCTGTTTAAAAAAATTAGAGAAGTAGAACTATTCAGGTAGTGATACAATTTTTCTGGATAGTCTAAAATGTTTTTAGTGAAGTGACAAATGGGGAATAAATAAGTGATTTTTAAGGTACTATACCTATCTATATTTTAGTTTTCTTGTCACAGAAGCAAAATTAGAAAACTTTGAATAAAAAAAAAATATATTTTTAAATTTTAACATTTTTTGTGTTAAAGTTTTAATATAAGTTGATTTTTTAAAATAAAATATCTTTTTTGCTTAAAATTTAAAACATTAATAATGTGTATTTGACTACACTTTATGTACTTATTTAAACTAAAAAAATCCTAGACTGTTTTATCCGACTTATTGATGACAAAACCTCTTAAAACATAATCTTTTACATCAAAAAAGAAAAATACAAAACCACTTGTGCTACTGTGCTAAATAAACTTTATTTGACTTCACTAGCATAAATAATTCCCAAACGCATGTTCAAAAGAAGTCTCATCAGGTATTTTGCACTTTAGGCTAGTTTATACTTTTCAGGAGCAATTACCATAACGACCAGAAATCAATAATTACTTTTTATAAAAAATTTCCTCACTCATTAAAGTTATAAAACATGAAATCTGTATTTCCATTATTTATACTTGCTTTACTTTTAGTATCAACTCACATCCATGCACAAAGTCTTACTTATTCTATTTCTTCTGTAGAAAACACTATTTGTGTAGAAGCCACCCCTGACTTTACAAATACTGGCAGTTGGGATGGTGGTAATGTCGTTATTATTAGCCCTGCTGATGTTAGTATTGAATCTGCCGACATTACCAATACAACAGGCAGTTGGACTCTCTTTGTCAATAACAGCCCATTTATGGGAGTGAATGTAAATCAAGCTCATTCAAATAATCATATTACTAATTTTAATTATGTGGAAGGAGTTCCTTTTACTCTTTTTTGTTTCACTATTGATATCCCAGATGGAGAATGTGCTATCGCGAGTGAACAGGTTCGATTGCAACTTACCCTGGATCAATTAGAAGATCTAGGAAATCCCGCAACGGCAATAGATCAGGGGCTACACGATGCCGGACTACATCATACAGCTATATTGAGTGAAACTACTGCAACTAACCTTATTACTGGAAAAGCTTTTAATGGTTTAACTAACGGAGCAACTATTTCAGTATCTTGTACTAATCTTCGTGCTATAGAACTTAAAATCAAAAACTTCCTACAAGGTGCCTATGATACTAATACAGGTTTAATGGATGATCATTTGCGGCGAGTTGGCTTATTGCCTTCTAGTTTTAGTGGTAGTAATATTACAGACCTAAATGTATTTGATGTCACAGGTAATGATGCGATAGTAGATTGGGTAAGTGTAGAACTACACCCTAGAAGTAATCTATCTGATATAACTACTACCCGTGCAGCACTACTCCAAAGAGATGGTGATGTAGTAGATGTAGATGGAAAAAAGCATCTCATTTTTGAAAACTTGCCTGCTGGTGATTATCATATTGTCGTAAAACATCGCAACCACTTAGGTATTATGTCCAATTTGACGGTTACTGCTTATTAAACAATCATGAAATGGCTGTAATGTAAAATCTTTGTTACAATTTGTATCCCATATATTTTTTACCCTAAAGAAACTTCGGGGATGCCAGCAGCGGCGTATATCGGTAATTTTACATCATGGTCGTAGCCAATGGAAATTGCAAACTATGCAAAACAAAATACTCCATCCCTCGGAAACTCTCCCCACCCTTTTTCCTGTTAGTTGGAAAAACCCCTACATTCGCGGTCTAATTTTGAATGTGAGCATTACGAATTTTGAATAATAGCTCCTTCAAATGCATTCATCCCGATTTTATATCGGGACAAAATTACAGAACCGACTGCCGCCAATCGTAAGGAGGGCAGTACAATCTTAGCGGAATGGCTAAAATTAACATCACATTTCCTGATGGAAATGTACGCACCTACGAACAAGGGGTGAGCGCGATGGAAGTCGCAAAATCAATTAGTGAAGGCTTGGCGCGCAATGTGCTGGCAGCAAGTATCAATGGCGAAATGCGCGACGCATCGCGCCCAATTGAGGAAGATGTAAGCATTGAACTCCACACTTGGAGAGATGCGAAGGGCAAAGCCACCTTTTGGCACTCTTCAGCGCACTTAATGGCAGAGGCATTGGAAGCACTCTATCCAGGCGTGAAATTCGGTATCGGGCCAGCTCTAGAAAATGGCTTCTACTACGATGTGGACTTGGGCGAGGGCAAGCAGCTTTCGACCAACGACTTTCCGAAAATTGAACAAAAAATACTCGAATTGGCACGTACCAAAAGCGAGTATGTGCGTAGAGAAGTACCAAAAGCCGAGGCAATCGCCTACTTCAAAGAAAAAGGCGATGAGTACAAACTCGACCTACTAGAGGAGCTAGAAGATGGTACGATTACCTTCTACACGCAAGGAGGATTCACAGATTTGTGTCGCGGCCCGCACATACCTAGCACCGCCCCAATCAAAGCGGTGAAGTTGATGAATGTGGCAGGGGCATATTGGCGCGGCGACGAGAACAATCAGATGATGACCCGCGTCTATGGCATCACCTTCCCGAAGCAAAAGGAGTTGAAGGAGTATTTAACCCTTTTGGAAGAAGCGAAGAAGCGCGATCACCGCAAATTGGGTGCAGAATTGGGCTTGTTTATGTTCTCCGATCGTGTGGGGGCGGGCTTGCCGATTTGGTTGCCCAAAGGAAATGCAGTGCGCGAACGCTTGATGAACTTCCTAAAAGAAGAACAAGAAAAGCGCGGCTACCAAATGGTAACGACACCGCACATCGGGAAGAAGGATTTGTATGAAACATCTGGGCATTATGCGAAGTATGGCGAGGATAGTTTCCAACCCATCAATACGCCACGCGAGGGCGAGGAATTTCTATTGAAGCCGATGAACTGCCCGCATCATTGCGAAATTTACGCACATCGTCCGCACTCGTATCGCGATTTACCGTTGCGTATCGCGGAGTTTGGGACGGTATATCGCTATGAGCAAAGTGGGGAGTTGCACGGACTTTCGCGGGTACGTGGTTTCACACAAGATGACGCACACATTTTCTGTACGCCTGAACAGGTGAAGGATGAGTTTTTGAATGTGTTGGACTTGACGCAAACCGTACTTAACAAAATGGGCTTCGATGATGTAACGGCACAAATCTCGCTACGCGATCCAGAAACACCCGAGAAGTACATCGGTTCAGATGAAAACTGGACGGCTGCCGAAAATGCGATTATCGAAGCGGTGGCAAGTGTGGGTTTGAAAACGGTAACAGAACTTGGCGAAGCGGCTTTCTACGGGCCAAAGCTCGACTTCATGGTGCGCGACGCACTCGGTAGAAGTTGGCAATTGGGGACAATTCAGGTAGATTATAACTTACCCGATCGCTTTGAATTGGAATACATCGGCGCGGATAATGCACCGCATCGCCCTGTGATGATTCACCGTGCGCCTTTCGGTTCTATGGAGCGATTTATGAGTATCTTGATTGAACACACAGCGGGCAAATTCCCGCTTTGGCTTACACCGGAGCAGTTTGCTATTTTACCAATTTCAGATAGATTCAATGATTATGCGCGTAAAGTAGAGCAGCTATTGGCGCGCTATGATATACGTGGTATCGTGGATGAGCGGTCGGAGAAAATTGGGCGTAAAATTCGGGATAACGAAGTCGCAAAAATTCCATTTATGCTTATCGTAGGAGAGCAAGAAGTAGAGAATGGACAAGTCGCTGTACGCCGACAAGGTGAAGGGGACATTGGTACAATGAGTGTGGAAGAATTTGCGGAATATTTTAAGAATTTACTGGATTAGGAATGAAGAATTAATTAATAATTCTATTAGGTAGAAGATTTCTAATAGAAATCTTCTACCTCTTGAACCTATCAATCAAAAATAACTGTCCTGTTCTGGAAAGCTAAAATACGGTGGTTGAGCATGAGCCAAATTGCTCTAGAAAGCACTAATTTCTCCACATCCTTACCTTTACGAATCAAATCTTTTACAGTTTCTCGATGCGATATTTTGACGACATCTTGTTCAATAATTGGGCCAGCATCGAGTTCTTCTGTGACAAAATGACTGGTCGCTCCAATTACTTTCACACCGCGCTTGTAGGCTTTATGATAGGGTTTTGCACCTATAAAGGCGGGTAAAAAGGAGTGGTGAATATTAATAATACGATTGCGATAAGTGCCAATAAGTGTTTCGGTCACAATCTGCATATAGCGCGCCAGCACAATGAGGTCAATGCCTTCTTGGGCTAACAATTCCAGCATTTTTTCTTCTTGCTCTACTTTATTTTCCTTTGTGATGGGAAAATGATAAAAGGGAATATCAAACCGCTTGGCGATGTATTCTAAATTGGTATGATTGCTGACGATGATAGGCATTTCGGTTTCCCATTCTTTGGATGCCCAACGTTGCAAAATATCATAGAGACAATGCGACATTTTGGATACGAAAATAGCCATGCGGGCAGGCTGATCCGAAAAATGTAGCTTCCATTGCATCTCGTAGCGATCAGCGATGAGGGTTTTGAAAAAGTCTTCTATTTTTTCTTGCGGTATCAGAAAACCATCTAGCTCCCACTCCACGCGCATAAAAAAATGATTTAACTCCTTATCTACATGTTGGTCAAGCTTGATGATATTGCCTTTATTACTATGCAGAAAATCCGTTACTCCTGCAATAATTCCTTGTTGGTCAGGACATTGCGCCAATAGGATAGCGGTATTTTTAGTTGCTGTCGTTTTCATGGCGCAATAATAGGAACTTTGGAAAAAAAAAGAGCCATTTCCATCGCTAGAAATGACTCTGTATTACATTATATATAGATTACTTTAGAAGTTTTTCTTCAAGCCTTCGTTCACCTTAAGTTCACTCTTTGATTCTTTTGTACTCACCTTTGCTTTTTGCTTCGTTTTCATTTTACCTTCTTTGCCCGTTTGTGGGCGTTTTCCCTTTGCATTGCGTACTTTATTACGCATGCGCTCATTGCGCTCTGCCTTTGCTGCACTATATTTTTCAAATTGCTCAGGTGTAAGTACCGCCTTCAAATCATTATTATGCTTATTATTCAGCATAGTCATTTTTTGTCTGCGTTGCTCTCTTTGCTCTGCTTGCTGCGGATTATTTGAACGTGCAGGCTTTTCGCGCACATCGTCAGTTTTAGCAGCTCCTCCTTTAGCAGGCTTCGCGCGCTGTGGGCGCATCTGACGGTACTCGCTACGAACTGCGTCTAACTGTGCAAAATATTCTTCCTCTATTTTAGTGACTTTACGTACTTGCTTTTTGTTCAGTTCTAAGCGTTCTGTTAGTTTTTGGATATGTTGGTCAAATTTCTCTGGAGTCATTTTACCACGCTGTGCTTGTGCGCTAAACGCAAATACCAAACAAAGCATCAATGCCATTACTGGCTTCAAAAAATCCAATTTCATAGTTCTTATATTAAGATTTTAAAATGTCTGCGAAAATAGTAAGCTTTACTTACATCGCTCTTCTAAGGAATGAAGAATTAATTAAATGAGCAGTTAAGCGTAGAATTTTTGTTTTGTAATGAGGCAAAAAACACAGGCATAGCCTTAGCTACGGCGAGTATTTTTAACGAAATTACAAGGCAAAAAATCAAGCATAACTGTTTAGTTAATTAGTTTTTCATTCCTAAACTGCTCTTTAGACCGTTTAATTGTGCGAATTTATCCGTTTAGACCCTTAAAAAGCGTTAATTGTAACTTAATGAAAGCATAAAGATTAACCTAATTCTCCATTTGCCTTCATTTCTTCTACAATATGATTGGCTGCGCGTGCGGACAATGCCATAAAAGTCAAAGAAGGATTTTGAGTAGACATCGAAGTCATGCAGGCACCATCGCTCACTATTACATTTTGGCAAAGGTGCATTTTATTCCACTTATCCAGTAGGGAAGTGGCAGGGTCGTGTCCCATACGTACACCTCCCATTTCGTGGATGTCTAGTCCTGGTGCTTGCTCTGTATCTATTCTATTGACATTAGTAAAGCCCGCCTTGCTGAATAAATCTTCCATTTGCTCATAGAAGTCTTCCATCATCAAGCGGTCATTTTCATCATAATCAATGGATACATTCAATTGAGGAATGCCCCAAGCATCCACTTCGGTAGGGTGCAAGTTCACTTGATTGCTCGCTTTAGGAATGGTCTCGCCCATCATCAGGGCGGATACTTTCCAGCCGCTATAATTTTTAGGTTTTAAGTATTCCGCTACTAAAGCTTCTCCAATGTCTTCACTATCCACATCGAAGTAGCGCGAACAATACATCGCTACCGCATAGCCTCGCTTAAAGGTCTGGTCGGCTGCGCGCAGGTTTCTAAAGCGGGGCATATAGCCATTCGCTAAAGATTTTCCTACCATAGCCTTATCCTGAAACTTTGGGCAATCTGCTGACACGCGCGCACTATAATTATGGAAGGCTACATATTTCCCAAGCAGTCCATTATCATTGCCCAAGCCATTCGGGAAACGCTCCGATTTGGAATTCAATAGCACATGGTTCGTGTTCAAAGTCGCTGCATTCACGAAGATATAAGGTGCGCTATAGATTTGTTCTTCCTTTGTATTGGCATCTATTACACGTACGCCCGTGGCTTTGCCGAGTTTATCGTCGTAAATAATGGAATGCACTACCGAATGTGGCTTTAGGGTGAGATTACCCGTGCGCTTCGCCCAGGGAATAGTACTTGCATTGGCACTAAAATAGCCTCCAAAAGGACAACCACGTTCGCAGAGTAAGCGATGTTGGCACTGCCCGCGCCCTTGTTTGCGATGGATGTCTTTCACCTCCGTAAGGTGGGCGGCGCGGCTGTGAATATAATGACGGTCGGTGTAATTTTCTTTAACGATTTGCTGCAAATAATCATCTACGCAGCTCATACCTGTAGCGCGTAGAAAAATACCATCGGGTAGCTCTTCCAAGCCATTCTGTCGTCCTGTCACGCCTATAAATTCCTCTACTTGATTGTACCACTCCTTAATATCGGCATAGCGAATGGGCCAATCTACCGCAAAATTATCTCGGCGTGGGCCGTTGAAGTCAAAATCACTCCAACGTTGCACTTGCCGCGCCCACATCAAGGATTTGCCTCCTACTTGATAGCCCCGAATCCAATCGAAGGGCTTTTCTTGCACATAAGGATGTTCGGTGTCCTTCACAAAAAAATGCTCCGTCGCTTCTCCGAAAGCATAGCATCTGCTGATGACGGGGTTGGCTGCTTGCACCTCAGCAGGCACACGTCCGCGATGCTCCAAATCCCAGGGATGCTTAAACATGGTCGGGTAATCATTCCGATGCTCTACCTCTGGGCCGCGTTCCAACATCAGGGTTTGTACGCCTGCATCGCACAATACCTTTGCCACCCAGCTACCACTCATGCCACCGCCTATAATTATTGCTTGAAAATCGCTCATTGCTACTTTTTTGGTATTAAGTACAAGGTATTATGTATTAGGTACTAAACACCTGATACCTTGTACTTAATACTATTTTTTATCATTCGGATTTTGGATGTCTGCAAGCACAACGCAACCCTCAAAGCCGCCTGGTGCCATTTGGTAGTAGCGCACATTGCGTTGCAGGTATTCGGTGTTGACTAGATAGTTGATGCCTTCTGATTTTAGGATGCGGAAAAGAGCTAAAGCATCTGAAACTTGGGTTTCTTCTTTGGTTTCATCCACATTGAGCGTATGCAGCAAACCCATTTTTTCTTCATCTGAACTATCTGCATAGGGTTTTCCCAATTTTTCTGCTGCATAGCTTACAAATTGCTGATAGCCTTGCCTAAATTTATCACGTAACTTTGCAGGGTAGCAATCATTCACTATTTTTAAAATAAAGGGTAAACTGCTATGCTCTTGTAGTGCAGGAATGCCTCTTAGTGGGACGATGCGTTCTGCCAAATCGGAGAGTATATCCAATTCTGCATCTATGGGCTGTAGATGGGCTAGGTTCAAGGATTTGATTGCTTCGTATTTATCTTTGCAAGCATAAAACATACTGCCTCCCAGGGAGAACAGGACGATACTTTTTACAGCAGTTCTTCTTTTCATGATTTTTATAATTGACGCTAGTGCATCAACGTTACTATTCGGGTAGAGGGTATTTGGTAGAGAGTAGAAGGATAAACGTGTACGTTCATCGAATAACGTTGACACACTAGAGCTTCTTAATTTACGAAATTCCTAAACAACACTTCCTCAACGCTTTATAAGCAATTATAATAAAAACAGAGCTAATTCCACATTTATCGAAGGGGAAAGTTGTTCCCCCTCAGTAGAAATCATATTTTTTCATTGTTCCAGTAACAGATCGCTGTACGAACATTCGACCAAATCTTCCGTCTGAATGCCAAGCAAATTCATATACGCATCGCATTGTTCGCGCAAACGCTCTATGCCAATGCTTCCATCCGAATCAATCGCTTCTATTTCTACAAAATTGCCTAATTGTTGTACTTCATCTACATGGAATTTTACATTTTCAATAAAATAAATCGCTCGCTTCTTATCTACTACTACTTTCACTCCCATCGCAGCGGCTAGAGCTGCCTTCAAATTGGTATTCGCAGCGGATTTATAGAGTATCACATCGGATTGTTTTGGCCCTGCTTGATTACTTCGTTGATAAAAAATCAGGGAATTTTCGATATTGCCTTCGCGCAACTTTAGTCGCCCATTTGATGCCTTAAAGTAGGTATCTATTTGGTGGTCAATGCCCTTGAAATCTGCTTGTTGCTGCTCTAAAATAGCTTTTACGCGCGCTGGTTGCGTGCAACGAGCTTTTATTTCGATATTTACGTGCATAGGTAAAATGTTTCATGGCTTTTTCATAAAAAATCAAGTCGCCTACAATCAGTGCTTTATTAGCAAGCTGTTTATTTGTTTATGTGGTTATCTGGTTATAAAACGCTCCATAACCAGATAATCAAAAATGAGTAAAAAAGTACTAACTTTTACTCCTTTCGATTTTTATGAAAAAGCCATATAAAATGTTTAATATAGTTACGTTGTAAGAAGCTTTTAAGGCATAAGGGTTTTCCTGTAAAACAGGAAATACTTGTTGAAGATGTTGAAAGCGTTGAAATTGTTGATTTTTACACTCAACATTTTCAACAATATCATCAATTTCAACAAAAACGCTTGAAAAAGTACCGAATTTAAGGCATCGTTTACCCCAATCGCTTAATACACAAAACAAATGAAAAAAATAATAGTCGCTTCTAAAAATCCCGTAAAAATACAAGCTGCGCTTCAGGGGTTTCAAGAAATGTTTCCATCAGAAAATTTTGAAGCAATGGGCGTTCATGTGGCTTCAGGGGTTTCAGCGCAACCAATGGGCAATGCCGAAACTTTACAAGGTGCAAGCAACCGACTACAAGCGGCTCGGAAAATACAAGCTAATGCTGATTATTGGGTAGGCATCGAAGGTGGAAATATTGCTACGGACGACAGTATGGAAGTGATGGCTTGGGTGCTTATTCAAAGTACTACACAGGCTGGAAAAGCACGTACGGCAGGCTTTTTTCTCCCACCACGCATCATCGAACTTGTACGGCAAGGGTATGAACTGGGCGAGGCAGATGACATCGTATTTGGGGTGTCTAATTCGAAGCAACATAATGGTTCATCGGGCTTACTGACGGATAATGTAATGACACGCCTGCGCTTCTACGTGCCTGCGGTAGTTTTGGCGCTCATTCCGTTTAAAAAGTCAGACTTGTATTAATTATTGGAGAGAACAATTTTGAGGCTCTACGGTGAAAAGTGTGGGTCATTCTTTTTTCCTCCCAATGGAACGCGTTCCATTGGAGTGAATACGCACAAAACAGAAGATTTGCTCTAAATTGATTGAATCAAGTTGAGCGTACCCACACTTTTCACCGTAGAGCCAATTTTGAATAGCTGAATTGTCAATCAAGTTGGAGTTTTTCCCTTATCCGCTACTCCTAGCCCAAATAGCGCAAAGTCGTATTGTACAGGATCATGCGGTGCGAAATTGCGAAGCTGTTGAGTGAGTTCGAGGACGGTTTGCCAATCGGTTTGTTTGCGTTGTATGAGTCCGAGGCGACGCGCGACGCGGTCTACGTGTACATCAAGAGGCATCAGCAGTTGGCGGGCTTGAATACGATTCCAAAGCCCTAAATCTACCCCTTTGTCATCCTTTCGCACCATCCAACGCAGAAACATATTGAGTCGTTTGCAAGTGGATTTTCGGACTGGAGTTGCCACATGTTTGCGGGTGCGTTGTGGTGCATCGGGTAGAGCAAAGAAGGTATTATGAAATTGAATTAGTGCTGGTTCTACCGTTTCGGCATCGGTACTGAGGGCATCGGAAAAGGCGGTTTCTAAACTTTCATTAGCCCGATAGTAGTGCTGAAAAAACTCTAAGAAATAAAGTGTATCTGTCGGTTGGAATGTGCGATGTTTGAAGTTTAGGAAGCGTTTGCGGTCGTGTTCTTGATGATGTAGTATGAAATCGTGAGGTGCGCCATCCATCAGGCTTATGAGTTCTTGTGCCTTATTGATGATGGTTTTGCGTTGCCCCCAAGCCAACATACTCACCCAAAAAGCCATTATTTCCACATCTTGCAATTTCGAGAATTGATGTGGAATTTGAATCGGGTCATTTTCAATAAAATCTACTTGATTGTAGGTATCTACACAACGATCAAGGAAACTTTTTAGGTCTTCATTTTTGTTTTGCAACATTCCTTAATCCTTATTTTTCTATCCCTTTGGACTGCTCTATTGCTCTCAACATCCAATCCAGCAATTCATTTAAATCATCTGAAAATTTTGCTAATTTCCGATGTTTTTTGAATAGAAAACCTTCTTCCACCATATAGTCTAGTTGTTGCGCTAGATGCGTATAGTAACCATTGGTGTTCAGTACGGCAATGGGTTTATCGTGCAAGCCTAATTGTCGCCATGTAATGATTTCCATAAATTCATCCATCGTACCATAACCGCCTGGTAGAATCAGAAAACCATCCGCACGATCTGCCATAATCGTTTTGCGCTCGTGCATGGTATCTACTACTATAGATTCAGAAAGGTCATAATGCCCTTCTCTTGCTTTCAGAAATTCTGTGATGACTCCCGTGACATGTGCGCCACCTGTGAGGGCTGTTTTTGCGACAATCCCCATTAAGCCGACATCGCCCCCTCCATACACGAGATTTAATCCGCGTTGTACAAAGGTTTCACCGACTTCTTTCGCCATTGCTGCGTAGATGGGATTACGGCCTTTTTTAGAGCCACAGTATACTGCTATTGTTTGCATAGTTTATATCAAAATGGAGAATTTGTGGATTTCATAATTTGAATTATCAAATCCACAAACCCTTAGAGGTATTTCAATTGTGCTTTGGTCAATTTATATTGATTGACTGCTTGATAAAAATTAATCCAACCTGGTTTTGTTTCGTAGCTTTTTATAAACTCAAAACCAAGCTTTCGTAAGGTTTTGTTTGGTGCAATATTTAGTGCATACGGCTCGCAAAGTAAATATTCCAACTCGAATTCTTTAAAAAAATGTGGAATAGATAGTCGTAAAAATTGCAAACCTAAGCCTTTTTGTCGCTTAAGCGGTTGCCACACATGCAAGTGCATGGAAGCTTCCTTGCCATAAGTAATTTTATTGATATTATTATGCCCAATGGCTTGTCCGTCGACTTCCCAAATCATATAGAAAAAGTCTTTTTCTGCATGTGGCTTTTCTATATCCTGTTCTAGCAAAGCTATCCAATCACTACGATTTGGCAATTTCGATTTATCCGCTCCCATGACCTTTAAGAAGGCTTCGGAAGCATTAAGGAAATAATCTACCATCAGCGCGATGTCGGTGGCTTCCATTGCTCGGACAGATAGTTGCATTAGTTTACTTTTACCTGTTCAATCTTATCCCCTACTTCAATTTTATGTACCACATCCATACCATCACGCACTTTTGCGAAAATAGTGTATTCGCCATCTAGATGTGGTGTAGCAGAATGCGTAATAAAGAATTGAGTACCTTCGGTGTGTCGTCCTGCGGAAGCCATACCTACATAGCCTTCTTCGTGATAATAAATAGGTGGCAATTCCGAGCGAATCGTATAGTCCAATGCACCATAGCCACTACCAATAGGACAGCCGCCTTGTATCACAAAGTTGGGGACTACCCGATGGAAATTTTTACCATCATAGAAGCCTTCATTAGCTAATTGTATAAAGTTGGCCACCGAAGCAGGCGCACTACTGGGCAAGAAATCAATCGTAATATCGCCTCGTACGCTTTTGATAGTGGCACTTGCTGCGCCTTCTAGTAGTGCCCAATCAATTGGGCGATTGTGCGCTACGGTAGGTGGCTCTTCGCTTTCTTTTCCTTGAAAATAATCGATGGTTTTCTTCAAAGCGTTGTAACTCTCTATTTCTTTAGGCAGACTGAGTTGGGCTAGTGCTTTTTCTAAAATGGAAAGACTATCTGCCAATACAGTTTTAAAATCCCTAGCAGGCACCCGCAATACGGAAGACGCAACAGCTATGGTGCCAGGTTCTTTACTCTGAATACCTTGTAGTAGGTAATTTCCTATTTCTTGAGTTGCCTTTTTTGCACCTAGTCCTAGAGCAGGTTTGAACTGATCCGAACGAGCAATAATACCTAGAGCTTCCATGCTGGCAGTCTGTATAATAGGATTTTCGGTGGTTTGACTTATTTGCCCGATGTAGTTGTACATACGCGGATAGTAGGCCATGGCACGGAGCGCGTCTGCACGATTGTACACATCGCCAGGCTGCTCGAATATTTGCCGCAATGCAAAATTGGTGCGGCCTTTATAGTCCACGAAGTAATTAGGCAAATGTTTATTAGCAGCCGTCAATAAGCCCACACGTACTTTGGGGATTAGCGTAGTGTCGCGCGCTATCTGACGATAACCATTCGCATCGCGTGAAATACCATTTTTGATTAGAAAATCTGCTGCACTTCGCGCCACATGCACATTTTTATCACGTAGTGAAGTGAAGACTAAATCGCGCACTTTGGCATAGTCAAAATTGCCAAAAGCCCGCAAAATATTGCAGCGTATGCGGTAATCTTGCTCTTCATTGAATTGTTCCATGAGGTTTCGTAAGGCATGTTCCGATTTCGTTTTTCCTAATGCAATTGCCAATGCCATACGAATGCGTTTATCAGTAGCATCGCGGAAGGCAGCAGCCAGCGTAGTATCCACACGAAGGGTATCTAAACTTAAATTTTTGCCGCGTTGCAAATAGTTAGATGCTATAAAACGAATCGATTCAGGATATTCCTCATCTGTCACGATAGCTAACATACGGCGCGTAGCTGCTAAATTGGTAATATCGCGTAGCATATAGCGATAAATACCTAGTGCCTGCCCTTTGAGTAGTGCGGTATCGCTTTTTTGATAGGTTTGTACATTACTCATATAAGTTAAGAAACTCGGACTCGCTAATTTCCCAACGGCTTCCAGAATCGTTTTGTTTAAAGCATTATATGCGCCTGTACTATCTTCTTGCACAAAGGCGGCAATCAAGGCATTTTCGGAGGTAGCTTCTCCGATTTGCCCTAAGGCATAAGCTGCAGCAATACGCACCGCCTCCGATTCATCTCGTAGCAGCACCTCCAACGAATCTACCGCTTTTTTTTCCTTGATAGATCCAAATGCACTAGCCGCCCAATAGCGTTGCGTGGCATACTTATTTTGGAGCAATAATAACAAGCTATCTACTTCTTGCTTATCTTGCAATTCATAAATGGCTTTTACCTCTTTGGAGGTAAGGTCATAATTGATGGTAGTCGTGTCTTCTACTTCTTCGGGGGGAAGGCAGCTTATCACCGCTAGTACAAGACACGTATATATGAGCAAATGCTTCATGAAAATTGAAATATAAAATTGTCAAAGCTAGGGCATTCACGCATGGAGCATTTACAATCGCCCTACAAAAACGCAAAGATAAGCGAAAAAGCTACTTTCTTTTGTATTTTACTGACCTATGCTAACATTCACCGACCAATTACAACGCACTATTCAACTCCACGCACCGCCTAAGCGCATTATTTCGCTAGTGCCATCACAAACAGAGCTATTGTATGACTTAGGCTTGCGCGAGGAAGTGGTGGGTATCACCAAGTTTTGTATTCATCCTGAAACCTGGTTTCAGACCAAAACCCGCGTAGGTGGCACTAAGCAGTATCATTTTGACCGCATTGCAGCTTTGCAGCCCGATTTGATTATTGGGAATAAAGAAGAAAATGAACAAGTCCAAATTGAACAACTCATGCAGCAATACCCTGTGTGGATGAGCGACATTTATAGTATTGAAGATACCCTACAAATGATAGTACAAGTAGGAGAGTTGGTACAAAAAAAGAAAACAGCGCAAACACTTGCTACACAAACTAAACAAGGACTAGCACACTTGCCTACTGCCCACGGACTGCGTGTCGCTTATTTCATTTGGCGCAAGCCCTATATGGTAGCGGCAAAAGATACCTTTATACAGGAGATGCTGGAAGCTTGTGGTTTCCAAAATTGTTTTGAAGCACGTACGCGCTATCCTGAAATTACTTTAAAGGAACTCCAAGTCGCTGCGCCTGATGTGGTGTTCTTATCTTCCGAACCCTATCCGTTCCAAAAGAAGCATGTGCAAGAAATTCAAGCGGTGCTGCCTGATACACCTATTCATTTAGTAGATGGAGAAGCGTTTTCTTGGTATGGTAGCCGCTTATGGAAAAGTTTAGATTATTTGAAGCAGTTGATTTTGGAAATCCGTTAATGGACAAGAACGAACTAGACCGATAATGGAGCGTTTGTTCTTTTTTGGTTGCCTCAATATTTGACGTAAGTTTCTTTTTCAAAGAAGTTTTGGTTATAAAAGAATCTATTTCATTAGCTTTGCAAACCAAATTTTATTTGTATTTTTCATATATGCAATACTAAAGTTATTTTTATGAAAAGCTCTTCTGCTACTACAATGCTAAAATCTCTATACGAACTCTCTTTAGCAACAGGTAATACGCTTGATTTACACCATAATGCACAACAATTCTCCATTGCTTTTTTAGAATATACTGCCTTTGAATCCATTTCAGTTTGGATTGATAACGATCATATAGATAGTATTACGACTGGTTTTTCATGTATAAGTATGTTACCCAAAAGTAAGAGCGTCCCCAAACCGCTTTCTTCAGCACCAAGAGAAATGGCATTACTAGCCGACGAACCTTCCGTTTTTATTGCTGCTTCTCAAGCTGAATTTCAAAGCCTGCGTACAAAAGAACATAGCGAAATAGGAGCCTATTTTTTGTGTAATTTAAAGGAGTTTGGCTTTATCAAATGCTACACCAGTCAAACAGAAGTAGCATACCTAGAAGAACTAAAAAAAGCCATTGCTCGTTTTGCCGTATCAGTAGAAGCAAGTTTAGCACACCTTAAAGCTACCAATAATGAAACCCGCATTACAAAAATTATAGATTCAGCTCTGGATGCGGTAGTATTAATAAATGGAGAAGGTTTCGTAACCCATTGGAACAAGCAAGCTAGCATCATGTTTGGTTGGACAGCCGAAGAAGCTATCGGCTCAGATATGGCAAAGTTATTTATTCCACACCGACATCGCGGAGCCCATAATGCAGGCATGAAACACTATCATGCAACGGGCGAAGGGCCAGTAATTAATAAACGCATTGAGGTAACTGCTATTAACAAATCAGGGTATGAGTTTGATGTGGAACTTACAGTTATTCCCATCAAATTGCGCGATGATCAAACCACAGCTTTTTCAGGTTTTATTCGAGATATAACCGATGAAAAAGCGGCAAAACAGGCACTCATAGAGGCGCGTGAAAAGGCAGAGGCATCGGTAAAAGCAAAGGAGGAATTTCTCGCGAATATGAGTCATGAAATCCGCACCCCTTTAAATGCCATAAAAGGCATGGGCGAACTGCTGGGCTATTCTAAATTGGATAAAACACAAGCATCTTATGTAGATGCCATAGAACGTTCCACAAAAAATTTATTGGTCATTGTCAATGATATTTTAGACTTTTCCAAAATAGAGTCGGGCAAAGTAGATATCGAAAAAATTGGCTTCGACTTGAAGCACATGGCAGAGGTTTTGTATCATTCCGAAAAAACTAGAGCCTTTAAAAAGGGAATTGACTTCCACTTTGAATATGATGAGCGCATTGCACCTATTTTGATAAGTGATCCTGTGCGCATCAATCAGGTATTACTGAACCTCATCAATAATGCCCTAAAATTCACTACTGAAGGGCATATTTTACTGAAAGTAGAATTGCTGTATAATACGCCAACTATCAATGCTATACGATTCTTAGTAAAGGATACGGGCATTGGTATAGAAGAAAATAAGATAGAAGCGATTTTCGATGAATTTACGCAAGCAGATGCAAGCATTACGCGCCGATTTGGAGGCACGGGCTTGGGTTTAGCCATTTCTAAAAAATTAGTAAGCCTACTTGATGGACACATGTCAGTAGAAAGCAAAGTAGGTGAAGGCTCTACCTTTTCCTTTATTCTAAATTTAGGCATTGGGACTACAGAAGACTTGCCTAATCTTACAATAGATCAAGACAAAGTAAAAGCATTAAAAAATAAGCATATTCTTCTAGTAGAAGACCATGATTTAAACCAAATGTTAGCGATTGCTATTTTGGAAGAGTTGGGGATGAAGGCAAGCCTCGCTGAACATGGAAAAGAAGCCGTAGATATGCTTCAAGCAGATCAGAGTTTTGACCTTGTACTCATGGATATGCAAATGCCTGTGATGGATGGTTTAGAAGCCACCAAAATTATTCGAGAGGAAATGAAAAATTATATTCCTATTGTTGCTTTAACGGCCAATGCTACACAGGAACATAAGCGCAGATGCCTAGCAGCAGGCATGAACGACTACATCGCAAAGCCTTTTGAGAGTGCTATTTTGGTTAGTAAGTTACATGCTTTGCTGTTTGGAACTCCCCCTATAAAAGAAAAAACACCTTCTGTAGCGCAGTATCAAGATAAAATAAATGTCCAGTTCGACATGAGTACCCTAGAGCGTACTACGCGCGGGAATAAAGCAACTATGCAACGTCTCTTAAAAGCATTTATAGACAAAACCCCCGAATCTTTGCAGGAGATGCTAGCTGCAACAGAAACAAAAAATTGGGATAAAGTGCGCTCTTTGGCCCATAAAATGAAACCTTCACTCGGTATTTTAGGAGCTACTGACTTACAAAACTTAGTCCAGGCCATCGAAAAACATGTGAAAGAACAAAATGTAAAGGAACTGCCTATCAAGGTAGAAAAATTCAATATAAAGACGCTTGCTTTAATAGAAAAATTGAAAAGCCTTACATAGCTTGAGCAGCTCTTGTAGGCAAAATTATTTACTTGAAACTTACTGGAACGGTGAAATAATTATGGTTCTTTGATAATCTTGGTGGTCAAGCCTAATGATCAGAGAATCATAATTAATTGAACCCACACTAAAGCCGTGCTACTATGAATGAGTTAGATCAAATAAGAAAAAAGATAATACTAGTAGTAGATGATGATACCTTCTTTTTGGAAATTGTGCGCTTGATGCTGGATAACATGGGATTCAAGAATATCGAAACTGCTCAATCCTATGATGAAGCCAAACAAATACTCCAACAAAAAAAAATAGACTTAGTACTACTAGATATTCATTTAAATGAAGAAAAATCGGGTGTTGATATTGCTAAAGATATTCGAATAGATAATATGGATTTACCCATTGTATTTATGACTGCCGTCTACGATGAAAAAGTGTATGAGTCCGTTCAATCCACCAATCCTTTTAGTTTTCTAAATAAAAACATGTCTCAAATTCAACTGCGTCAAGCAGTAGAATTACCACTAGTAGCACAAATACGCAACGCTGCCCAAACAGCGGCACAACGCCAAGCCGCAGCAGCCACCAACCGGATAAAAGAAGAATTTATCGCCTCCATGAACCATCAAATTCGTACCCCCATGAATGCCATTATCGGCCTGACAGAATTGCTACTCGAAAGCGCACCGAGTCAATTTCAGGAAGCCCTTAAAGACCTCCAATTTGCGGGTGAAAACTTAATGAAGATACTTCGAGACATCATTGATTTAGCCCAATTAAAACAAGGACAAGTCGTATTAGCACAAGAAGCATTTGAGCTGGAATCTAGTTTACAAAACCTATTGCATAAGTATCGAAAAACTCACAAAAACCCACAAGTGAGTCTACAGCTTACGATACAAGGCAGGCCCCCGAAGCATTATCTGATAGGCGATCTACGTCGCTTGGAACAAGCATTAAGCTACCTGATTGATAATGGACTCAAATATACAGAAGCAGGCTATGTAAAAGTAATAGCAGAAGTAGAAGAGATGACCGAAAACGCTACACATGCCACCGTAAAATTTAGTGTGGTGGATACAGGTAAGGGTATTGCCACAGAAAAGCGGACGATGATTTTTGAAAGCTTTTCAGAAATAGCAGAGGTGAAAGAGCAACAATTTGCAGGTAGCGGGCTTGGTTTATCTATAGCGCAGCATCTAATAGCATTGCATGGAGCGCAACTACAAGTAGATAGTGTATTGGGTAAAGGCAGTGCATTCCATTTCAAATTACAATTTCCTATAGGCAATGCCCTAGAGACCTTCTTTGAACAAGAACTAAAGGGGGTTCGTATTCTATTAGTAGAGGACAATTTGCTTAATCAGAAATTAGCACAAAAAGCACTAGAACAAAAAGGAGTAGAAGTGACTACCGCAGATAATGGCGCATTCGCACTAGAAATTATCAAAAAAACCAATTTTGATATGGTGTTGATGGACTTAAACATGCCTGTAATGGATGGCTTAGAAGCTACCCAAAAGATTCGTGCATTAGCCAGTACAATGGCACATATTCCAATTATAGTAGTTACATCATCTTCTCCTGAACAAGTACACTCTAATATGCAAAAACTTGGCATCAATGCCTTACTTATTAAACCCTTTAAACCCAATGAACTTTATGAGCTCATCAATAGAACCTTAGCAAAAGATAATGTAGAAGAATAGTCGTCATAAGGAATCAATCAAAAAAAATTAAGCTCCCTAACAATAAATGCGACGAACCTCAGCCACCCAAAAGTAGCTAACACCCGCCGCATTGTTTGTTTCTTAGGATTGATATTACACATTATCCAAACGATAAAGCTGTAAGTTTTCGATAAGTGCGATAAGTTTATCTGCATATCGCTTATCGGTAGCATAGCCTGCTTTTTTCAGACCACGCGCCCAGCCTTTGTAGTCCGACTTAGAGAGCTTGTACAAGCCTTTGTAGCGTCCTTTTTGAAGCAGTTGGCTATGCGCTCTGTAGCTCTCCCACGCACTTTGGTACTTGCGGAAAAAATCCTTGTGTGAATCATCCGTGAAGTTAGAGCAATGGCCTTTTTTACACTTTTTAGAAAAGCACTTGATACCAAAATGGTTATGATTTTCACGTGCCAAACGACTTTCGCCACAATCGCTCTCAATAAGTGCCTGTGCCATCGTGATACTAGCAGGAATACCGTATTGCTTCATTTCTGCACGCGCTACTTTAGCAAAGCGTTTCACGTAATCCATCTGTTTGCGTCGCTTTCGTTCGCGGTCAAGATTCCCTGTGTACGTCGTGTTGGTAAACGCATTACCAATGTCCTCATCTACTGCTGTAGGCTGTGGCGTATCTTCAGTAGCGAGTAAGGAAACATTCACAGGCATAGGTACATCCACCGTTGCTGGTGTTGCTGTTGGTTTGTCGTTTGCCGTTGGCAATGCCTGATGCTCCAATGCAAAGTCAATTAGCGTTCTGCTATCTGTACTCAGATTGAACTGCATACTAATATCTTTACTCAATACTATCCAAGCCACTAGCCCGAGCAGTAAAAGCTGGAATTTTAAACGGTTTTTTTTAGGGAAAATGTCGATGATGCGAGGCCGCACGAAGCCGTTACCTACCTCCCATCGTGTTGGTAGAAATTTGTTTTTCATCTCTCGTGGAATTTAATGTACTGAAGGTTAGATCATTTGGCATTTTAGCTTGCAGCCAAGTACCAAAGACTAACATCAGTTAGTAAAAAAAAAGTTTTAGTAGCCACTTATTTAGTGGCTCTTAGCGATCTCGCTTGCCTCTAGTGGTTGATAGTGGATATCATATAGCTAAAAGACTGTCCAACTACATCTATGCACATAGCAGCACCGATATATCATACATTTCGTTTTGCCTTTTTGGGCAATAATTATTCTTTCTTGATTACAACTTAATATTGAATATGATTTTTAAAAGTCATCTTATGTTAGCAACAACAAGTGTCACCAAATAGTTGTTTGATTCTATAAATTAATACAAAAAATGTTAAAATTGATTGTTTTTTTAGGAGTTTACACATTATTTAGACGAAAAAGTGTTAAAAAAAGTCACCTATTAATACCCAAAAAGATGTCATTTTAATAAACAACCTCTTTTTGTTTACATTTTTATTTTTTATAAAAACGTGACAGTCTAACCCTGTAGATTATTGGCATTATAAATGCTATGCCATTTTTCACACTTATCCTTGCTTTATCAATATGGCAAGCTTAAAGTTAAGTATTATGTGCTATACATTAATTTTAAGAAGGCAAATTTTTTTGCTTTGCTCAAGTATACAAATACATATAATATTTTAACAATATAATAAATACATCTATTTTATTACATGATTATCAGACTCTAATTTCTTTTAATTAAGCATGTTGTTTTTTGTGAATTATATTATTGCCCTAATTTTAGTGACATTCGTCTATTGAAATAAAATTATTAACTTTTTTTTAACTTTTTAATAAAAAAAAACGCGTAACTTTATTCGAGTTTATTCTCATAATGAGACAAAAGTGCGTAACTAAACATTTTGAACACCTAAAAAATTAAGCAATTTCGTATTCTACGTGACATCTTTTGTATTGCAATACATAGATATATGATTCACTAGAATCAATTATCAAACAATGCACAAAAAACATTACTTAGCAGTTTTCTTTTTATTGTTATTCTGCATATTGAAGGCTACTCATCCACATCATCCTATTGATAGTCTGAGTAGGCTTCTGAATCTTGCAGAGGAAGAGAGGCAAAGGGCTGATCTGCTCAATGCTATGGGGAAGCACTATGTCCGAAAGCATACTGATAGTATGCATTACTATACTAAGCAAGCACTAGAAGTTTCAAGACAAGTAAATTACATAAAAGGCAAAATTACTGCCTATAACATACAAGCTATTGCAGCTTTTGATAGTGGGGACATACCAGAAGGTAATCGGCTTATCGACAAAGCCAAAAAACTATTAGATACCGTTGATTTCCCAAAAGGCTTAGGAGATAACTTATACGCGCATTCATTTGCCTATTATGGTACAGGAGAATATGAGAAGTGCCTCGAAAAGCTTAGTAATGCATTACCTTTTTATCAAGAAACTAAAGATTTGGAAGGGCAATGCCTTATCTATAATGGAATAGGGCGTATTTATGCGGATATACGCCAATATGAGCGTGCGCTAGATGCTTACGAAGAATTTCTAGCAAAAAGCAAAATCCTCAACAATGCTCATTACATCTCCAATGCTTACAACAATATTGCTATCATCCATGATAATGAGCAACGCTATGTAAAAGCTTTAGCTTATTTTCAATCCTCTTTAGATATAGCGAATCAGCTGAATGACCGTTCTGCTGCTGCTGTACGCTACAATAATATGGGTGTAGTTTATGAAAAACTGGGTGACTATGAACGAGCTAAGAAAAACTATAATATCTTATTAAAAATAGGGGAAGAGAGTAAAAATAACCGCTATCTACTTGCTTGTTATGATAATTTTGGAAATGTTGCTTTAAAAGAAAAGAAGTATCAGACAGCAGAAAAATATTACAATCAGGCTTTAGATATGGCGGAACGCATAAATGATACTCCACTCAAAGGGCTTTGTTATAGTAATATTGGAAAGGTAAAGCGATTTTTAAAGGATTATGACACATCTATACGGTTTCTTCAAAAAGGCATTACTATCCACGAGGAGGCAGGGCAAATAAAAGAATTAGCATATGCGAAAGTTGCTTTAGCGGAAAGCTATAAAGCAATAGGAGAAGATGCTAAGGCCATGGCATTTGCTAAAGAAGCGTACGATTGGGCAAATGCCCAAGACGATACCGAACGTATTGTGATAAGAGAGGCTGCCGAGGTACTTTCAAAACTATATGAACGAGCGAATAATTATCAAAAAGCATATGCCTATCATCAGCAGTATAAAATAGCTAGTGATAAGCTGCAAGATAGGGCAATTATTCAAGCGATGGCAGTACAACAGCTTCAGCAAGACTATGAAGAAGAGGAACAGGCAAAACGCAAGGAAGAGGCTGAGCAAAAAAGAGCTGCTGCAATTGAAAGGCGAAATCAAAGAATTGGAGCATTTGTGCTATTGGCTATTCTACTTACAATTATAGGTATGGTATCTAATCGTTATCTCATCCTTCGTAAGAAGAATAAATTAATAGAGCAACAAAAAGAGGAAATTTCGGAGCAGCATGCTGCTTTAGAAGCCCAAACCGAAAAACTAACCCGATTGAATGCTACCAAAGATAAACTATTTGCCATTATTAGCCACGATTTGCGCGGCCCTATTGGCAGTCTGGAGAGCGTACTAGCTATGCTCTTATCAAAAGAATTAAGTAAGACGGAGTTTTTGGATATGGCAAGCGACCTGAAGCAAAACACGGCTAATATTCATCAAATGTTGGATAATCTTTTGCAATGGTCATATCGTCAAATGAATGGAAGTATCAGTACGATTACTACTACAGTGAATGCCTACAAACAAGCAGAAAATGTGGTTGGTTTTTTGGATGAGTTGGCAAAAGAAAAATCATTAGTAGTAGTGAATAAAGTAGATAAAGACTTGTTGGTGAAAGCTGATTATGACCACTTCAACTTAATTCTTCGCAATCTACTTAGTAATGCCATTAAATTTACCGATTATGATGGTAAGATAATAATAAGCTCAAAGCAAACTGCTGACGTAGCCACTATTTGTGTAAGTGATACGGGCGTAGGAATGACCGAAATGCAAATACTTCAACTCTTTCAAGAAAGCTCCACTACACCACGTTGGGGAACCGCAGGTGAAAAAGGAGTAGGACTGGGGCTTACCCTATGCAAAGAAATGGTTACTAAAAACGGGGGTAAAATTTGGGTTGAAAGTACGCCTGATGAAGGCAGTAGTTTTTTCTTTACCTTACCGATGGTGGAAGCTCCAGTACGGGGTATTAAAAGCGTGCATTCTTCATCTGTCTAGCCGTTTCGCGTTTTAGGTCTTTGTCCTTAATAGTTTGTCGCTTATTGAATGATTTTTTCCCTTCTGCCAACATGATTTCTACTTTTGCAAAGCCCCGCTCCGACATATATAGCCGATAAGGAATAATAGTAAAACCTCTTTCTTTCACTTTCTTTTCCAGTTTTTTAAGTTCTGCTTTCTTGAGTAATAGCTTGCGCGCACGTCGTGGTTCGTGGTTGAATTGATTACCAAAGTCATACTCTTTAATGTAGAGGTTGCGTACTAATAATTCGCCTTTACTGAAATAACAGAAGGAGTCATTCAAATTCACTAAACCTGCTCGAATGGACTTGATTTCTGTACCTCTCAATACAATACCTGCCTCAAAGGTATCTCTAAAGAAATACCCAAAGGCTGCTTTCCGATTGATAATTTCGATGTTCTTTTTCTTCTTCTTTGCTGGTGTAGACATTGCTCTATTTTAGGAAAATGATTCAACGCATTTCATCTAATAACCGCTAATCTAAGCATTCCGTTCATTTTTATAGTAAAACCCTTAGTATTGGGAGGTGACTAATGCAAATTTTCCCTCATTCTTTTATCTTTGCGCGTCAAAATTAGATATGAGATTAAAAGATGTTAGATTTTAGACAAATCTGTGCAAGTTAAATCTCCTATCTATCCCGATAACCATCGGGACTGAAATCTTAAAATCTAGACAAACAATGCTACGTTCACATAATTGCGGAGAACTCCGAATAGGAGATGTTGGAGAATCAGTAAAACTGAGTGGTTGGGTACAAATTTCGCGCGATTTCGGTGCGCTTACCTTTGTAGATTTGCGCGACCGTTTCGGAATTACTCAATTGGTATTTAATGCAGAAGACGATGAAGCCTTATGCGAACGTGCCCGTAAGCTCGGACGTGAATTCGTTATTTCTGCTATCGGACTCGTACGCGAGCGCAGCAATAAAAACCCCAATCGGGCAACAGGTGATGTGGAGATAGAGGTAAAGAGTTTAGAAATTTTGAATGCCTCTAAAGTACCACCATTTACTATAGAAGATGAAACGGACGGGGGCGATGACCTTCGAATGAAGTACCGCTACCTAGACTTGCGCCGTACGCCAGTACAGCAAAATATTATTTTCAGAAGTAAGCTTGCTATAGAAACGCGTAAGTTCCTAGCATCTATGAATTTTGTGGAGGTGGAAACGCCTGTACTTATCAAAAGTACGCCCGAAGGTGCGCGCGATTTCGTAGTACCAAGCCGCATGAATCCTGGGCAATTTTACGCACTACCACAGTCGCCACAAACCTTTAAGCAAATACTAATGGTTTCGGGTTTGGATAGATATTTCCAAATTGTGAAATGTTTCCGCGATGAAGACCTGCGCGCCGACCGCCAACCTGAATTTACACAGATAGACTGCGAAATGTCCTTCGTAACACAAGAGGATATTCTGCAAACCTTTGAGGGCTTGACCAAATACCTTTTCAAAGAAATGCGCGGCATCGAGCTGCCTGATTTTCCACGCATGAGCTACGACGAAGCGATGGAACGCTATGGCTCCGATAAGCCAGATGTGCGCTTCGGGATGGAGTTTGTGAATTTGAATAAAGTAGCAAAAGGCAAAGATTTTGCCGTGTTCAATGATGCAGAACTTGTAGTCGGTATCAATGCGGAAGGGCAAGCAGATAATTATTCTAATAAGGATATCAAAAAACTGACCGAGTGGATGCAGCGTCCGCAAATAGGGGCGAAAGGTTTGGTGTATGTAAAATATAATACGGACGGTAGCATAAAATCATCGGTAGGAAAATTTTATACGGAAGACGACCTCAAAGTATGGCTCGATAAATTCGGTGCTAAGCCAGGCGATATGCTCTTGATTCTTTCGGGGGAAGATGAAAAAACACGTAAGCAACTCAACGAATTGCGTCTAGAAATGGGCAGTCGCATGGGACTACGCGACCCTGCCGTATTTAAGCCACTTTGGGTAGTAGACTTCCCGCTACTGGAATGGGATGAAGATTCAGAACGTTTCCATGCAATGCACCACCCGTTCACTTCGCCGAAGAAGCACGATATAGAACGCATGCTCAATGGCGACCACGAGACCATGAAAGCCCTACGTGCTGATGCCTATGATTTGGTGATAAATGGCGTAGAAATAGGTGGTGGTTCCATTCGTATCCACGACCGCGAATTGCAATCGAAGAATTTTAAACTGCTTGGTTTCACGCCTGAAGAAGCGGAAGCACAATTTGGTTTCCTACTAGGTGCATTTGAATATGGCGCGCCACCGCATGGTGGTATTGCTTTCGGTTTTGATCGCCTTTGTGCTGTAATGAATGGCATCAACTCTATCCGCGATTTCATTGCCTTTCCAAAAAATAATCAAGGCCGCGATATGATGATTGATTCGCCAAGTCCAATTGCTGATGAACAAATGAGCGAATTGTTCTTAAAGAGCACAGTACCGACAAAAGAGGAAATATAAGAACATAGGAGGCTGTCTCAAAGGAAGCGTGAAGCTCTTTTGAGACAGTCCTCTTTCTAAGAATTGTGTATGAAATAAATTTTGCTTTATGTATACTTAGCCTTCTGAAACCGACGTTATATGCCCATAAATTTCCAACGCTTACATATTTTTTTGCATATCCCATTGCTTACATAAATAATAACACGACACCCTCGGTTCAGAGATGATAGCTGCATCTTTTGAATATTTTTTACAGATACTTAAATCATCACAATGAAACAACTTACACTAGCAGTAGGCGTGCTAGGGCTATCGCTGTATATGTGGGTAGCTTGCACGAATACGCCCGCCCCTAGCAATACCGTCACCGCTGCCGCGCCTGCACCTATTGATTTAGGCATTTTTGAACAGCAAAATAGCCATGTCGCGCCTTTTCAATATGATACGCTCACACAAGCCTTCCATCTAGCCCGCAGCAATGATGACGCGCTACGCTTTGTATCCCGTCGAAGCGAACAAGACTTTATTATGGATGTACAACTGCCAAAACAGTCATTAGTAGGCAGTACTTTTGGTATCCTATTGGCTACCGATGCTGCAGGCGAATACCCTATAGCTGCACTCCAAGTAGTCGATGGCAAACTCGTTTTCGCGCCGAGTACCCGTGCCAATAGCAGCAATGTGCTAGAGGTACAGGCGGACTATATTCGTATGGAATACATCAACGGCCAAGCAGCAGCTTATTACACCATAGGAGAGGACAAAATACGCCCTATAGCAATCCAGCAGATGGACGATGAAGCTGCGATTTATATCGGTATTTTTGCACGAAATACGGCCCAAGACTTAAGCTTTGAAGATATAGAATTCAGTCATCCCGAAATAGAGCCACCCTTGAGCGAGAAATAAGTAACATATTACGACTTTCAAGCATCCTTTTAGAATAGCTTGCTGTCTCAACTTTTCAGGGAGATTTTAGCTACCTTTGCCGCCAATCTATAATACCAATCCATATCCAAAAGTTGCATTATTCTGGGGTGCTTTTTTCCTTAGACTTCGTTATTTTTCATAGTCAGCCAAAAGGATGTCTAGAAAAAATGCCTTGTCTAAGAAAAAAATCACTATCCAGCTTAATACAACTTTTGAACATGGATTGGTATAACAACTTGATACGGCATGAAGGTTTTAAAATTTGGCGGCTCGTCGGTGGCTACTCCCGAACGCATTGAAGGACTTATTGAAATCCTAAAAGAGTATTATACCAAAGGTGAAAAATTTACGGTAGTATTCTCGGCATTTGGTGGAGTGACAGACTCCCTTATTGAGATGAGTAAAATCGCTGCAAAAGGCAAAGAAGACTATTTGGAACTCTTGGAAGTCTTCAAAAAGCGACATACCGATGCAGCCAAAGCCCTCATTGCTGCACCAACGATAGACCGCATTTTACCCCTACTAGAGGAAAACCACGAAGTACTGCGCAACCTCCTTTATGGCATCTTTCTCTTGCGTGAAGCCTCGCCGCGTACAATGGATTATGTGCTAAGTTTTGGAGAGCGAAATTCGGCCTTCATCATCGCGCATGCTATGGAATCAAGGGGCATCAAAGCCAACTATCTCGATGCAAGAGACGTGATTACAACCGACAAAAAATTTGGTGCTGCGAATGTAGATATCGAAACAACCTACCGCAACATACGCGAATACTACAACGCACATCCTGAAATACAAGTAGCTACAGGCTTTATTGCAACAGCTAAAGGCGGACTCACTACCACACTCGGACGCGGTGGTTCGGACTATACCGCCTCGCTCCTAGCTGCTGGTTTAGATGCTCAACATGTCGAAATATGGACGGATGTAGATGGCGTACTCACTTGTGACCCACGGAAAGTAAAACGTGCCTTCACGATACCTACTATGACCTATGCTGAGGCGATGGAGATGTCGCATTTTGGTGCAAAGGTTATCTACCCACCTACCCTACAGCCTGCACTAAAAAAGCGTATTCCGATTTATATAAAAAACACCTTTAATCCGAGTTTTGAAGGCACCTTTATATCCGATAAGCATGACCCTAGTGAGCGCGCTGTAAAAGGCATTTCTTCTATTGGAAAAATTGCCTTACTTACGCTTTCAGGTAGTGGACTGTTTGGTGTACCTGGCATTGCAGGACGCTTATTTAATACCTTAGCACAGGCGGGTATTAATATTATTTTGATTACACAGGGTTCTTCGGAGAATTCTATCAGTTTTGCAGTAAAGCCAGAAGTAGCCAGAAATGCTAAAAAAGCCGTAGAAAAAGCTTTTGAGTATGAGCTACAAATGGGTGTAGTGAACCCTATAAAAGTAGAAGATAAGCTCTCTGTAGTCGCTATCATCGGGCAAAACATGCGCTATCAACCAGGCATTGCAGCGCGTATGTTTGGCGCATTGGGACAAAATGGTATCAATGCCGTAGCAATTGCACAAGGGTCTTCCGAATTGAATATTTCGGTAGTGATTCCACGCGATGATGAAACGAAAGCATTGAATGCGCTGCACGAAGCTTACTTCCTGTCCGATACTAGAGAATTGCATCTATTTATTGTAGGCGTAGGTTTGATTGGTGGGACTTTACTCTCCCAAATCAAGCAACAAGCGGCTTACCTTAAGAAACATAAAGGATTGGAGATAAAAGTAGTGGGACTTTCCAATTCCAAGCGCATGATTTTTAATGCAGATGGCATTGACTTAGATGGCTGGAAAGAAGAACTCATTGTGGCAAAAGACACGGCGGATTTGCCCATTTTTATTGGGCGTATGAAAGAGATGAATTTGCCAAATTCTATCTTTGTAGATAATACGGCTAGTAGCTCGATTCCGAACTATTACGAAACCATTTTGGATAGTAGCATTTCTATTTCTACACCAAATAAAATTGCTGCTTCTTCTGCCTATTTACAATATCAACGCCTCAAGACGATTGCTCAAAAGCGCGGCATTCAGTTCCTCTATGAAACGAATGTAGGTGCGGGATTACCCGTCATTTCTACACTAAATGACTTGATGAATAGCGGTGATGAAATCCTGAAAATAGAAGGAGTGATTTCAGGCTCCCTTTCGTTTATTTTCAATTCCTTCCAAGCCGATACTAAGTTTAGTGACATCGTAAAAGCAGCGCAGAAACAAGGCTATACCGAACCCGACCCTAGGGACGACCTCAGCGGACACGATATGCGCCGCAAGATTATCATTCTAGCGCGTGAAGCGGGTTTTCCATTAGAGGAGAATGATGTGACTATAAATTCCATTCTGCCTGAAGCGGCAGTACAAGCCGCGAGCGTAGATGATTTTTTCCAAGTGTTGGAACAATCGAATGAACATTTCGAGACACTTCGTGCCCAAGCAGCCGAAGAAGATAAAGTACTCCGTATGGTAGCGAAGCTCGATAATGGTAAAGCAACTATTGGGCTGGAACGTTTCGATAGTAATCATCCATTCTACAATCTAAGTGGTAGTGATAACATGATTGTTTTCACAACGAAGCGTTATCAGACACGCCCACTCGTGGTGCAAGGCCCTGGTGCGGGTGCGGAAGTAACAGCAGCAGGGGTATTTGCAGAAATTATTACCATTGGGAGTTATTTGAGTTAAGAAGTTGTCGGGATTATCAATCCTAAAACAACTTCTTAGCCGTTTGTCGCTTCAACTCAGCCGTTCATGCGTTTTAACACCTAAAAATTGTCCATGTCTAAGAATTGGCTTAAGTTTACGCATTCTTAAGTACTCAGTAAGACATGTATATCGAAGCAAAAAGTACCATTATTTTCGTCACGTTTCTTCCTATTTAAGCTTAATAAAGAGAAGATATTGTATTAATTTACATCTTTTATTCTAGCTTGTACATCCACTTTTTTGTAAACCATTGCAACACTACCACTATCATGAAACATTTGCTTTTTGTAATCCTTTCACTTTTGCCCTATACGGGCTTTACCCAAACGCCCTGCCACCCTGATTACGATGCCCTCATGGCACTTTATAATGCTACAGATGGCCCAAATTGGAACAATAATACAGGCTGGATAGATGGCGCAGCAGGCACCGATTGTGATGTGTGTAATTGGATTGGAGTGAGTTGTAATGCTTCAGGGCGAATAACAAAATTAATTCTGTCTTCTCGACAAATGACAGGTACAATACCTCAGGAAATAGGAGATTTGACCTTATTGGAAGAACTAAATTTTTTTGGTAATCAACTAAATAGTTCTATTCCTACTGAAATAAGTAATTTATCCAATTTAAAGACCTTAGTCTTAAGCGGGAATCAATTAAGTGGCAATATTCCTTCTAGCTTCGGAAATTTAACAAACTTGACCACCCTAAGCTTATACCAGAATCAACTATCAGGTACAATTCCTAGTGCTTTAGAAAATTTATCTAACTTACAATACCTCTATCTTTTTCATAATCAATTGAGCGGTGAAATTCCCGTTGGATTAGCGAATTTACCAAATATAGTTACAATTTCGTTATTTGATAACCAACTCACAGGAAATATACCAGTAGCATTAGGCAATACGAGTAGCTTAGGCTATCTGGATTTATCTCACAACCAATTGAGTGGCAGTATACCCGTTGAACTAGGTAATTTAGTTAATTTAAATGCTTTAAATTTATCCAATAATCAACTCACAGGCAGCATTCCTGGTGAATTAGGTAATCTTACTAATCCTTATGATATAGATTTATCTAATAATCAGCTATCTGGTTGCTTGCCTAATGAGCTGTTGAGTTTATGTAGGGCGAACGATGTAATAGTAGATATTTCTAATAATCCAAGTCTGCCCAATGGAGGAGATTTTGACAGTTTTTGTAGCTTAAACTTAGGCTCTTGCACAGCTACTTGCCACCCTGATTATGATGCCCTCATGGCACTCTATAACGCTACAGATGGCCCAAATTGGAACAATAATACAGGCTGGGTAGATGGCGCAGCAAGCACCGATTGTGATGTGTGTAATTGGCAAGGAATACTGTGCAATAGTATTGGCAGGGTTACTTTTCTTTCGCTTGCAAATAACCAATTAAATGGGTATATTCCTTCTGAGATAGGTAATCTTACCTATTTAAATGCCCTTTTTCTTTCTAATAATCAACTAAGCGGAAACATTCCTATTGAACTATCTAGCCTAACTAATCTTACTTTCTTATTTTTATCGCAAAACCAATTAAGCGGTGATATTCCTTCTGAATTAGGCAATTTAGGAAACCTATCTCTTCTATGGTTAGATAACAATCAATTGAGTGGGCTTATCCCTCCAAACCTAGCAAATACGCGTTTATATCGGCTTCACCTCAATAATAACTTACTCACAGGCACTATTCCTACAGAATTAGGAGATTTACGCGACTTAGAAGAAATCCGACTAAATAACAATCAATTAAGCGGCACTATTCCGCCTTCATTGAGTGGATTAACATCCTTGAAAACCCTTTCGCTTGCCGAAAATCAATTGACAGGAGCAATACCAGCTTCTTTTGGCAATTTCACAAGCTTAGATACGCTTCGGCTAAATGATAATCAGCTTGATGGTTGTTTTCATTCCAATCTTTCCAATATCTGTGGAGGGGTGATACCTGAGTTTGATTTGTCTAATAATCCTAGTCTACCCGACTTTGATGCTTTTTGTATAGATAATAGCACAGGCGTTTGTATGTACCCTCTAGCAGGCTGCCACCCTGACTATGATGCGTTGCTAGAACTCTATTATGTTACTAATGGGCAAAACTGGAACGATAATACAGGCTGGGTGGATGGCGCAGCAGGCACGGACTGCGATGTATGTAATTGGTTTGGTATTACCTGTAATGCCGCTGGACGAGTATCGAAACTTTATTTATCGAGTAATAATCTTAATGGATCAATTCCGCCCCGATTAGAAGAACTAACAGCATTAGAAGAACTTGATTTGACTTTCGATAATCTTTCAGGGAGTATTCCATCGGAACTTGGAAATTTAAGTCAATTAACTATACTTCGCCTTTATGGAATTACCCTAGGTGGTATTATTCCGCCCGAATTAGGAAATCTTAGCTTATTGAAAGAGCTATTTATTGTTAGTCCAGAAATTACTGGAACAATTCCAATCGAATTAGCCAATCTTAGCAATTTAGAATCATTAACTATTTCTGCTACTCAAGTATCAGGTAGCATACCTCCTGAATTTGGAAATCTTAATAATTTAAGATTATTGTCTATTCAAGGCACTCAAATAACAGGCAGTATACCTCCCGAATTAGGAAATCTTAGTAATTTAGAGTATCTCCTTCTAAACTCTAATGAGTTATATGGTACTATACCTGCAGAATTATATGCTTTATCCAACTTAAAAACACTTAGCTTACAACGCAATAATTTGATAGGTAATATATCCCCTGCTATAGCGAACTTGGCTAATCTAGAGACACTCAATTTAGCAAACAACCTATTATGGGGTAGTATTCCTTATGAAATCGGTAACTTGAATAATTTAAATATACTTAATTTAAATAATAACCAATTATCAGGCTGTTACCCTAGTAGTTTAGCGAACCTTTGTGGTATTAATTATTCATTTAGGAGTAATGCAGATTTGCCTAATAACGGTTACTACGACATTTGTAGTGGTACTGGTGCTTGCTCTTTAGAACTCTGTCTCAAAGCAATGCTAGGCGGTCCCTACGATACAGGCACAGGCTTAATGAATGATGATCTGCGACAAGCAGGCTTAATACCTGATGCTTCTGGAGGAATAGTTATTGCTGACCCCAATTTATTGAGCATTACTGGCAATGATGCCATAGTGGATTGGGTACTAGTAGAAATCCGCGATGCAAACCCACCGAATACTATTAGTGCTACTCGCCCATGCCTTATACAGCGCGATGGCGATATTGTGGACGAAAAAGGAAGTCCATTTTTGATTTTTGATGGACTCTCCACGGGCAATTATTATGTATCCATACGCCACCGCAATCACCTCGGTGCTATGGTGGAAACAATGATAACTGTAAATTAAGGGAGCAAGTAAAAAAGAACAAGACAAATTGGTAGATTATTTTTTACTTGCTCCCTAACCCCTTCAGTACCGAATGTTCTCATTGGAATATTCGGTACTGCTTTCTATCCTTTTAGGCGTTCCCTATCTTTGCATTTATGGAACGATTCTACCGCCTCATAGAGGCACAAGGCTTTCGCTATTTCAAACCGCATGAACTCTTGTTCAAAGGCGACATGCACAATAATCGGCATAGCAGAGCTTATGGTAAAAATACGAACCCACCTGAGGAAATCTGGGAAAATATTATCCCAACTATTCGCGTGTTGGATGAACTGCGTCACAACTTGGGTGCGCCAATTATTCTAACGAGTGTCTATCGTTCGCCAACTTACAATCGCATTGTGGGGGGCAAAACCAAAAGTAAGCACGTGCTTTTCAATGCCGTTGATTTTGTAGTACGCAACCATAGCGCACCTTCCGATTGGGCAGCCATTCTGAAAACTATGCGCGCTGAAGGGCGTTTTAGAGGAGGTATCGGTGTGTATAGTTCTTATGTGCATCTCGATACGCGGGGCAGGAATGCCGATTGGTGATTTATATAGTGAATATGACAAACGACGATTATAAACAACTCGCGCCAAGCTTACCCAAGCAGCCAGGCGTTTATCGCTTCATCAATGCGGAGGGGACGGTCTTGTATGTGGGCAAAGCAAAAAGTCTAAAAAATCGCTTGTCGAGTTATTTTGGGAGTCAAAAAGATAAGCGCAACAAAGTGCGAAGCTTGGTACGGAATGCCGACCATATCGAATACACGATAGTAGAAACGGAACAAGACGCATTGCTGCTCGAAAACACGCTGATTAAGCAATTCATGCCGCGCTATAATGTCATGCTGCGCGATGATAAATCGTATAGTTATATCTGTATTAAGAAAGAGCGGTTTCCGCGTGTCTTCATCACTCGTCGTTATGTGAAAGATGACTCAATTTACTTTGGCCCCTACACCTCCAAAAAACGATTATCACAAATTTTAGACCTGATAAAAACCCTATTTCCACTACGCAATTGTATTCATAATCTATCCGAAACTAATATTAAAGCAGGAAAGTTCAAAGTGTGCCTAGAGTATCATATTAAAAACTGCAAAGGCGCGTGCGAAGGCTTAGAAAGCGAGGAAGCCTACAATGAAAAAATAGAACAAATCCGAAATATCCTAAAAGGCAGATATGGTTTGGTGGTACGGCATTTTAAAGAAAAAATGCGCCAACATGCCGAAAACATGGAGTTTGAAGCTGCGCAACAACTGAAGGAAAAACTGGCTGCTTTTGAGGGCTATCAAAGCAAATCGCAAGTAGTGGCGATGTCGGTAGATGAAGTGGATGTATTCACTATTGCCAGCGATGAAAAGAACGCTTACATCAACTACCTACAAGTGATGGAAGGCGCGATTATAAACGCCTACACCCAAGAAGTGGTCAAAAACTTAGATGAGGACGAACAAGAATTATTGGAGTTTGTGATTCCGCAAATCCGAGAAAAATTTGGCAGTACCGCTACCGAAATCATCGTGCCATTTGAGTTGCAATTGCCTACGGTAGAAGCCACCGTATTTGTACCACAGCGCGGCGAAAAAGCCAAGTTGATAAAATTATCAGATAAAAATGTACAGTATTTTTTGCGCCAAAAACAAAAACAGGAAATCAACAAAGTCAAAAAACAAACCTCTACCGAGCGTATTCTTCGCACTATGAAGGAGGATTTGCAAATGTCGGAATTGCCTATCCATATCGAGTGTTTCGATAACTCCAATTTGCAAGGCTCAAATCCCGTTTCGAGCTGTGTGGTCTTCAAAAATGCGAAGCCTTCCAATAAAGATTATCGGCACTACAATATCAAAAGCGTGGAAGGCCCAAACGATTTTGCATCTATGGAAGAGGTGGTTTATCGTCGCTATAAACGCCTCTTGAGCGAAGGGCGTTCTTTGCCGCAGCTCATTATCATTGATGGTGGCAAAGGACAATTGAGTGCTGCTTTGAAAAGTCTAAAAGTCCTCGGTATAGAAGAACGCGTAACAATGATAGGCATTGCAAAACGCTTAGAAGAAATCTTTTTCCCCGACGACCCTATTCCGCTCTACATCAATAAAAAATCGGAATCGCTCAAAGTTATTCAGCAAGCACGCAATGAAGCGCACCGCTTTGCTATTACCTTTCACCGCGACCAGCGTTCGCGTAATTTTTTAGGCACGGAGCTGACGAATATACCTGGTGTAGGACAGAAATCTGCCGAAAAACTACTGCAAACCTTTGGCTCGGTAAAAAAAGTGAAAGCTGCCGACGAAGCAAGCCTTAGCAGCGTAGTAGGACAAGCCTTAGCGAAGAAAATACAAAAGTGGTTTTCGGAGGAAGCGATGTGATGCTGCAAAGAACAAACAAATTGTAACTATTTAGAGTAGAGAGCAGAGACCGTCCTTTGGACTGAGAGAACAGAGCGTTACAAGCATTTTTTTCCTGTCTCTTTAGTAGTATTTGGAATATCCTGTCGCTCTTTTCTCAATGAGCAAATCGAATGGTCTCTCCTCTCTGTGCGTATAACAAATTGCACTTTTTCGCCTGAAAAATTTACGTTTTTACATACGTCCCACCAATGAATTGGTGGGCTGAATTTTATCACGAAATAGTTTTAGCCCACCAATTCATTGGTGGGGAAGTAAATCATACAATTGTGCAATTTGTTATACACACCTCCTCTCTGCTCTACTAAATAGTTACAAACAATTTTCGTATTATTGCATCCCTAAATTTGAAACGTTTATAAAACACATATTTTCTGCACAATGAAGCCAGCATATCTAGATAACAAAAAGCATTGGATTAAAGAATTTGTAGCAAGCGCGCTACGGGAGGACGTAGGCGAAGGCGATCATACCTCTAAAGCTTGTATTCCGCCTGATAGTAGAAGCAAGGCTAAATTGTTGGTGAAAGAACCTGGTATCATTGCAGGCATTGAAATGGCAAAACACGTCTTCGAGGCTGTAGATGATAGTGTAGAATTTGAGTTTTTGAAAAAAGACGGCGAGGATGTATTTCGTGGTGATATTGCTTTTTATGTAGAAGCCAATACCCGCAACCTACTCAAAGTAGAACGCCTTATCCTGAATACCATGCAGCGCATGAGTGGCATTGCCAGCTTGAGCAATCGCTATAAATTTGAAGTAGAAGATTTGCCCGTAACGATATTGGATACTCGCAAAACGACTCCTTTGATTCGCTTCTTGGAAAAATGGGCGGTGCATCTAGGTGGCTGTGCGAACTATCGCTATGGTTTGTATGATTGGATTATGGTAAAAGACAATCATATTGAAGCTTGCGGAAGTATCAAACAAGCAATAGAACAAGTCGCTGCTTACCAAAAAGAATCAGGACTCGACCTCAATGTGACCATAGAAGTACGAAACCTAGTAGAACTGTATGAAGTACTAGAAACGGGGCAAGTGACGCGTATCATGCTCGATAATTTTGAATTAGCCTTGATGGAAGAAGCCGTAGCTATTGTGAATGGTCGCTATGAAGTAGAAGCATCGGGCGGTATCAATTTGAACACCGTTCGGAAAGTAGCGCAAACAGGCGTGAATTTCATTTCGGTAGGCGCGCTTACGCATTCTGCGGTGAGTCTGGATTTGAGTTTGAAGATTATTGATTAGCAATACAAAATTTATACCTCTATAAAAAGTTAGCTGATGCTTGGCTTGCCCCGATAACTATACAGGGCTATTCAAGTCATAATGTGTTATCGAAACTCCGTTTCGAGTGTCGCTTTTGCTATAAACCTGCGGGACGAAACAGAGTTTCGATAATACATTACGGGCTGAATATAAATTCAGCCCAAACTATCAGCTAGAAATTTACAGAGGGATTTTTTTATCTCATTCTCATAATCCCCAACCGTCCCTATAGAGGTATTGCCCCTTTGCTCGTAGAGCGAAGTAAGTTCCTCTTGCTTATTACTTAATTGTTTTTCGAGAATTGGCAATAACATTTTTATAAATCTTTTAGCGTATTCAAGATAGCATTCGTAATCCGATTTCGTGCTAGTCCATAGTCTGCTTGCGAAATAACGCCATCATCGCGTTGCTTTTCGGCAGATTGTATCCTAGCAGAGAGCAAAATAATGGAATTGTCAGTCCATTTTTCTTGCATGAATTTAATAGCTTCTTGCAGCTTTCCACTACTTACTAGGTTAATTACATGTTGTTTCGGGTCGGCGGCAGGAGCTGGAGTAGGCGGCGGTGTGCTTGTAGTAGAGGATTCGGTAGTTGGAGTGGAAAAGCGAGCTATTTCTTTTTGCAATCGCTCATATTCAGCAGTTTTGCTTTTAATCATATTGTCATAAGAGCCAACAGCCTCTATACCCGCATTAGCACGTCTTCTGTAGAGTTCTTTTATTTGTTCTTCTATGTTGGCAAGTTGTTCCTTTAAAAAATCAAGCATTGTTTTTGAGTTTGATTTGCTCATCTCCAATCTAGGGTGAAATAAAGCAGCATGCTGGTCTGCTAACTATATACATTAAGGGCACACAGGTCAGTAACCTATGCTACGTTTTACCTCATTGTGGGTATGAGCGGTTAATTTTTTACTTGAAACGGGAAAGTACGAAATTTAAGTGTTACAGGCAAAAAGGATTTTTCAAAAAAGGAAGCTAAGGAATCCGTCAACGAAAAAAGCCACCGAAACACACTCGGTGGCAGACACTAGCTGGATATAAACTTTAAAGAGTTTAGTAGCGCGCAACGACTATTCGCTGCACCCGTACTTCTCTTCCTACCTTCCAATGAATGACATACATTCCATTGGATAATTCGTGTGTATTCATTTCGATACTATGTATTCCTTCTAGGAGTCCAAATTTGTAGTTTCTTACAGGTCGCCCCGCTGCGTCCATTACATCTGCACGTACATTCGCTACACGTGGTATATACAACTGTGTTTCTAGGCGGTCATCCACCACATTGCCTTGTGTTTGCACGTATACTTCATTCGGTAAAAAGCTACCGCCACGCTCTCCGATACCGCTATCCACTTCTATTTCCTTTAGTGGATAAGTACCGCCATTCGGTAAGGCTACATAAAGCTTGAAAGTAGGGCGCGAACCATCGCGCTTGCCTGAAGTATAAATGACAGCTGAACCGCCTTTCCAGAAGCTGAAGGGTGCTTCATAAGACTTAAACACACCCGTTGCATCCGCTACATCAAAGCTATAGGTAGTAGGTGCAAAGTTGAAGTAGGACGTATACTGCCCATAGGCTACATCAGTATGTAGTATAGCACCATCTACCAAAAAGTCTAAAGTAGGTGTATCTTCCGTACCATTTGCAAAAAGTAGGGATACTTTGGTGTTGTTACCTGACTCTTGCATGCCTCTGTCATAAGTAGACAGCGAAATATTGTCAGGCGTATCACCTTGAAGCATCATCACGTGGTTGGCATCGGCTTCCAAACGCATTGGAAACTTTTTATAAACATCTTGCACTGAAGTACTATTTTTTGGAGCGATGCCAATTGTGATTTCTTGCTTGGCAGCTAATTCTAAAAAGGGGGTAGCTGTCCGAAATACAAAGTTGTCCTTTACTAATTTATTGTCCACATAAATATCCACATTTTCTGCCATTGCATTGTGGATAAGTTGTGCATAAGCAGTTGTGTTCCCTCCGCCTACAGGCAAGTTAGAAAGGGGAAACGTGCCACCGTTGGAAAGCGCAACATAGGTTTTAAGCTTAGGGTTAATATCCTCATAGCCTGATGTAAATAGCACCAGACTCTGTCCGCGCCACCACGTAAAATCGAAGGTATGCGAAAGAAATACTTCCTCATTATCCTCTGCCATCGTGATGTCAATATCGTATGGGCCTATCGGCAGGCTAATCATTGGGCCAAACTCTCCATAGCGTACATTGTCGTATAAAGAGAAGGAAAATTCCTTCCAAAAGAAGTCTAAATCCCCAGTTTCTAAGGAACCATTGGCAAATGCAATGCCAACCGTACTGCCAGAATCTGCTTTGTCATTCACTTCGTCGGTGATAAATAAGTCGTAGTCAGGGCGGCCTTTTTCCACAATACCTACCATCACTACATAGGCGAGGCCTGCTTCTAATTTTGTTGGCATTAATTTGGTAGCATCAGCTACCGAAGTACTGTTGGCAGGGGCTACTTGAATTTCTACATTACCCGCAGGAATCTCTAAATAAGGAGTCGCATTGCGAAAAACAAAGTTATTAACATACAATTCGCCATCCACATATATATCCACATTTTCAGGTGTGGCATTCTGGATAAATTGCACTCTAGCGTATTGTGCAAAAGAGATTTGCAGCAAACATAATAGGAAGGTAGTAAATAAAAATCTCATGTCGTTGTAATCAGTTTTTAGGCTGAACGGGTACTTCATTTGATGTACACGTTCGTCCAGCACAGCCTATGAATCGGTTTATGGAATAGCCTCTTTGTCTAGATGTGAGATATTAAGATTTCAGATTTTTGTATTTGTTTATTCTAAGACTTACTATTTCACTTCTTTGTATGTGAGTATATTCCTTTTCAAATATTTCTTACGGCAAAATTAGGTCAGAATTTCATAGGATGAGTTGGGCAAAAGTTGTCTTGGTAGTTTCACCTTAGCTATTGGTCGAATTGTGGGGATAAACGGAACTTTTGGATTAGGATAAATATTAGTTAAATATCATTTTGATTTCCAAGCTACTACCTGAAAATGGGTATATTCACAAGAGGTAAAAAAGTAATTTATGCCGATTTAAATATTTAATAATCAAATTGTTATACTTTTAAAAAATATCACTATATAAATACCGTTTCTAAGCTTTTTTTATCCGTTTACAAGCCTAAAACATCCAAAAAATAGTTAGAAAAACGTTTTTGTTGGCTGCTTCATACAATACTCAATTACACGCTCATTTGCCTGAAAAAGCTGCAAATCGGACAGCCCTAAGCCCTCAATAGCAGCATTCACGAAAATCTTTTCCGTATCGGCAGTTGGTGCATAATACTTGCCTGCGTCCAATAAAGCTTCTAGCGGAACTAGCCCTATCAATTCCGAACCCGTCACCTGCACGCCGCGCGCTATGGCTTCCTTTTTGCAAGCTTCAAAAGCGGTATGCATGCCCGTAATGGAGAAATCAGTGAGATTCATGGAGACTTGTGCTTGCTTATATTCCTCAATATACCAGCCAATAGCTTTTAGCGACTTACAGTGTCCAGGAATACGCTGCCAAGCATCGCCTACCCGTACTTTTCGTCCACTTTCACGTATAGCAGCCGCTATTGCTTTCGCCAGTTTTACATCCTTCGTATTTAAATTGACATTATAAGCAATCAAAAAATTGCGCGCACCGATAACCGTTGCTCCTGTTTTGGCATTGAAGTGTGTGCCATAGTCGGGCTTCCAGTCAGCTTGCTGCATTTTTTCGGCGAGTCCTTCATATTCTCCTTTGCGAATACGCGCTAAATTGCGACGAGCGGCACTAGTAGCAGCAGCTTCGTATAGATATATAGGAATGTCTAGCGCACGATTGACACGCTGCGCGAGCTGTTGGGCATAAGCGGTGGTTTCCGTAAGAGAAATACCTGATATGGGAATCAGAGGGCAGACATCAGTAGCACCAATGCGAGGGTGTTCGCCTTGCTGTACGCGCATATCTATACACTCACTTGCTACTTGAATGGCTTGAAATGCCGCTTCTACTACTGCTTCGGGTGCGCCTGCAAAAGTAAAAACGGTGCGATTGGCTGCCTCGCCTCTATCAATATGCAAGAGTTGCACTTGTGGCACGGCTTGCACCGCCTCCGCTATCGCTCGGATAGTAGTAATATTACGCCCTTCGCTAAAGTTCGGTACACACTCTATTAGTTTAGACATCGCATTAGCATGTTTTAAAGTAACTATTTAGAAGAGAGAAGAGAGACCGTCCTTTTGGACTGAGAGAAAAGAGATTACAATGCTATAACTTTCCTTTTTCCAATACTTTTGCCAAAGTTTGTGTTTTCAACTCAGCGTGAAACGCATTTGTATCTGTTCATCTCTCTTCTCTCAATGAAGTGGTCTCTTTTCTCTCCTCTGCTAAATAGTTACGTTTTAAAAAGGCTAAGTGAAAAGAACTAAATAATTTGAACCATTATGCTTGTTATTTTGGTGTTTACAAAAACACAACAAGCGTCAAAGACGCTAGCCTTTGACGCTTGTTAGAAAGAACAAAAAAGTCCGAACTACTTACTCTGCCACCCCTTGCACCAGCAAAGAAGCCTCATTATTCAGCACTTCGATAAAGCCTTGTTCGA
>JAHDCQ010000233.1 GCA_020629845.1 Saprospiraceae bacterium | reverse complement strand
TTTTCCCTCTACTATTTACCCTCTACCCTCTACCCAACGAAGACAACATGAGTTACAAAAGCCTAAAGCAAGCAGCACTAGACCTTGAAAAACATGGAAAATTAATTCGTATCAAAAGCGAAGTAAACCCTAACTTGGAAATGGCGGAAATCCACCGTCGTGTATTCGATGCAAAAGGACCTGCTTTGCTATTTGAAAATGTAAAAGATAGCCCTTTTCCTGCTTTGTCCAATCTATATGGGACTTTCGAGCGCACCGAATTTTTATTTCGACATACCCTGAAAAAAGTCCAAAAAGTCATAGAACTAAAGGCAGACCCTGCTAATTTTTTCAAAAATCCTTTGCGTTATGTAGGTGCGCCTTTTACGGCTATTTCTGCTTTGCCGCGTCGCAAACGCCTGAATACACCTATTCTTTATGGCAAGACGACGATTGACAAATTGCCCCAAGTCAAATCTTGGCCAATGGACGGCGGTGCATTTGTCACCTTGCCGCAAGTGGTGACTTTGCCGCCCAAGACAACATCCGTGATGAAATCCAATATCGGGATGTATCGCGTGCAATTGTCGGGCAATGAATATGAAATGAATCGCGAAATCGGGATGCACTACCAATTGCATCGCGGTATTGGCGTGCATCATACCGAATATAATAAAAGCGATGAACCCTTTCGCGCTTCGGTAGTGGTTGGCGGGCCGCCTTCTTATGCCTTCTGTGCGATTATGCCCTTGCCCGAAGGTCTGTCGGAAATGACTTTTGCAGGAATGTTGGGCGGCAGACGTTATGGCTATACTTGGCAAAACGGACACCTCCTAGCCACCGATGCGGATTTTGTCATCACGGGCATTATTCGCAAGGGAGAGAAAAAGCCCGAAGGTCCATTCGGCGACCACTTGGGTTATTACAGCCTCGCGCATGATTTTCCTGTGATGGAAGTCGAAAATGTATATCATCGGAAGGATGCGATTTGGCATTTTACCGTCGTGGGGCGACCACCTGCGGAGGATAGTAGTTTTGGTTATCTCATTCATCAAATTGTGGAATTGCTTACGCCACAGGAGTTTCCTGGTATCAAGGAAATCAATGCGGTGGATGCGGCTGGTGTGCATCCGCTTTTGCTGGCTGTTGGCAGCGAACGCTATATGCCTTTCCGCGAGCGCAAACCCGAAGAAATATTGACTCAAGCGACACGCATACTCGGTTCGGGGCAGACTTCTTTAGCTAAATTCCTCATTATCGCTGCCGAAGGCGATGTCCCAAATCTGAATTGCCACGATATGGAAGACTTTTTCCAACACGTGCTGGAGCGCATTGATTGGACACGCGACCTCCACTTCCATACGCGCACCACGATTGATACGCTCGACTATTCGGGTTCGGGTTGGAATGAAGGCTCGAAAGTCGTGATGGCGTGTTGTGGGGATAAAATTCGGCATTTAGGCGCGGAAATACCAAGTGATTTTACGCTACCCGATGGCTTTTCCAATCCACGATTTGTGCAGCGTGGTATTTTAGCGATTCAAAGCACGAAATTTACAGGCACAGAATCTTACGAAGATTGCGACCGCCTCGCGCAGCATTTGGAGCGTTTCGACTTGGATAATATTCCAATGATAGTGGTGTGTGATGACAGTGCTTTTTTAGGGGAAACTTTTAATAATTTCCTTTGGGCGACCTTCACGCGCGCCAATCCTTCGCATGATATTTATGGGGTGCAAAGCTCGGTGCAGTTTAAGCATTGGGGCTGTAAAGGCAGCTTGATTATTGATGCGCGTATCAAACCCCACCACGCACCTGAACTGGTATCTGATGCTGCGGTTTCGCGCAAGGTGGATAGGTTGTTTTCTAAGGGTGGGGAGTTGTATGGGAAGGTTTAGGTTAAAAAACAGGCAATATGTCAAAAAAAAATTGGTTTACTAAAGTGAATCTACAATGGATTCAGCAAAACTCATTCACTAAAATATCAACCAATGCAAAAAACATTGACTCTCCTATTATTTCTAAGTATAGCTCAATTTACACTTCATGCTCAAGACATGAAGACAGATGAAATAAAACATACAAAAGGAAAAAGTTTATGGATGGTCGCAGCAGAAAATTTAAACTTCCGAGATGCGCCAAATTTAAATAGCAAGGTGATTGGTCAGTTTGAAAACAACGAGCTATTAGAGCTATTAGAGCTATTAGAAACTTCTGACTTTGAGTGGTATAAAATAAGACGAAAAGATAAATCCGAAGGCTATGTTCATAGTAAATACATCATTCCCGTCAATAGTGCCTATGGTAACTATCAAGATTGTAGCAAATTAGGGAATTTAAATTGGTATGGCATTTTTCAGAATGGGGCAAATATCTCATTGAATAAGGTAAATCCAAAGCTGCAAAGCATTGACGATTATTCTATGATTTTGATGGAGGATAATAATCTAAAATTCTTTATTTCTACTCAAGAGTTTATACAAGAAGGCGAAATACAGGCTTATCTCAATTCGAACGATGAATTTATTCGGATAGGTACTAACCGACAATTGTATTCCGATAAAGGCTTCAATTATAGCATTGTCTTCGCAGGAGAATATTTATATGAGGGATATTTAACTCGTACAAAAGAGCGTATTTATTTACAAAGAAAAACAGTAACATCAACGACCACTTGGGAACTCTCCCAGTTTTTAGACGGATATGGAGAATATGGGTATCAGTTACATTTTGTTGGAGATATTAATGGTGATGACATTCCAGAAATTATTATCTCAGAAGCAACTACCCAATATGCTACGTTCTATTATATTATGTCCAATTCGCAGGGGAAATTAGAATTACAGAGTAAGACTTATAGCGATAGTAAGTGTTAGAAGTAATCATTTTTTAGACTATAATTACTGCTGCTTCTCCCCACAAAGCCTGATTAAAAAAAGATTCGTAATTGGTACTTGGAATATAGCTATACTTCTTCCCTGTTTTTTGCTGATAAGCTTTACTTGGCACATAAAGTAATTGTTCCAAATAATCCGCAGCTAAAGGCGTGTTTTTTGCCAAAATATGTTCATAAAAAGCTTGCCCTTTAGCTACTGCAAAACAACGCGCATACAAAAACGTATCTGCCGAAAAACCGAGTTCCTCCTTTTCCAGTGCTTGTGCAAAATCTGGCCCATCCAATTGATGTAAGAAATCCGCTAAACGCTCCGAAAATTGATAAATTTCTGGGATAGATAATTGTGCTAAGGCATCTATTAGCGGCTGCAATTTTGTAGTATTATTAGGTTGTACCCAATCTATTTTATGGATAAGTTGCCAAAATTGCTTGGTATCCATTTGAGTTGAATGTTGTTCTTGGCGTTCCGCTTGTGCTTTTTGTAATGCTTCGACCAAATAATCAAGCGTAGGCGCGTCCAATTGGCGCAATTCCCCAATAAGTTCCTCTATCCCAATTTTTGATGTCAATCGTACTACGCTCATAGTTGTTTATGCTTGATTTTCAAAAATACAATTTTTGTAATGATGACGCAAAAGCCAACAGAAATCAAAGACTCCGCAGATAAAACGAATAAGCAATATCTTCCCAAAATTGCAGTTCATTAAAGGAAAGCACATCATTCACAAAAAAATATCATCCGATGAAAAAAGTACTGACTTTGCTATTGCTTTGTGCATTTGTAACAATCAGCCAAGCACAAAGCAATTTTATCAAACCCGTGAAAGGCTATTCGCCACAAATCGGCACGACCGTAGCCATGCTCGAAGACCTAAAAAGTCGCGTAACGCGCAGTGTGGCATCTCTTGACCAAGCAGGTACCGATTTCTTACTCGATGAAAATGCCAACCGCATAGGCGCATTGATTCTCCACCTAGCTGCTACCGAAAAATATTACCAACTCTACACCTTCGAGGGGCGAGGCTTTAACAAAAAAGAAGCAGAGTGGGATTTGGCATTAAGCTTAGGCGAAGAAGCCCGTAAAGAACTCGTCGGGAAACCGATTAGTCATTACTTGAACATTTGGGATGAAGTACGCGAAGAAACCTTACGCTTACTCAAAACCAAAGACGATAAATGGTTCGCTGCCGAAGCGGAGGAAGGCTATATGAACAATCATTGGGCATGGTATCATGTAATGGAACACCAAGCCAACCACATGGGGCAAATTCGTATGATTGCGAAGCGCGTGCCATAAAAACACATTTTTCGTAGAGACGACATATTTGTCGTCTCTACGCTCCTCGAAGCTATACCTGACCATAAAACAATCCTACTAGTAGCTTTCAGCAAAATCCTGTATGTTTGCCTAGCCTTTAAAAACAGCTTCTAAATACAATGTCTTCGCCAAATTGAAAATTAAAAATGGATAATTGAAAATTATTGAAACATCAAATGCGTAATTGTTTATTAACAAGTATTTTACAAAGTAATCATGTAAATACTCAATGAGTGAATGTTGAATGACTGAATGAGCAAATGAAATCTATAATTATTCACTCATTCATAATTCTTTCATTCACTCATTGAGTACTTACGTAATCATTTTGCTAATTTTCAATTTTTAATTATCCATTTTCAATTTGGCGAACATATTAAAATACATTAGGACTTAAAACACATATACGAAACAAATGCTTAGACTACTTTTACCTTTACTTTTCATGTTCTCTTGGGTAGGACAGCAAAGCTATGCCCAATGTGCAGGCGCGTCCATTCTTAATATCGAGAACTTCGATAGTGGCACATCTGGCACCTGGACAGCCTTCGATGCGACAGGCGATGATAGCTGGCTTTTTAATGGCAATGAAGCTGCCATGAATGGCTTCGGAGGTTCTGCGGATGAAGACTGGTTAATTTCTCCACCACTTGACTTTTCAGCAACGGTTAATCCCGTAGCAAATTTTGATTATAGCGAACGCTATTCTGGCCCAGATTTGGTGTTTAAATATAGTACCAATTACAGTGGTAGTGGAGACCCAAATCTTGCGACTTGGACAACGCTCTTAGTATTGACAGAACAAACCGCTATGAGTAGCTTGCCACCTTACATCAATGCTAATGTGAACTTGAGTGCTATTACTTCCAGTACGGTTTATTTTGCCTTTCATTATACCACGAATGGTTCAGGGGCAGGGGATACCGAGGATTGGCGCGTAGATAATATCTGTATCAGTGCCGATTCAGGAGGCGCACCACCTACCTGTATGGATGGCATTCAAAACGGCAACGAAACAGGCACAGATTGTGGTGGACCAGATTGCCCTGCCTGTCCTACTTGTACGGATGGGATGCAAAACGGCAATGAAACAGGCGTAGATTGCGGCGGTGATTGCGCCCCATGTAGCGTGGGTGCGTACTACGATGGCATCGAAACGATGATACAAAGCGGTACAGAATGTGTGAATCTAAAAACAGCCTTGCACAACCTCATCAAAGGGCATACCGTGATTCCTTACAGCTCTAGTTCTACCTACGATGTGCGTCAATTTATATGCGATTATGATACACGCCTCAACGACGCTGGCACTACCACCATTATTTGGGATGTTTATTCCGACAATCCCACAGGGGCTGAACCTTATGAATATGTATGTGGCCCACTCACTACCAATACAAGCGCAGAAGCACTCGGTTACAATCGCGAACACGTGCTACCAAAGTCATGGTGGGGTGGTTCTACTTCTGTACCTCAACATACGGATTTAAACAATATTTTACCATCTGATGGTCATGTCAATCAGCAAAAATCAAATCATGGAATGGGGGAAACCTCGAATCCGACCTTCACGAGTATGAATGGCACCAAAGTAGGCCCACCTGATAATGGCTGCGGCGGTGCCTTAGTCTTTGAACCCCTTGACGAATATAAAGGAGACTTTGCGCGTATGCGACTTTATATGGCAGTACGCTACGAAGATGTGATAGCAAGTTGGGAACCGAATTCTGCTAACAGCATGGCTGCTTTGGATGGCAATAGCTATACGGTCTATGAAACTTGCTACCGAACGATGCTATTGGACTGGCACGAAAACGACCCCGTGAGTGCGAAAGAAATTGCCCGCAACGATGCCATTTATAGCATACAAGGCAATCGGAATCCATTCATTGACCATCCTGAATATGCCGCTTATATTTGGGGCGATGCGATGGGTACTGCTTGTAGCGATGCTGCACCGCGTTTTCTCGCGCCTAAAGTTTATCTACAAGGACCGCTTAGTGGCGCAACGATGCTAACACAAATCGCTGCTAATGGGTCATTACCACCTACTGAACCTTACACCGCACTCGGATTTGCGGGACTACAAAATGTGAGTGCCAGTCTAGCGGCATCCGCAACTGCCAACACGGGCAATGATGCCATTGTCGATTGGGTAGTGGTGTCCTTACGCACGGGCGCAACGCCTGCTACAGCTACCACCGTAGTTGCAAGCCGCGCCGCCCTCTTACAAGCCGATGGCGATGTAGTGGATGTGGACGGCAACAGCTTTGTTGGCTTCACCAATATTAGTGCGGGGAATTACTACATTTCTATTCATCATCGCAATCATCTTGGTGTGATGACGAATACTACTTATGCTGTGAATTAGGGGGATGGTGTATATACACGTTTGTTTGTAGAGACGACATGCCTGCCGTCTCCTGTCGCTTATGCGCGTCCTATTTAACAAGGTGGGCAGCAATACAGGACAGGGAAACGGGAAGCATCCCGTCTCTACACCGCACTCGGTAATGCCCGTGAATAGTACTAGCAGTTTTCATGCAAAAACTGTATTTTTGTAAAAAATCAGCTATGGCGCGACTAGACAAATTTCACCACCATGTAAAGGAGGCATTGGAAAAAGACGGTTGGGAAATAACACATGACCCTTATGTGCTAAAACTCAAAAATGAAAAGGGGACAAAACGAGAATATCCGATTGACCTAGGCGCAGAAAAATTGATTGCTGCCCAGCGTGGAGCAACGATAATAGCGGTGGAAATCAAAACTTTTGGTGGGTCTAGTGTCATCAGCGATTTTCATACGGCATTGGGGCAGTATATGGACTATATTGTCGGATTGCAAGTGCAAGAACCTGAGCGCAAGCTCTTTATTGCCGTATCAGAAGCGGCTTATCAGGATATACTAGACAACCCTTTGTCGGCTTTATCTGTTGAACATTATGACATTCCATTCTTGCTTTTCAATCCAATCACTAAAACAGTAGTAGCATGGATAAACTAACACGCTATGCACAAAGCATAAAAGAAATCCTACAAGAAAGCGCGGACTACTACAAAGGTAGCACCAACCCTCTGACGCTACAACTCAATGCTGATGAACAGCAACAACACTACCAATTGATGATGTTTGGTTGGGACGGCAAAGACTATACCTACCAATGCCTCTATCATTTGGATATACAAGATGGCAAAGTTTGGATTCATTGGAATACCACCGATTTCGCCATTGAGGAGGAATTGCTAAAGCGTGGCGTAGCGGCTTCAGATATTGTTTTGGGTATGAAACACCCAAGCTATCGGCAGTTTACGGACTTTGCGGTAGCTTGATTAATATTAAGCCGCACTAGGCAATACCCGTACCCGATGATGCACCAACAGCACCAACACACAGCACTTGTACACCATAAAAGGAAAATTCTGAGTTGTAATGACAAAATATGCGTTAAGTTTGTTTGGGGAGATATTGAGAATTATGGTGAAGGAATATTGATAATAAGCATATTATATTTATACTATAAAGATAAACCCATCCTACTGATAAAGTAGATGGTTCGAAAAAACTCCCCATAAGAAAAACCCCAATTAGATTTATTAATCTAGGAAGAATAACGAAAACTGAACCAATTGCTACCAATTGCAATCCTATATCTTTGTTTATTATTGATGCCATTTTTGAAGAAAACAGTAGAGATAAAAAACCAATTATTGGAGGCAGACATATAAAAAATATAAATATATGTGAAATTGAATCATATCCCCAGAAATAAGAAATTTTGTTTAATATTAGAACTCCTAGATACCCAATTAAAGTTGATAGAATAAAATACATTATTGTATTGATAAGAAAAATATAAATGCCAAATTGAGTATGTATTAGTGCATATAATAAAAAGGTAAGAATTAAAACATGCTTTAAAACTTTCATTAAATAATTAAGAAATACTTTTTCTTCTAAATACTGTTGTGCATGTTCAATTGATCTGATATTTTTTTCTAAAATATAAGGATATGTAAGATAAGGTACATCTATACTAAGATCAGGGTATTTTAAGGTCATTGTATCTACTAATTTAGGAATCTGTAAAATATTCAGAATGGTATCTAGTTTTTGATTATTTTCTTCTTGTTTTAATTCATAGTAAATTTTGTGAATATCTAAATCATGCTCATTAGAGAGTGTTTACTAAACGGTGTCCGTAAAAAAAGGATTACCTTCGATATATG
>JAHDCQ010000232.1:3851-8434 GCA_020629845.1 Saprospiraceae bacterium | reverse complement strand
ACTTCTATCGGATGATTATCAGATTGCCATAGCGTAAATTCCTTTTTGCCTGCGGTACGTTTAGCACTAAAACTATTTTCAATTCTGCGAACTTATCCTTTTTTGTTTGCTCCTTAAATCTCCGAAAGCTGATATTCCTTCAAAATCATTCGCCATCGCATACTTTCTGTGATTTCTAATATTTTTTGAGAAATAATCGCCTCTAATGCCTGCTTATTTTTGGGCAGTCCAAAGGCGTAAAATTGAAGATCAAATTGCATAGGCAGAATGCGCAGATCTTGATAAGATATATCTTGATTCAGCCGATACTTTAGGATGGGTTCATCGTATAAAAAGGCTTCAATTTTATTGTCCCTTAAGTCGTCCAATCCGCGTGCTACGCTTTCATAGACTTGAATGTTATGGAAAAAACTTTCCTCTAAAAATTCATTCGTACTGGAGTTCTTAATGCAACCAACTGCCGATTCTTTAAACTCATTGAAGCTTTCATAATTTGCTTTTAGCTCATTCACTGTGAGCATGGACGCAACGCTTGCCGTAAGTCCTGAAATGAATAACAGCCCACTAAACATCCAAATCAAAGCAATCATTTTGCCGCCTCTACTTTTAGGCGATTTATCGCCATAGCCTACGGTAGTCATCGTAACCACTGACCACCACAAGCCATCCCAGAGTCCTTTCCAACTAGGACGAAATTGTTCAGGATTTTCGCGTTTTTCAAAAAACCAGATGCCTATTCCAAACAGAAAAATCAGAAACAATAACGCAAAGAATCCGCGCAGAAAATTCAAGTTAAAAATAGACCGAAGAGTTTGCATGATTTTTTGGGAATAAGAAGATTCGTAGACCACCACCGTAGAGTTAGAAGCATAATAGGAATGCGTAAAATTCATTTTTTTGCTTCTTTCGCTAGTTATCGTTAGCGGGTTAATACTAATGTCAATGCTGTCTGTTTCTATTGCCTTTAGCATATCCGAAAAATTCATGGCTTTCATTTCGTACACGATGCCTAACTCTTTTGCTATCTGTTTCCAAAGCCAAATATTCACACCCTCTAGCGATTCTCCTTCTGCAATAATGAAAGGCGGTGCAGGGGTATACGCTACTTTCAAAGTATCTGTAATAGCTTGAGCAATTAACAACTGCCAGGGCGTAATTAGAAGGGCTAGCCAGATTAACTTTTTCATTCTTCTTTTAATTAGAGCTTGCTTACCTTTAATAGGCAAAGGCTTATTGTTCTATTGCTATACTGGTAATAAGTCTGTACTACAGCAATGATGCAATTTACACATACTGTTCAAAATTTTCAATTCAAAATCTGTAAAAAAAACCTACCTTCATTGGGGATTTTAGGACAGGTATAGTGTCTTGCAAATTTTGGTAGAATGTTGGCTTTGTTTGCTGGACGCAGGGGCTGCAATTGTCCGAAAACTTGCAAAATGTTTTTCGGGTAATTTAGAGTCACTTAAAAAGTGTGAGTGACGAGGAGGTTATCGAAGGCAATGCCTTTTGATAGGTAATAGTTATACACAAAACCCCGCCCTGCAAAGCAGAACGGGGTTTTGTGATATTCTTTTCCAAGCGGTACGCTTTAATTTGTAGTACCTACCTAACGCATCCGAGGGCGACGACGCTTACCGCCTTGTCGCATCGCATTACTACCGCGACCGCCCATACGATTAGCGGCTTTAGCTTGTCCGCGTTGCTGAAAGACTTTCTCGAATTGCTCGACTTGTTCTTTCATCATCGGCTCGGTGATGTTTAGGCTTTTGACTTTACGGAAGTGCGTTTCGGCTTTTTTCCAGTTGTTTTTGCCTGCTGCGATGTTGGCTAGTTGCAGTTCTATCATCGCCTTTTCGTTATCCGTAGGCACATCTATTGCCTGTGCTTGAAGCAGGTAGTTTTCACTAGCCGTCATGTCTTTGCGCTGCGCCGCGATCGTGCCTTTTAGGATGTAAAACATCGCGCGATTGCTCGGATAGAGAAATTGCGGAAAGAAGGTTAAATCCAAGCGTTTGTCCGCACCCTCAAAGTCCATGCTTTGCATGAGTTCTGCACCCGACTGAATAGTCCCCAATAGGATATAGCCCACCAGCAAACCAATACCAATCAACCATAAGGGAAGCGCGTACAAGAAGCCGTACAAAATGGTCAAGGCTAAGCCCCCAATCAAAAAGAGTGCGATAAGGGCAAAGCGCAAATAAATATTAATTGTAAACATGTTTCTTTCTAGACTACTAGACGTGAGATGTGAGATGTGAGACTTTCTATTTACAGATCTCACATCTCATATCTTATCATCTCACATCTATATCAATTTAATCTCTTACTAACTCAAAGTCGGTGCGGCGATTGTCGGCTCTACCTTTTGGAGTAGAATTGTCCGCCACAGGTTTGTCTGGTCCGTTTCCGATGACTATAAAACGGTTCGGATTCATACTATGTTCTTTCACAAGATAGTCGCGTACACTATTGGCGCGCTTTTTAGAAAGTGCAACATTGCTTGCCCGACCACCTACATTATCCGTATTTCCTTCAATACGAATACGCGAATTGGTAAATGCCTTTGCAATATCTACGAATTCTCTATCAATGATGTACTTAGCATTTTCATCCAATTGATGCTCGCCTGTGCGGAAGCTGATACTCACGCGCTTAGTAGCAATGGCTTCTTTTTTGCTCGCCTCATTATCAGCAATAGGTGTAAATTCTTTGGATGCTTCAGCAGCATGCTCTGAGCCATTCAAGGTAGCACGTTGCACGAGGTTCGGGTAGGCAATTTGCCGCCAAGAAGGAACGCGTCCTTTAATGTAGCCTAGCTCGGTATAAGTATCGGTCATGCGGCGATAAAGCGCGTCAGCCGTTACGCCTTTATAGTCAGCATTCAGCCCAAAGAAGTTTAGGTTGTCGCCATGTGTAGTGTGGCGAGCATTTTGTAGCAAGATGTCGTTAGGCGTATAGCCCAAGCCTTCTGCTAAAATCTTCTTTGCTTTTGCACGATTGGCTTCATTGCTTGCAATTTCTGCCGCGCCTTGCATCCAACCTTCGTAGAGTTTCTGCAATTTATCGCGGTTGGCATTTACATAATCGCGTTTTGCAAAGAAAATATCTGCAATAATATGCGAAGCCGAGCGGGTACTTTCTAGGATACGCGCACCTGGCACGGTACGCACACATTCTTCATCCGTAGGACTCCAAGTTACAGCAGCATCTACGCGCTGACTTTTGAATAAATCCCCTGCCTGAATCGCATCTGAAGTTGGTACGATTTCAATGTCTTTTTGATTCAATCCACCTGCATCTAAGAGCCAAAGTAGGAAAGAGTGCGAAGGCGTACGCTCCGTTACGGCCACTTTTTTGCCTTTCAGGTCGGCTACATTATTGATGCCTCGGCGCGCTACAATCGCATCGCCCCCACGCGACCAATCAGCTTGGAACACTACTACTGGGTCGTAGTCTGCTATGCCTTCATAAATCGTTGGGAAAGCATCTAGTGTGTACCAATGCAAGTCAATATCGCCATTCTTCCAAGCAGCCAGCGAAACTTCAGGATCGTTGATGACCTTGAAATCTACTTTGATGCCATAATCTCTATAAAAGCGCGATTCGGCATTCGCCTCGAATGCTTCATTGAAGTATTGTCCAGCCGCATAGCCTACCCAATCTACCACACCAATTCGGATGACATCGCTTTTATCGTCGCCACCTGTGTTGCGGTCTCTAGTATTGGTATTCGTATTTCTATCGCTGGTGTTATTGTTTCTAGCGTCCGCCGTATTGTCACGCTGCTCGGTAGTTGCTCTATCGCCATTTACTAAATCGCCTAAAGCGGTATTGTCAATGAGCCATTTTCCTCCAAAAAACAAAGCGGCTACTATAGCCAATGTAATCAACATGCGGGAGAAAAAAGTCAGTCTCTGTCTTGCCATTTTTTGTTGTGTAAGTTTAAAATTTTTGAACCATATAAGGCATATAAGAACACATAAGAAAGAAAAATTTATATGTCCTTATGTGCCTTATATGGTTTTATTCTAAAAGTCAAAAAAACTATCGTATTGATTCGTATGGTTTACGGCGCGTTCTGGTTTTTTGATGGGGGCATTAAGGTCGAGTGGCTCATCTTCATCCAATGATTTTAGGATGAGTTCTTCTTTTTCATCACCTAGTAGTAGCGAAATGCTTTCTTGCTCCCATTGTTCGAGCATTTTCAAGCCTTCTTCCTCAAAGACACCATTTTGCAAATCTATGGAATCCATAAATTTTGCAGACATATCCATGAAATTTTCTATTTCGCCCACTTTCATCCCCACATCTTCGGTGATAGCATCCATCGCTCTATCGAACATAGCACGCTTATCGGGGTCGCCTGAAATCACACTCATAGCCGATTTCATAGCCGAGTTGCTGGCATGTATCGCTTTCTGCTCTTGCTCTTTTATTTCTACTTGGTCTTTGATATCTTCGATTAGAATTTCCGAGTTTTCATACATACGCGTCAGTACGCGATGCAGCATATTCATCTTTTGCAGCAGTTGGTCGAGGCGTACATTGGAGTCTTTCAAGCGACCTGCCTTGCGCGTTTT
>JAHDCQ010000232.1:0-3751 GCA_020629845.1 Saprospiraceae bacterium | reverse complement strand
GCAGTTGGTCGAGGCGTACATTGGAGTCTTTCAAGCGACCTGCCTTGCGCGTTTTTAGCACCATTTGTGCTTTGTTTTCGTCGGCACGTGCTTGGTGGGCATCTTTTAGATCGCTTTTTATTTGCTTTTTATTTTTATGAATAGACTCTTGTAGCTTATGAATTTCACCGCGCAACTTCCCAATTTGCTTATTCATATTCCGCAAATTCGACTTGAGATCAGCTACATAATTTTTAAGGATAGCAATGGGGTCAATGGTAATGAAAAGACTTGTAATCCAGCGCATCACACTTTGGTACATATAGCCCATCACAGCACGCGTCTGCGAATCGAGGAACATAAAGACTAAAACACTAATTACGAGTAAAGCTACTACGGTTGTAATAGTACCACCAGCGGCTATCATAGGCAAAAGCGTGACTGCACCCAAGCCCAATGCTGCGGTTATTGGTATGAGAAATAACATCCCTACTTTCCCTTCGGGGCGTTGCCAAAATGATTTTGGTTTATGTTCTGCCATGCATTCAATGTATTAGGTATTAAGTATCAAGTATTAGGTAGACTAAACTTAATACCTAATACCTGATACCTAATACATGCTCTATGCTAGATACTTCTTCATATTCTCCACATCTGCTTGTATTTGTGATACAAGCAGATTGTAAGAGGCAATAAAATTGGCTTTTGTAGCCTCTATCTTACCCGTTGCCCCCTGGATGTGTTTATTCGTTGCTTCGACTTGCTTCTGATGTTGTTCTATTTCCTCTGTTAGTTTTTTGATTTGCTCTGCTTTTTGTTTTATCAAGTTTTGCAATTGTTCGGCTTCTTTCATTTTGTTGCCTACTTGCTTTTCTTTTTGAGCATGTAAGGCTTGCTCGAACTTCTGTTCTTCGGTGCTTAACACTTTTATGTAATGCTCTGCCGATTGTACTAAGCCCTCAGGACTCACGCCCATCGTTTGTGCCATCGCAAAGGATGATTTATAGCGCGTGGCTTCATCCATTGGCATTTTTGCTAAAGATTGCAGCGATTTTTTGTATTCCAAATAGTCAAAGCCCTCTAAATCTGCTTTCTCCATCGCTTTGAAGAGTACATCCACGAATTTGGTAGTAGCCTCGCCTTTGGTTGGAATAGTGGCATCATTTGCTTTAGGCGCAGTACTCGTTGTTTTTCCACTTGCCTGCTTTTGCTTGCCTTTTTTATTTTTAGAAGCTGATTTAGGAGCACCTTCTTCTTCAATAATGAATAAAGACTTTATATTTTTAAAAACTGACATTTTATGAATAGTTGAGTAACTATTTAATGCGATAATGCTGAAATGCTATTAATGCGATAATAGGGAAAATACTATAGCATTTCAGCATTATCGCATTGAAACATTGTATCCTCAATAGCTACTAATTCAGTACAATAAGAACACACAGAATGTTTGACTTACTAGATAAAGCCAAGCATAATATCTACAAATTTAAGCAAATCAGCGCATCATTAATAAATTGCTTCTTGAAATTCAAAAATTAATCTGCTTTACATATCCTATTTTAGCTTAAAATAGTATTTATTTGCATTTGAAATGTCTTAGCTTTTTAGCTTAGTCATCAAAGTTCAGATTAAATTTATGCTTAGTCGAAGAAATGTTCGCGTGAAAGTAATGCAGATTCTGTATATGCACAATCGCGACAAACAGCTCCAGTATGCTGACCTCCTGCGTAGGTACAAAAAGAGTGTCGACCAGTCGTTCGAACTCTATTTGTTTAGCATGTTGCAATTTATGCGAATTGCAAACTATGCCCTACATGATAAATCCAAACGCACGAGCAAGCTTCTACCCTCCGAGGCAGATAAAGCCTTTTCCGCTAAATTAGCCGAAAATCCGCTTTCGGAATCCGTGCTTAAAAGTGAAGCCTATGAGCGGATATTGAGAAAATATAAGCTCACGGATAGTATTGACCGCGATAATAGCCGCCGTTTATATACCGAATTTTCGAAGACGGATGCTTACCAAGCTTATCTAAAGCAAGGCAATTCTACCAATGCCAATCACCAGCAGATTTTGCTTGACCTTTTCCGTTTTTGTGCAGGGCATGAGTCCTTCCACGAAATCATGGAAGACCGCTATGCAAATTGGTTGGATGATAAATCCTTGATTGTCGGTTCGATTAAAAAGACCATTCGTAGCCTCCCTTCCTCCGAAGAGTTCTATGAAGCCTATCGCCCAACAGCAGATACGGTACATGAATTCGGGGAAGAACTCCTACATTCCGTCTATTACGATGATGATGAACTACTCGAAATGATTAAGCCTGTGCTGAATAATTGGGATGCCGAGCGCGTCGCTATTTTAGATATGATTATTATCAAAATGGCGATTAGCGAATTTACGGGCTTCCCGACGATTCCAACAAAAGTGACGCTTAATGAATTTGTGGAAATCTCGAAGCTGTACAGCACCGATAAGAGTAAGGATTTCATCAATGGTATTCTTGACCGCTTATTGAAACAACTTACTAAGGATGGAAAGGTGAATAAAGAAGGGCGGGGCTTGCAGGACTAACGCGCACTTTTGAGTAAGTTCTTAATTTAAGATTTTTCCTTATGTATCATAAGACATGATGTTTTGAGTAACGAAAACGCTGGGTTTGTTTACTCCGATTTTCCTTTTACTGGAAGTCAATGTTTACTGGGTTTGGTGGTGGTGATTTGTGAAGAAAATCCCTGATTTTTAAGGTTTTGATTAGTTTACCAGTTTGTTTATTTGACAAAGTTGTGTTCCCTGTTGTTTTTCATGTAAATTTGTTCAATTGCAAATAATGAATCCGATGGCTTTACCTAGAAATATCCAAGAACAAAGAGAGATGAATCATTTTCTCAATATCCATCCTGACGCAACAGGATTATTCGACATGAAATTGTGGGAAGCAACCTACGGTCAATACACTAGAATAGTCCCACATAATTCATACAGATCTATTTTTTCTGATCTACACACAATTTTAAAAATTGACGAAGGGAAATCTCATAATTGTCTAGCTTGTAATCTTACTCAAAGTCTTGTGATACTGGGTAATTATCTAGTTGAATTAAAGGAACGAGAAAAGAATCAAAACACACCTGTAAATCTGTATTCCAGTTATTCCACTTTCATATTACTTCTTCATTTGCAAACTGAAAAGATTTTTACTCTATTCCAATTCATAGGAATCACAAGAAGGTATCAAAAAGATAACTGGAAGATACTAACTATGATTAATTTATGGGCAAACTTCGTTAAACATCCAAAGGGATTTTTGTTTTGTCATCATCCTGTGATGGTGATTAATAAAACACAAATTGAGAAGATGGGATTTGACCTAAAAGATGACAAATTAGTTCACCTGACTTACAAATTTATTAAAGACCATTATCGACGTGAAGATGAAAATGTATTCTATAACTCTATTAATTTGGTTAAGGGCAAGCCTTATGTATTTCTAGAAGTTACATCTCCAATTTACATAATGGAAGAATTTGCTCTTTTCTGTGAAGAGTTAATGGAAATATTAACAAATAATCCATTTTTTAGAAAGCAATTGACTGAATTTACCTCTATTAAAGATTATTGGAAAATATTCAAAGAATGAGTATCTACGAATTATAAGCTTCATTGGCGAATGATATATATGTATGTAGTAATTGGAACAAAAAATGTCTCCGTTTACGAGAGTGTTTACTAAACGGTGTCCGTAAAAAAAGGATTACCTTCGATATATGG
>JAHDCQ010000231.1 GCA_020629845.1 Saprospiraceae bacterium | reverse complement strand
TTTTTTTTTACAAATATATTTGTGTCATAATATTTTTCTAAAAGTAGAGATTAACTCTTGTTTAGTTTCAGGTTAGGCTAATTACCAGCTTGGAAAACAGACTTTTATTGTCATCATAAAAAAATGATTGTCAAGATTTTATATATTAGATAAAGCAGAAAATCATTTGATAGGCATAAAAAAATGTATTCATAAATTCTTTATCAAGATAGATACCTTAGCACTTGTAATATTATAATCACGCGCTCTGGCTCTATAGTCAAAAAAACTAAGGTGTTATGAACTGGCAATTGGTAATTAAAATAGCAATACTAATCATAAGCATTCACGCTACATTATCTGGGCAAGAAATGTATCCTGGTGATGTAAATAATAATGGTATTGTTAATGGAGTAGATTTTTTATATCTGACTAATATATACGATAAAGAAGGTTCGGTAAGAACAGATACAAATACAACTTACAATCCTATAACAGCTCCAACTTGGAATGGAGTATTTCCTAATGGGGTCAATCATTCATTTGGAGATTGTAATGGAGATGGTAAAATAAGCAATAATGACATCCAAGATGGAATCATAAAGAATTTTAATCTTCAACACGGTAATATACAGAATGACAACTTTGATAGTAGTGGCATTAAGGGTACACATCCTACCTTATTATTTGTACCCGATGCCGCTAACTCTTCAAATAAGTTGAACATCAGCGTTTCTTTAGGAGATAGCAATTTACCTGTTGATAATTTCTATGGATTGACGTTCAAAATCTCTTTTGATTCAACGCACATTCCTTCTGAAACTACCCCTAGTGGAAAACCAAGAGTATCATTTGCTTTAGCTAATAATCTCTGGTTTGCCAATTTACCTACTAGCAAAAGACATTTGGTAACCACTAAAACCCAAAATGATAAGGTTGAAACAACTATAGCAGTAGGTAAAGTAGATGATTCAGAAGAAGATGGTGAAGGAGACATAGGTGAGTTTACTATCATTACTGTGGATGTAGATCATTTTAGAACAGCAGGCTATCCCTTTACAATAAGCGACGTAATGCTAATTGATAAAGCAATGAATGTAATACCTGTGCATGTAGAAATAGTAAACAATTAGAACATACACTATGACTATCAGATAAGGCGAATTCAATACACACACATTTTTCTTGACATGGCAGCTTGAAGAAAAACTATCGGTCAAAAAAATTGATAGAAAACTACTTCAAGCATAGCAAATTTCTCTATTTATCATGTTAATTGCTAACCAAACATCAAAATCAGGAAAAGCCGTTAGAGACTATCATTCAGAGGAAGGAACAACAATTTTAGATAATTTTGACATCAAGCCATAGGCATATTTTGAAGACCTAGAATAGCGATAAATCAAATCCCTTGATAATACAGGAAGGAGGAAAGTCATTTCCTTTCCTTCCTGTAATTTCGTTTACCTCTGAGTATAAAGTAAAGCTATATATTCCTGAAATAGTTGTTGTTTATTTACAGCAACTACTCCGACTTGCTCGCAAACTTGTCCTCCTGCAAGGTTGGCAAGTCGAGCTATAGTATGCGCATCTAAACCGAGTGCTAAACCAAGTGCCGCTACGCTAATGACAGCATCGCCTGCACCACATACATCTGCTATATTGCGTACCTGAGTTGGATGTAAGCCATTTTTCTGTCCATTATCATCAATAAATAGTCCTTTATCCGATAATGTAATTAAAGAAAGACGGTTCCCTAGTTTACTATTGATGTAGCGTGCTGCTTGGTTTAGACTTTCTTCATCTATACTAAGTGTAAAAGGTAATTGTTGTTGAATCTCTTTTAGGTTTGGCTTAAAAAGATTTACGCGCTTGTATGCCCAAAAATTAGCCCGCTTAGGGTCTACAGCCGTTGGAATATCGCGTCTTACTGCTTCCAACATTACTTCTCTAATTACTTGCTCACTCAGTACACCTTTGTTATAATCTTGAAATAGAATGACATGAATTTCCCGTTGGTCAAGTAGTTCTTTTATGGATTGCAATAGCTTTGATGCTTCTATTGTGGACAGAACATTTAGGTCTTCCTCATCTATCCGCAGCATTTGTTGACTACCAGCCAAAATACGAGTCTTTACGGTAGTTCTACGAGTGTCAGAAATACTTAGATATTTACTGGATATATTGTTTTTTGGCAAGAGTTGCTGAAATTGGTTTCCTGCTTCATCTGCACCAATGATACTGCATAAATAAGGTGTTGCTCCCAATGCTTTGATATTTAAAGCCACATTAGCAGCTCCTCCAAGGCGTATATCCGACCGTTGCAAAGCTACCACAGGCACAGGAGCTTCAGGTGATATTCGGTCTACCTTACCCGTCCAATAACGGTCAATCATTACATCGCCAACAATCAACACATTTAGGCGATTGAAAGCCTCAAATAGTTCCTCAGTCTTCATGTAGATATTTCAATCGTTTTAGGAGTTTCAGCATTTTTATATTAATCGAAGGATTGGCGTTGAAGAAACAACCATTTATCATCAACCAATTTTTTTCGCGCTTCACTTCGTGAATGTTATTGTAATACACCCGTTCAGGCTGTTGCAATTGGGCTTTCCAATATAGTGCGTACTGTGTCAATGCAAAGCCTTCTTTACAAGAGCCAAATATAGATTGGTCACAAATAAAGAATACCCGTTCATTTTGCTCTGCAAAAAGAAACGATTGGCTCGCATTCTTCAGCTTTTTTACTGGCATTTCTACAAAATTGGTATAGAGTCGTTCTTCCTCCCGCTCAAAATCTAAATAATCCATAGTGAGCGTATAAAGGTCTATCTCTGACAGCTTACGCCCTTCATATTTCAATATAGCATCAGGTAAATGAATATGGTTAATATCTTTACCAAAATGAATGATGAAATAGTCTAATAAACCATCAAAATGGCGTTGTAACACCTGATTGATAGCCACACTATCAAAACCTTTAATTTCTTCTGCAAGCTGCTGACTGCGGAGTTGTACGGTATCTCGAAATCCCGTTTGATAGAGCAATTCGTAATACTGACTGTATTGATTGGCTTTATGTTCCTCATTGACCCGACGCTCCAATGCCTCAAAAAACAAAGCCGTAATCTGCTGCGGTACATCACCATCAAAATCTATAACATTGAATGTACCTGATGGCTCTGCCAAGATGCTTTGTGGTGCGCCACAATTCAAGCAAAACTTCGCCGTATCGGGCAGACTTGTACTACAATTTGGACAGGTTTTCATGTCATTTTATTATTGAAACGCTTCTATCACACGCGTAGCTTCATGCAGAATTTTAAACGCAGCTTCTCCCATAGCGTTTCTTTTTTCATCAAGTGTTGGGTTCACCTCCGTGATTTCAAAGCAACACACTTTCGGCTCGGATAGAATGACAGATAAAAATGCAATCACCTCCTGAATATCCAGACCATTCGGCACAGGCGTACCCGTACCATGCGATGTTTTCTCTGGGTCTAAGCTATCCACATCAAAGCTAACGTGAATCATATCCACATCTTTCAATACTCGAAGTGCTTGCTTTGCTGTATTTTTCATGCCTCGTTCTCGTGCAACATCCACCTTGAATACCGTCATTCCTTCTTCTTCTATCAGGTAATCCTCTTCTTCTTCGGTATCGCGCAAGGCTAAAAATACAATATCTTTTCCATCTACTTTAGGCGATTTACCTCCAACACTTTTCAAGACTTCCCAAGCCTTTTTAGTTTGCATATTAATAGCATTAGCACGCAAACCAAAACCAATTCGCCCCTGCTCATTCAGACCTAGCATCGCAGCAAGCGGCATACCGTGCATATTACCCGAAGGAGAGGTGTATGGCGTATGTAAATCAGCATGAGCATCAATCCAAATAATACCCAACGATTTATCTGGATAAGCTTTGGTGAGTCCTGAAATTGTCCCACCCGCATTGGAGTGATCCCCTGTCAAAACTATCGGAAAATGTCCTGTTCTAAGCGCATTAGCTACAATATCCGAAGTGCGTTCATATTGACGAACGACTCCCTCTATGCGTTTGGCATGTGGTGTGGCTTCTTCCAGTTCTGTATCGAAAAGCAAGTCATTTTCATGTGCTACGTGCTGTACTGGGTAGCGACGAAAATATTCATTCTTTGCATTTTCGGCTGCTGTCTTGATAGCTCCTACTCCTAAACTGGAACCACGAGTGCCTGCTCCGATTTCGGATGGCACATCTATTAATTTGATTTTACACATCATGGTACGTGCAAATATTTGGTTGGACTTCTAAAAAAAGAAATTCAGAATGGTGTCGAGTTTTAGAAAGCTATGAAGCGTTGAAAAACCAATTAGCTTTCTAAGGAATGAAGAATTAATTAACTAAACAATTATGCTTGATTTTTTGTCTTGTAATTTCGTTAAAAATACTCGCCGTAGCTAAGCTATGCCTGCGTTTTTTGCCTCATTACAAAACAAAAACTCTACGCTTAACTGCTCATTTAATTAATTCTTCATTCCTAAAACTCGGCAACACTAAAATTCTGAATTTATTTTTGTACTCATTCAGGAGCGAATAAATCAATTTTTATTGAAATAAAAAAATGAAATCCATGCACATTTTTCGTTTATCGAACATCTAACAGAATGAATGTTCTTTTCAAGGCCTTTTGTAATTTTTTTCGCCCAAAAACCGAAATGACCAATTTTAATTTTTCAAATCCTAATAAAAAAACTACCTTCATTCCATACAAAACAATGGTTAGTAATGAATTTAAATCTTAAAGCAAAAGCTGACAACACCTACGACGCTATTGTCATCGGTTCGGGCATTAGTGGCGGATGGGCAGCTAAAGAACTCTGTGAAAAGGGCTTAAAAACAATAGTCTTAGAGCGCGGACGCAACGTGCGGCATGTAGTAGATTACGTTACCGCTACCCTAGCCCCTTGGGAACTCGAAAATAGAGGGCGGACTCCACAGGAAGAAATTGATAAGCATTATCCAAAGCAAAACAGAACAGGCTACACGACTACAATGGCGCGGAAGCACTTCTTTGTAAAAGATGATGAACATCCATATCAAGAAGTAAAACGCTTCGATTGGATGCGTGGCTACCATGTAGGTGGTCGCTCCTTGACATGGGGACGGCAAAGCTATCGCTGGAGTGAAATGGACTTTGCAGCCAATGCAAAAGATGGTATTGCCGTGGATTGGCCTATCCGCTACAAGGACATTGCCCCCTGGTACGATTATGTGGAAGAGTATATCGGTGTGAGTGGGCAAAATGAAGGTTTAGCACAGCTTCCTGATGGCAAGTTTCTACCTCCAATGGAACTTAATTGCCTAGAAAAACACGTAAAAGCACGCGTGGCTGAACAGTTTAATGGACGAATGATTACCATTGGTAGAGCAGCACACTTGACACAACCACACAAGGGGCGTGGTAAATGTCAATTCCGCAATCGCTGTATGCGAGGCTGTCCTTATGGCGCATATTTTAGTAGTCAAGCCTCTACCCTACCTGCAGCGGAAAAGACAGGTAATTTGACGCTTCGCCCATTTTCTATCGTATCAGAAATTATTTATGATAAAGACAAGAAGCGCGCTACGGGCGTACGCATCATTGATACGGAGTCGAAGGAAACGACGGAATTTTATGCAAAAATAATCTTCTGCAATGCATCTGCGCTAGGCACTACACAGATACTATTGCAGTCGAAATCGGAGGCTTTTCCTAATGGCTTTGGTAATCAAAGCGGCGAATTAGGGCATAATGTAATGGATCACCACTTCCGCACAGGCGCAGATGGTACGTATGATGGCTTTGAAGACCGCTACTACAAAGGTCGTCGTCCGAATGGTATTTATATTCCACGCTTCCAAAACTTAGGAGATGCAGCTTCTAAGCGCGACTATCTGCGTGGATTTGGCTATCAAGGCAGAGCCAGCCGTGAAAATTGGACACGTGGCATAAAAGAATTAAGTCTAGGTAAAGACTTGAAGATAGATATGCGCGAGCCTGGTCCCTGGCGTATGGGCATTGGCGCGTTTGGGGAATGCCTGCCTTATCACGAAAATAAGGTATATTTAGATTATGAAAATACCGACCAATGGGGCTTGCCTACCTTAGTGATGGACGCAGAATTTAAGGAAAATGAAAACAAAATGCGCGAAGACATGAGAAATATGGCTGCGGAAATGCTAGAAGCAGCAGGGCTTAAAAATGTCAAGACCTTTGATAGAAAAAGCTACCCTGGCTTAGGCATACATGAGATGGGTACGGCACGTATGGGGCGCAACCGCAAGACTTCGGTACTCAACAAGTACAATCAAATTTGGGATGCACCAAATGTATTTGTAACAGATGGAGCTTGTATGACTTCTTCGGCTTGCCAAAATCCATCTTTGACCTATATGGCACTCACAGCACGGGCGTGTGAGCATGCGGTAAACGAATTGAACAAGCAAAATCTATAAAACGTATTAGGTATTAAGTATTAAGTATCAGGTACAAGCTGTTACTTAATACCTAATATCTGATACCTAATACTTATGTAATGACAAGGAGAGACGCGATACGACAAGGCGCGCTATATATAGGAGGCACGGTCATAAGTGCTTCATTGGCTTCTAGCATTTTATCAGGCTGTAAGGCTGACCCAAAGTTGCTTTGGGAACCAGAAGCACTATCAGTAGAACAGGGTAATTTACTCACCAAAGCAGTAGATTTAATCCTACCCACTACGGACACCCCTGGCGCAGTAGATGCGGCTGTGCCACAAATGATTGATCAATTTTTAGCAAAGGGAATCATGAAACAAGAGGATAGCGACCGCCTGCTAAAGGGTTTGGAGCAAATGGACAAAGACGCACAAGCCAAGCATAGCAAAAACTTCGCTGACCTAAGTGATGAAGATGCTTTCGCTATGCTACAAGCCTATGATGAAGCCGCACATGGCGAAAACGCAGAGAAAGACCACTTCTTTGGTGGGTTGAAATATTTGGCCGTCTTTGGTTTTGGCACTTCTGAATTAGGCGCGACGCAGCACCTAGCTTATGACCAAATTCCAGGTAATTATGACGGTTGTATCTCTTTAGAAGAAGCAGGAGGTGTGACTTGGGCAATGTAAAAAATAGATGTGAGACGTTAAGATGTGAGACTTTTTCATCTAATATCTAGGAACGATAGTGCATAAAATTGCGTTATTACATTAGTATTTCTGTTTCTTAGATGTCTCACATCTTAACATCTCACGTCTAATACAAATGGATAAAGTAAGAATTGACAAATGGCTTTGGAGCGTTCGCATTTTTAAGTCCCGAACCATAGCTACAGATGCTTGCAAAACAGGTAAAGTTGCCGTTGACGCATCTCGTGTGAAGCCTTCCTCTTCTGTAGAAGTTGGACAAACAGTGCGCGTACAAAAAAATGGTTTTGACCTGACTTATAAAGTGCTAAAACTCATCGAAAAACGGGTAGGCGCGCCTATCGCAATCACTTGCTACGAAGACCTTACTCCTGAAGAGGAATTGAATAAGTATAATGATTGGTACGTAGGCAAAGCCCGACCTGAACAGCGTGAGAAAGGCGCGGGCCGCCCAACTAAAAAAGACCGTCGTAGAATTGATAACTATAAAGATTGGGACTAAGTTTTCAATGAGTGAATGAAAGAATGGTGAATGAGGGAATGGTTATAGATCCTATTCGCTTATTCAGTCATTCATTCACTCACTCATTGAGTATTTTAGCTAAAAACATCAGCTCCCTTAATTTATCTTACGCCCACCTGCGGTACGGGAGCGCGTAGATACACGGCGCGTACGCTTCAAATCTACCATCAGAGCGGCATAAGCAGCGCGGGTATCAATGTTATATTTTTTACCTCCATAACTTATCGTACCTGTGCGACGTTTCCAATCGGAAGCTAAAAGGGTGTACCGATTACCTGCCTTCGGATTTGGCCCAAACATGAGATAGAGGTCATCATTTCTATCGAAACTTATAGCAAAACGATTATCCTTTGGGCTAAAAATAAATACCCCTGGTGTACCCCGACGAATGGTTACTTTCTCCACCTTGCCATCATCTACTATCTTGATTTCGCCATCGGAGATACGCGAACGTCCTTCGCGCGCTTGGCGTTTCAGTACAATATCTTCGGATAGATAGAATTGTATCTTTTGTAAATCGTCTTGTGTCCAGCCTTGTTGGTCGTATAGTCGCTGCGTGAAGGGCGACAAATTCGGGCCACAAGAAGTTGCTACTATCGTTAAAAGCAATAAACCGATGATTCCATTCCAATTTTTCATAAGCTTGTGATTGTTTTGTTCAAGTAACAAATAAACTACACAAGCAGCAATTTTGCCTATTTTTAGGGGGTGGTTTAATGGGAAATTAACGTAGTTTAAGGTTTTCTAAAGGTTAATAATATTCACTAATAATTAGACTTTGGACACCACCTCTAGCATCTCAACAATGTTGAGCGCTGTAAGA
>JAHDCQ010000230.1 GCA_020629845.1 Saprospiraceae bacterium | reverse complement strand
GGAACAATAACTTCTACTACAATTTCGCTGTATATTTGCGTAAAAATCAGTTCCGTAATACATGAGAATTTTAGTCACTTTTATTTTTCTATACAGTATACTAGTAGTCAATGCCCAAGATTACGACAAACAATTTCAACTCGCCACCGAGGCCTACAAAAACGGTAATTATGCTGCTGCTTCAAAGCAATTTGAAGCGATTGAAGCAGCAGGTATGCATTCAGCCGATTTGTACTACAATATTGCCAATAGCTATTTTCAGCAAGCGGCATTGGGCAAAGCAATTTTGTACTATGAACGTGCCTTACAACTTGCTCCCTCCGATAAGGACATTCAGCACAATTTACGGGTGGCACGCTACGATTTAGAAGATGACATAGAGGCCCTCCCACCCTTCTTTTTGAGAGCTTGGTGGAACAGCTTGCGCGATGTGCTGAGTTCGAGTACTTGGGCAAAACTTGGATTGTTGCTACTTTGGCTAGGAATTGCGGGATTAATTGCATGGCAATTAGCACTAGCCCGTTCGCAACGAAAGCTGGGGTTTTCGCTAGGTATCGGGCTGAGCTTACTTAGCATATTGCCTTTTGCATTAGCATATAGTAAGCACCAAGTAGAGCAACATAGTGGTTACGGAATTATTATAAATAAAGAAATAGCACTCCGCCACGCCGCAGAAGCCGATAGCGGTAAAATAGTGGATTTGCATGAAGGAACTAAAGTGCAATTGCTCGATCAAATTAGTACTTGGCACAAAATACGCCTAGCCAATGGTGAGGAAGGTTGGTTGCCAGAGGGGGTGTTTGAGGAAATTTAAGGTACATTGTACAGCTATTTCTTCTTTTTACACTAAAATGCCACAAAAGCGACCTAATCATTTATCTTTGCACCGCTGTTATCAATGCCTATTGCATTCCACACCTCAGTAGGCAGCTAATTTTGAAAACATAATCGTCGTATTATGCTGAATAAAATGACAAGCGACAAACGCGTTCGCTTTAAGAGTACACCGAAAAAGAGTGAGTTTATCAAAGTACTGCGCCAACGTGTAGACGCTTATTTCACCGATAATAATATAAGCCCTTATGCGAATGGGCGCATGATATTCAAGACCATTTTCGCTATCGTGGCATGGATAGGGGTTTATGCCTTCATCATGTCCGATGTATTGAGTGGGAATCCTTTCGCACTCATTATGACGTTCATGTTATTGGGTTTTGTAAATATTTTTATCGCCTTCAATATCATGCATGATGCTACCCACGATGCCTATTCAGAGAAGCAATGGGTAAATGACTTGATGGGCTATAGCATGAATTTCATTGGGGGCAATCAGTATTTGTTTCGTCGTATGCATGGCGCACATCATGGCTATGTGAATATTCAGGGTATTGATGTGACGCTGGAAACGCATGGTATGTTCCGCTTCACACCAGATGAACCCTGGCAACCGAAACATAAATATCAGCATATTTACACGCCAATGCTTTATGCCCTAGCCATGTTTCATTGGGTAACGATTAAGGATTTCAAGTGGTTTTTTGCAGAAAAAAACATTGGAAATCTAAAAAATGTAAAGCATCCGTTCAGCGAGTATGTGATTTTGATTATTGGTAAAATTGTATATTTCGGCTTAAGTTTAGCTTTGCCTTTGATGTTCCTATCTGCGCCAATTTGGGTGATTTTAGTAGGCTTCGTTTGGATGCACATTCTGCCAAGTTTGACCTTTGCGTTGATTTTCCAAGTGACGCACATCTACGAAGGTACGCATTACCCACTCCCTGATGACGATGGCAATATTGACAATAACTATGCCCTGCATGTACTAGAAACTACGGCAGACTTCTCTAGAAAGAAGCCACTTGGTACATGGCTAATGGGCGGTATTAATATTCATGTGATTCACCATATCTTTCCTAAAATTTGTCATGTACATTATAATGTGCTAACAGACATTCTGAAGGAAACGGCCGAAGAGTTCGGTATTGAATACCATGAAAATCCGAGTTTCTGGGTAGCATTGAAGAAACACATGTGGATGCTACACCACTTAAGTAAAAAAGATGCTAAGGTACCGCGCTATGGTAAGAGTGCGATGTTAGCGTAAAATTATAGTGATGAGTTATGAGTGATAAGTGATGAGGATATAAGGCAATGCACAAGAATAAATAAGATACTTTATACTTGTGCATTGCCTAATACTCATAGCTCATACCTCATCACTTATCACTAACGACAATGTATAAAGGAAAAAAAGTAGTGGTGGTATTGCCTGCCTATAATGCCGCCCTAACACTAGAAAAGACCTATAATGAAATTCCTTTCGATTTAGTAGATGAAGTCATTTTATGCGATGACGCTAGTAGCGATAATACAAGCGATTTAGCAGCAATGATTGGCATCAAGCATGTGATTGTGCATGAAAAAAATAAAGGCTATGGCGGCAATCAAAAGTCGCTCTACAATAAGGCTTTAGAGTTGGGTGGCGATATTGTCATCATGCTGCACCCCGATTATCAATACACTCCGAAACTTATCCCTTCCATGGTCAATATTATTGGCGAAGATTTATATCCTGTGGTCTTGGGCTCGCGTATTATTGGTAAAGGCGCGTTGAGTGGCGGTATGCCAGTGTATAAATACATTGCAAATCGCTTTTTGACATTTACCCAAAACCTACTCGTCAATTACAAGCTTTCAGAGTACCACACGGGCTATCGCGCATTCAGCCGCGAGGTGCTGACAAGCATCAATTTCGAGGAAAACTCTGATGATTTTGTATTTGATAATGAAATGCTATCGCAGATTATTTATGCGGGCTTTCATATCGGAGAAGTGAGTTGTCCAACCAAGTATTTTGAGGAAGCTTCTTCTATTAATCTAAAGCGAAGTACTATCTATGGCTTGGGCGTATTGCGCGTATCGGTGCAGCACTTTTTACAACGCATTGGGCTTGGAAAGTTTAACATGTATCGAAAGCATGAGATATGAATTTAATCTCGGCAAAAAAAAATGGCGAAATATCACTATTGATGTTTCGCCATTTTTTTTTGCTGTTTATTAGCTTGAATTGCCTAAAGTCCTACCTTGACTCCTACTAGTAATGCACTATTATGAATCACGTTATTATATGGACCAATGCCATATTCAGGATTAGAAAGACTGTATTTGAACGTAGGCTGCATAAATACACTCCAGCGTTCTGTGGTGCGGTACTCCAATCCTATTCCGCCATTTATAGTAAAATAACTATCAGAAAAAGCACTTGTACTATTGGCTTCATCTTCTCTGTGATTAAACGCTAATGCAGGAGAGGCAGGAGAGGCTACAGGGTCACCGTAGTCTTTGCTTGTGGAAGCGTCATCGCCTTTATTACCGATTACATCTGAAAAATTCTGCTCTGATACCCGTTCGTACTTGAATATTTCATTCGTCACTACATGCATAGATGCGCCCACCATTGGATATACGCGCCAACGACCACGCTGCACTACATCATACTTTATTTGTATTGGCAACTCTAAAACATCGAAGCCTAAGTGCGTCAAACGCTCTCCTTCATAGCCTGACGAAAACTCGCCTCGAATATATAGGAAAGGTAAATTATACAACTTATGCGAGTAGATTAAACCCGTTTCCAACTCCGTTCTGCCTTGCTTCCAGCCAATGCCTAGCCCCGCGCTATAGCCGAAACTAAGGGTAGAATCTGCAGCGAGATTTAAGCGTCGCGATTGATTGGCCGGCGTTTTAATATAATCTGCATTGGCAGAAGTCATAAAACTAATGCGCATTTGACTTGGTGAAATAAAGTCCGTAGTGGGCAATACCACCTTCACCTCTCTATCCGCATCTTGTAAGGCAAGCCTCAAATCACTCTTTAAAAATGCTATTTCTAATTCAGAGATTTTATTTACCATCGGATGAAGCGCGTCCACCTGTTCCACTACAGCCTCAGACAACTTTTCATCTTGTTCGCTTGCCATTGTTATGGTAGGTCGCTGCATGGTAGATTGCTGTTCTATCCCTGCTATTTCAATAGTAGACTCTAATGGCTCAATCGCTTGTGACCATGCCGTAGTTCCATCTTCCTGAATAGAAGATGCAGTTGGAGGTACACTATTCAACTTCTCATTTTCTAGTACTAAGGCAGATGCAGCAATAGCTTTAGGCTCATCTACTACTGCCCCGACTATAGGTTTGGTGATTTTTGGGGCTAAAGTCGTATTATCATAGTGTGTTGATGTATTTGTATAAGTTGTTTTTGTTACTGCTTCTGATACTGCTGTGGAAGAAACATCCATGACAGCAAGTGTTTCCTGCTCCGATGAAGGAGGTGCTTCTACGGCTTTGGACGCAACTACTGCATGTTGTCCTGTATCAAGCACTTTATGGCTAGGCAATAACTGCCCAATAGTAAGCAATAGCAGCAATACTAGCACCAATTCGGTTGCCTTATAACGATAGAGCAGACGACGAGCTGCTACCGCGTCCATCTGTTCTTTTAGCAAATTCCAATGCTCTCGTTGGTAGCCTGCTTCCCAATGCTGAAATTTTTGCCGCACCGAGTCGTCAAACAGCATATCCGCTTCGGCATCCATGCGTTCTTGCAAGGCATCCCAAGAGTCGGGCTGGTACGGAGCATCTTCTAGCCGCTCTAACTTTTCCTTGATAATATGATCTAATCTTTTGTCTTCCATAGCTTAGCGTCGTGCGACTAATAATTGTCTTAATTTTCCTCGTGCTTTCACCAAATTGGAGCGAGAGGTACTTTCAGTAATGTTGAGTTGTTGTGCAATTTCGTTATGGGAATAGCCTTCTATTACATATAAATTAAAAACCGTTCGATAAACAACGGACAGTTTCTGGATTGCTTCTAAAATTTCGCGTTCGCTACATTGGCTAATAGCATCCGCAGCAGAGGAAGAAACTTGATAGGCTTTATCAATATCTTCGGTGCGACGGCGAGCATTTTTTCGATACGCATCAATACAGGTATTAATCATGATACGTCGAATCCACGCACTTAGTGATGTACCTGCTTGGTATTTTCCGATATTTTTAAACACTTTTATAAAGCCCTCGTGCAGCAAATCAAGTGCATCATTTTCGGAACCTGCATAGCGTAAACATACATTCATCATCTTGCCATAATATTCTTCATATAGCTTTTGTTGCGCCCATCGCTCTTGCCGTTTACAAGCCGTGATGAAGCCTTCTTCCCGAAATTCTATTGGCAATAAAATGTCCATAAATCTAGTACTTTGGACTACAATGCTTGTAAAAAGACACTATTTTTTTACAAGCATCTGGTAATTTACAATCTTACATTTTTTAACCTTCATGTTATGGTGATAACGCTAGAGTTAGGTGCAAGATAGGTGTAGCATTTCTTTCTATCTGCATCCTTAACGATTATTATTTGCCAATCGCTGCTTAGGATAGAAATTTTTTTTCGACTTTATGGGGTTTTACCACAGTTTTACTAGACTTTGGACAAAAGTCTAGGTCTTTAGCTTCTTAGTCTTTGGTCTTTAGGGCATCGGCAAAAAATAACCTACCCATAGTTAGAGTTCGTTATTTTTTCAAACAGCTAGGCACGAAGAAGGCACACTCCGATGGCTATCGGAGGTTCTGTAACTGATGAGTAACGACGCGGTTTGGAAAAAGAACAAGTCAAACGGGTAGGTTATTTTTTGCCGATGCCCTTAGTATATAGATGAATCTAATGTGTAAAGTACTGGAATTCAGATTTGATAAAATTCAATTTTCTGAACACGCTAAAGACTAAAGACCAATTTACCAAAGACTAGGACTTTGTCCAAAGTCCAGTTAAGCATCCTCCGCCGGCTGTTCTGCTACTGCTTCCTGCTTCGTAGCTTGCACAAATTCCTCCGCATACGCCCACATACGATCGTGGAAATCGGCGGGTGGTTCAGCTTTCGCAAACTTCACCAAATCGGCAGCTTGGAGCATTTCGCGGAGTTTGTTGCGCCAACTTGGGTCGAAACCTAAATCATCTAAATCGCGCAAAATTTCATCCGTAGTAGATTCTAAAGCTTGTATCTCATAGCGATTTTCAAGGTATTCCCGCACGATATAGGTCAGTTCCGTGTGATAGGGTTTCACTTCGCCTTTTTGCCACAGTTCCTTTTGCTTCAGGGCATGTAGTCGTTCTAAGGCTATTTCGTGGGCTGGGCGTTTCACTTCTGGCACTTCTTCCACTACCGCTTCTTCTTGATTGCGTCGCTTCCAGAAATAATAGACTAGTAAAGAGAGTAAGCCTAAAATCAGAATCGTCCCGACTATTGGAATCAGGTCTTCGAGTGCGAAAGGTTCAGCTATGATTTCTTTGATAGGAGCAAGCTCGATAGAATCAGAAGGCGGCAAAGTACTCACCCCAAAGGCAAGCTGTGGCGTGTAGCTCTCTTTAAGTTGCCCATTTTGTTCGTACTGAATAGCCAATTGAGGAATATGATAATAACCCGAATCAAAAGAGGTAATAGTGATATTTTTCTCTAACAAAAATCCATTGTCGCCCTGCAAAGTATCCCACTCCCCTACTTCCAATACCTCGATATACTCTAGCTCTTCTAAATCTGATATGTCCACATCTTTTATCGCTTCTCCCTGTGCAGGCACGGCACGTAGCTTTAAATTTACTTGATCTCCAATCAAGAGATTATTGCGCTCCAATGCTGCCGATGCACTCACTTGTGCTATAGCTACTTGCCCACTCAAGCAAACGAACAACACCATCACGATATATCGAACTTGGAAGTATGTCATGTTGAAAATTTGATGATTCGAGAATTTGAATTTACAATTATTTATGCCTCGCCTCCAATACGGCTATCACATCATCTAGTGTTTTATTTTTTGCTGCTAATAACACCAGATAATGGTACATTAAATCCGCCGCTTCGCCTAGAAAAAGCTCGTCGTTCTCGTCCTTTGCTTCTATAACGAGTTCCACAGCTTCTTCGCCTACTTTCTGCGCGATTTTATTCATTCCTTTTTGGAATAATTTTGCGGTGTACGAACTCTCCGCCGACGCGCCTTTCCGCCCCTGTATCACCCGCTCCAAATGCCATAGAAAATACTCTTTCTGATTAGGCACATCAAAGCAAGTATCGCTTCCCGTGTGGCAAGTCGGCCCGATTGGATTGGCTTTTACCAACAAGGTATCCTTATCACAATCCATCGCCATACTTACTAGTTCTAGGAAATTGCCAGAAGTCTCCCCCTTCGTCCATAGCCGATTTTTGGAACGACTAAAAAAGGTCACATTGCCTTTTGCTAAAGTTGCGTCTACTGCTGCACGGTTCATATAGCCGAGCATCAGCACTACTTGCGTACGCGCATCTTGCACCACCACGGGCAACAAACCCGCTCCTTTCTCAAAATTAAGCTGTTCTACTGCTATCATGCCGCAAAAGTAGGATTTTTAGGGGAATTGCGCTTATTGAAGATTTAGGAGTGTGTATAACAAATTGCACAATCGTTGAATTTCGATTTATCTGCCAATTTCCCATTGGCGGATAAATTCCAAGCAAAACTTATCGGCTTAGGAAAAAAGCCGATAAAAACGTGCAATTTGTTATACACACGATTTAGGAATTAAGGGTTTTCGTTGTTTTTTTGTTTACAAGTCTTGGTATTTTTTCTTAGCTTTAAGCCTCTGTTCTTTGAAATCATGGAATTTACCGTGGCTTTCAATAATTTTTTGTCCATTTAGTGAGGGCTTTGCAAGCAACTGAAATAGCGTTGAGCAAATTATTGAAAGCATAGTCTATTATGGTGGGGACTGCGACAATATATTGGCCCAAGCAATGTAACCCATGCCTGTCAGAGTCATAGTCTATTATGGTGGGGACTGCGACATTTTTCCTTCATCTTCTGCTCTTGCGACTGCACGTCAGAGTCAGAGTCTATTCAGGTGGGGACTGCGACTTGACAGGGTGTACTTTGCTATAAAATCCGCAAAGTCAGAGTCATAGTCTATTTAGGTGGGGACTGCGACATTATTGCGAACCCTATCTTTTCTGCAATATTCCGTCAGAGTCATAGTCTATTATGGTGGGGACTGCGACAATACTGCACGCGCATATTCTTTGAATGCTTCATAGTCAGAGTCATAGTCTATTATGGTGGGGACAAAAAGACTCTTGGACTCGGTATTAGCCGCCCGCCCGCTGTCGCGGCTCTCTACGCCAAACTTTTTTGAAGTTTGATTCTTCCTATCTCGGAATTGCGCTTCGTTCGTATTCGCTTGCATGAGGTGTACAAAAGTTGTATTTTGCGGTATTAAAAAGCATTTTATATGTTAGTTACCTCTGCCACTACAGAAATTGTGGATTTTATAGCAAGCGCGAATCCGAATCGGATATTGGAGTTCAAGGCATCTGAACAGACCAAGCAGCGCGTATTCCAGTTGATTGATAAATCGAAGAAACTGCGACTCAACGAGGCAGAACAAGCCGAACTTGACCACTATTTCTTGTTGGAGCATCTATTGCGTTTAGCTAAAATCAAAGCCTTCCAACTCCTTCAGGTATGAGTAGGTA
>JAHDCQ010000229.1:5190-8569 GCA_020629845.1 Saprospiraceae bacterium | reverse complement strand
AAAAAAATAACCTAACGTATCTGAGTTGGTCTTTTTTCCTTCTTCTTCGTTATGAAAATCCTTACGTAACGTAGGCTATGTGCGGTTTTCATGTCTTGAACAAGAAAAAAATACACTGCCTTATTTACACGTAGTTTATTTTTTTTCCTCGTCCCTTAGATGACATTTTTCCTCTTACAACACTATTAAGAAACTTCTATAAAAATCAAGACATATTATTTAGACCTTACGAAATAGCAAGCACGTTAGAACGTGCCTGCTATTTCATAATAAAAATTAGGAACAAGGTCTATTGAATACGTAGGTTTTTTATTCCTTAATATAAAATTAAAATCAAGAGAAATGACAAATCCCTACATGAAATTACTTGGTTTGCTGTTTGTATGCAGCTTACTATCAGGGGCTACACTTTTCGCACAAGTCACGCCTGTGACATACACGGCAAATGATGTAGTAAAACCTTATGAAGGACATTTCCGCTATGGTATGAACTTGGGTTACTTTCCTGGCTGGAATGACCGACAGTTAGGTACTATTGCAGCAGGAGACCCAGATTTAGGGGTAACGGGAGTTGGTGCAAATGCCTTTCGTCCGGGTTTACCGAATCATGTATTAGAAATTTGGGGCTATGACTTGCGTCGTGAAGCTTACGATTACTTCGAGTCCTTAGGCATGAGTGAACATACCGTGATTTTAGAAGGTCCGCCAGAGTGGTTTCGTGACTTAACGTATTATTGCGAAGGCAGTGATAAAACTTCAGTATTATTCCGTAATGTATACTTAGATATTTGGGATAATGGCGAAAATGGCACACCAGTAAATGACGAAAATTTCTTCGCACTTTATGTATACAAGATTGTAGAAGAATATGGTAATCACATGCGTTTTTATGAAATTTGGAATGAGCCAGATTTCGACTTTTCATTCACAAACTGGAACTACCGGAACCCTGATATCGGATGGTGGGTAGAAGATCCAGACCCATGTGATTATCAGTTACGTGCGCCTATTCAGCACTATGTACGTCACTTGCGTGTCGCTTATGAAGTAATTAAGACATTGGACGACGATGCTTATGTATCTATTGGTGCATTGGGCTATCCACACTTCTTGGATGCAGTATTGCGTAATACAGACAATCCTCAAGGTGGCTCAATCACAGCAGATTATCCATTGACGGGCGGCGCGTACTTCGACGTAATGGGCTTCCATGAGTACCCACATATTGATGGTAGCCTTTGGCAGTATGACTATCGAGTAGATGATGCACCGCATGACTTTGCACGCCACTCTGACCAAGGAGTTGATAATGGTATTTTCCGTAAATACAATGAATTTAATGCTGTATTGGCGAAGTATGGCTATGATGGCACTACCTATCCAGAAAAACTTTGGTTGGTAACGGAGTCGAATATGCCACGTAAGGGCTTTGGCGATTGGAGATATCATGGTTCGGAAGAAATGCAGTATAACTATATCATCAAAGCAGCAGTAGGTTGCCAGAAGGTTGGTATTTTGCAGTTGCACCCATTCAACTTAGGCGATAAGCAAAGCGAGGAAGATGCAACCTTCGAGTTTGATTTAATGGGCATGTACAAGAAACTTGCCAATACGCCACAGTATGAGCAAGAAGTGAATAATGTAGGTATTGCTTATAAAACGGTTTCTGACTTATTATATGAATATCGCTATGATGAAACTGCTACAGCAGCCCTCATGATGCCAGCAGGTGTAGATGGTGGTGCGTTTCGTAATGATGATGGTGCATACACCTATGTACTGTGGTCGAAGACACATACCGATCAATCAGAAGAAACTTCTGCTACCTATTCTTTCCCTTCTAATATGGTAGGCGATGTAGTAACATCCTATCCCTGGGATTGGTCGTATAATGGCGGAGAGTCAGAGGTGAGTTCACGTGGCATTGCACTTACGGGTACACCTGTATTCTTCCGTTCGGGTACTACGCCAATTGTTGATAATGCTATTGACTTAGAGTTAGCATTAACATCGGACAAGCAAGCGATAGAAAAGTTTGAGAAAATAGATGTCACCATTACCGTAGAAAACAATTCTACTTTAGCAGCAAGTGATGTAGTAGTAGAGTTTGCTATTCCAAGTGGAAAGATGGCTTATGTATCGCACGAAGCTACTACTGGTACCTACCGCAGTTGGACAGGAGAATGGATAGTAGGCAATATGGCGCCAAATAGTTCAGAAACCTTGACGGTGCGTTTATTCACCTTGACGGATGAGACAACTATCTATGCACAAGTAGTGGACGCACTAGAGCTAGATGCAGACTCTACACCAGATAATGGTAATGGCACCACAGCTACCGAAGATGACGAGGCAACTTATACCTTCTCTCTCGATGATTGTGTTTGTACCGATCCGTATGCACCAGTATGTGCCGATAACGTGACTTACTTCAACGCATGTGAGGCGGCTTGTGCAGGTATCACAAACTATACACAGGGCGAATGTGCTACTGCTACTACGGACGTGGAACTTTCTATGACAGCTACGCCAAGCGAATTCTTGATTTATTCTAATGTTACTTTCCAATTAACGGTGAGCAATACAGGAAATCGGACAGCAGAGGATGTACGTGTAGAGTTTCCAATACCACAAGGACGTTTGGCCTATGTAGGACACAGTAATTCACAAGGCGATTTCAACGTAGCTTATCGTCATTGGAACGTTGGCGACTTAGCACCAGGTGCATCAGCAACATTCGATTTGACGTTGTTTACCTTAGTAAATGAGCCAATTAATGTATTCGCAGAAGTAATCATGGCATCGCCAAGCGATATTGATTCATCACCAGACAATGGTAATGGTATGACTGCACAAGAGGATGATGAAGCTTCTATGACCATCAATCCAGCAGGCAATTTCAATAATGGAAGTACACTAAGTAGTAATTTGGGCATCTTCCCGAATCCTACTACCGATAGAGTGAATGTGTATTTCAATGCTGTACATGCAGATGTGGAACTTCGCATTGTAGATACGAATGGAAAAGTGGTGCGCGTGCAAGCTTATCGTGCATCAGAAGGCGTAAATCAGGCACGACTTGATGTTGCTGACCTTCCAAGCGGCGTATACTCGCTACAAATTAAAGGCAATACAGATATTCAGCAACGCTTATTCGTAAAGGAATAAAACGTTGTAGAAAGATATAGAAATAGGGGTCGAATGTGTTAGCATTCGACCCTTTTGCTTATACATTCACCAATGATTCCCCGATGACAGTAACAGTAAAATCCGAAAAGTGGAAATGTGGAAGATAAGCACCGAAGAATTGGGCTTACAGGATGTGAAAACGACTCGAAAAATATTGCTATCTTGGCTTATCTATACTTGATTAGGGTAA
>JAHDCQ010000229.1:0-5090 GCA_020629845.1 Saprospiraceae bacterium | reverse complement strand
ACTTACAGTCCTAAGTACAGACGATACGTATTGTTTGTACTTACAGGAGTTTACACCTTCAATTTCATTGATCGCCAAATCTTAGTAATTCTGCAAGAACCTATAAAAGCAGAATTAGATTTAAGCGATACACAATTGGGCTTACTCACAGGACTGGCTTTTGCCTTGTTGTATGTTACTTTAGGTTTACCCATTGCGCGCTATGCCGATAGCAATAATCGAAAAAATGTAGTATCCATCTCACTCATGGTCTGGAGTGCGATGACTGCTGTATCTGGTTTAGCCCAGAATTTCATGCAACTACTATTAGCCAGAATTGGCGTGGGTATTGGAGAGGCTGGTGGTAGTCCTCCTTCGCATTCTATCATTTCAGATTATTTTGAACCTGAAAAACGAGCAACGGCTTTATCTATATATTCCAGTGGCGTTTACATCGGTATCTTTCTAGGCTTTGTGGTAGGTGGCATCATTGCTCAGAACTATGGTTGGCGAATGGCACTATACTCCCTCGGAATTCCTGGTATTTTGTATGCCTTTTTGGTTTGGTTTACGATAAAAGAGCCCCTTAAAGGGCGCATGGATAAAGCAAACTCAGCGGAAGAGCAATATTCCTTACAAGAGGTTGTTCGTACCTTATTTGGAAAAAAAACCTTTGTATTTGTCGCACTTGCATCGGGCTTTCAAGCATTTAATAATTATGGTATTGGCAACTGGTTGCCCTCTTTCTTAGGTCGTATACATGGTATGGAATTGCAAACCATTGGCATCACCTTAGGTATCATTGCCGCTATTGGTGGTGGTTTGGGTACGTTTCTAGGCGGCTATTTTACCGACCGCTTGCGTCATCGAAATCTTCGATGGTATTGTTGGTTGCCTGCTTTAGCTATTGCTATCAACATGCTCCCATCTCTCTTTGTTTTCTTTGGGGCGAATACGCAAGCTGTATTATTTGTGTTGCTAATTTCTTACTTCTTGGGCGCTTTATATCTTGGCCCTTCTATTGCCATTACGCATAGCCTCGTACCTGCCCAGATGCGCGCTTTTGCTTCTGCTGTACTATTTTTTGTACTCAATATCATCGGACTAGGACTAGGCCCTTTCGTAGTAGGATTATTGAGTGATTTATTAGAACCGACTTTTGGACAGGAAGCTATTCGATATGCTTTTCTAATTACTATGCTGACCTCTGTAATTGCCGCTGCGCTTTATTATTTTGGTGCGCGCCATTATGAGGATGATATTTTGGAAGTGGGATAAAGCAACCTAATGTTCTATGACAAATCCCGTGGATAAATAGAAAGCAGTTATCATAGACATAAAGAAATTCCCTCTGCAAAAAGTTAGCTGATGATTGGCTTGTCCCGTATAGTTATCGGGAGATATTCAAGTCGGAATGCGATCCCGAAACTCCGTTTCGTCTCAGTAACTTATAGCAAAAGTGACACTCGAAACGGAGTTTCGACAACACTTTACAGGCTGAATACCTCCGATAACTATACGGGACAAGCCAATCATCAGCTAACTTTTCGTCTTAAATGAATGTTTATGAAAAATGCGTACATTTGCACATAGAAGGCGTATTTATGATAATCTTTGAATCCAAATCACTCATATCTTAATTTTTTATACCTCAAACTTAGAATAAGGCATACATTAATTTATCGAACAATTATTGAGCTAGTCTGCAATAACTAAAGCTCATGTTTGAAGGCATAAAACTCTCTATCTATGAAAAGCTCTACCGTAGGGAACTATAGCCCTAATGCTCTTTACATACTCTATTTTAGTTTGCTATTCACAGCATTCGCTACCTATTCTATAGCACAAACTCCCCTCCTAATAGACAGTTTGCACCATGCTCTAAGTAAGGCATCTACGGATACTACACGTACGCGTTTGTTCAATGCATTGGCGACAGAATGCCATCGAATTCAATCAGATAGTGCTTGGGATTATGCACAGAAGGCTCAGCACTTAGCTCATAATATTAGTGACTATGAAGAAGAATTAAATGCGCTTAAAAGGTTAGCAATATTGGCAAGGGAAAAAGGAGATTTCGATGTAACTATAAAATATTGTAGAGAAGGAATAGAAATGGCAAAAAAATATGATTTTCCGCAAAAAGCCGCAGAACTCTCACTAACAGTAGGATTAGTATATCATTTTTATAGAAGCGATATTGCTAAAGGAATAGAAGTATACAAACAGGGCATTGAGTTTGCTAAAGCTAGTGACTATCATCTTTATACGGCTCATGGCTATGCCTGGTTAGCTTATTTGTATGCAGTACAACGCAAAGTCGAGCTTGCCGAAGCACAAGTTGAATTAGCCTTACATTACTATAAATTAGCGGGTGCTAGTACCCCATATGATTTATTCAATAATGTTGCTGCAGGCTTTGGCTCGTTCGACCCAAAACGAAAACTCAAATACCTATTAGAGGGACTGAAATATACTCCTAATGACCCTATGATTTTAATGAATATAGGACACACCTATTTTATCTCTAAAAAACATGAATTAGCTATCACTTTTTACAAGCGTGCGCTAGAAACTTTTACGCTTAAACCTAATGATAGAGCAGAAAGTATGGTCTATGCAAGACTAGGATCCGCATATTCTGAATTAGAGGATTATGAACTTGCACTCGAAGCATTTAATAAAGCAATAGCAATAGCTAAACATTTAAAAGTAGGACATCAGGAAGCACTAGCTATGACTTACCAAGGTATCGGAAGAATAAAAGAAAAAAGAAAGGAATTTAAGGAAGCTCTGATTTTTTATGAAAAAGGTATTGAAATAGCAAAACAGTACCATAGTAATAGTGCTACAGAGGAAATGGGAGGATATTATAATATTGGACGTTTACACATAGAAAAATTTCAAAAGTTTGAATTGGGTATTCAAAAGTGCGATTCTGCTTTGCATCTAGCTATTAAAAACGATAATGTGAGCAGCCAGATAGATGCTTATAGCTGTTTGCAAAGTGGTTATGATAGCTTAGGACGGTACGAACAAGCATTAGGATTTTATCGGAAAGAGATGTCATTAAAAGATTCGATGCTAAATATTCAATTCGACACTAAGTTCGATTCCATCACAGCAGATTTCAGAGTAAAAGCAGATATAGCAGAAAAGGATTTATTGATTAGTAAAGAAATCGCCCACGGTCGCCTTACAAAGATATATGCTAGTATACTAATAGGTGGATTATCAATACTTTGTCTGCTATTGATTTTATGGATAACACGCCGTAATAAGCAAAAATTAGCTCATAAAAACGAAGAGCTGGCGATAGTCAATCAAGCTTTAGTAGAGTCTAATCGTATTAAAGATAACTTTATTAGCTCCATTAATCACCAATTCCGAACACCTATGCATTCTATTGTTGGCTCTACAGCATTGCTTGACAAAGAAATACCAAGTGCGCTAAAAAGCAGGGTAAGTGATATAAAATACGCTAGTAGCCACCTTATGAAACTTTTGCAGGATATACTTAACCTTTCGGAGCTAGACCAAGACAATGTACAACTTAAATATAAAGCCTTTGATTTGAATAATATGCTCCAAAATTTGATGCAACAATATAAGGCAGCACATAATAAACCCCACGTAGAATTGCATTTTATGAAAAGTGGGAACATACTTTCCCATAAAGTTTGGGGCGACGCGCCCCGCCTAAATCAAATACTTTCTAGCTTATTAGACAATGCTGTTAAATTTACAGAAAAAGGAGTTGTTGAACTAAGTGCGGATGTCAAGTATATATCTGATAAGCAAGTAAAGATATTGTTTGAAGTGAAAGATACAGGTATAGGGATTCCATCTGAAAAACTACCCTTTATTTTTGAGAGTTTCTCTGAAATGGCAAGCGTAAAAGAGGAACAGTTTGCGGGTAGCGGACTCGGACTTTCTATTGCTAAAGAAATTGTAGCACTACACCAGAGCAAACTTTTGGTAGAGACGGAATTAGGGCAGGGAAGCACCTTTTTCTTTACTTTACAATATACTCTAGCGGATTTAATTCCCCCCCCTCAGGAGTATAGTCCAAATATTTTATCAGGCAAACGAGTGCTTTTAGTAGAAGATAATTTACTAAATCAGAAACTTGCTAAAAAACTATTAGAAACACAGCAAATGATAGTGACAACAGCCAATAATGGAGCATTGGCCGTAGAAGCAGTACAGCAGCAAAACTTTGACCTGATATTGATGGACTTAAATATGCCTGTAATGGATGGATTTGAAGCCACCAAACGTATAAAAGCAATGGAAAGCACCAAAAGAAACATCCCTATTATTGCATTATCTGCTATTGTAGGAACAGAAGTAGAACAAGAACTTTCTAAAATAGGTATGACTGATTATATGGGAAAACCATTCCGTCCTGATGAGTTTGTAGAGTTATTAAGCAAAACCCTCTTCACGAAAAAAGAATATAACGAGATTGCTGCTACCATTTATAAACAGACCTTCTTGAACGAATAAAATAGTAGCAAGAAGTAGAAAAACAAGAGGAATGAACTAGTAAAGCGCAGCTTTCCCTACCCTATTATTTTCTATTATCTTCGCGCAAGTAAAGTAAACCTCAATAATTAATGATGTAAAGAAGTAGCTCTGATGCAGATATGGGAATACCTACCTTAATAATCGTACTTTTTGGATTAGCAACTGTGATACAATGCTGGTATTGGGCAATCGTTTTCTCCAAAATGGCACGCTGGAAGCCTGATAATAACCCAGCTCCTGAGCCTGTTCCTGTCTCAATTATCATCTGCGCTAAAAATGAAGCAGAAAATTTAAAAAAAAATTTAGGCCATTTCCTAAGCCAAAACTACCCTTTCTTTGAAGTTGTAGTAGTAAATGATAATTCCACCGACGAAACTTTGAATGTTCTTTTGGAATTTCAAAAAGAACACCCTATCTTGCACATCGTAAACAGGGAACAACCTGACCCAAAGCAAGTTGGAAAGAAATTTGCACTCGCGGAGGGAATCACCAAAGCAACCAATAACGTTCTTTTATTAAGTGATGCTGATTGTACGCCACGCAACTACGATTGGTTGCGTTCCATGCAAAGTTTTTTAACG
>JAHDCQ010000228.1 GCA_020629845.1 Saprospiraceae bacterium | reverse complement strand
GCGTGCATCTTATCATCTACCATGTGAGAAAGTTTCAACATGTAAATGATTCCTACAGTTGCTTGCTGGTGGAAACGGTCTCCCGTTTCTCCATCATACAAGTACGTTTGTCCTAGAGATGGAAGATCCGCTGTCTTACAGAACTCATCAATCTCTTCCAAACTCGCACCATCAAAGATTGGTGTAGCATATTTCAACCCTAGCTTCTCTCCTGCCCAACCTAATACAGTTTCGAAAATCTGTCCGAGGTTCATACGAGAAGGTACACCTAGTGGGTTCAATACGATATCAACTGGTGTTCCGTCTTCTAGGAATGGCATATCCTCCATTCTTACAATTCTGGACACGATACCTTTGTTACCGTGACGACCTGCTAACTTATCCCCTACTTTCAGTTTACGTTTCTTAGCTACGTAAACCTTAGCTAGTTTCAATACACCTGCTGGAAGCTCATCACCAATGCTGATGTTGAATTTCTCACGCTTGTAACGTCCTACCTCTTCATTTACCTTAATGCTGAAGTTGTGCAACAAACGAGCAATCAATGAATTGATATGAGAATCAGCTGTCCAGTTCGAATAATCCACAGAAGCGTATTCCAAGGACTTCAATACAGATTGGTTGAATTTAGTTCCTTCCGGAATCAACATCTCACCGTAGATACTTTTCACACCAGAGGAAACTTTTCCTTTGACAATGATAAGTAGCTTATCTACCAAGATGGTCTTCAACTCATTCAATGCAACAGCGTGCTTGTCGTCAAGCTGTTGGATGAGTTTTTTCTCCATCTCTTTTTGGTTCTTATCCTTCTTCGCTCTAGCGAAAAGTTGCTTATTGATAACCACACCTTTTGTGGATGGTGGTACTTTCATGGAAGCATCTTTCACATCTCCTGCCTTATCTCCAAAGATGGCACGAAGTAGTTTTTCTTCTGGGGTCGGATCAGATTCTCCCTTAGGTGTAATCTTACCAATCAGAATATCAGACTCCTTAATCCAAGCACCAATACGGATGATACCGTTATCATCTAAGTCCTTGGTCGCTTCCTCACTTACGTTTGGAATATCGTTCGTCAATTCTTCCTCACCTAGTTTCGTGTCACGTACATCCATCTCGAAGTGCTCGATATGTAGTGATGTAAATACGTCTTCACGAACCACTCTTTCAGACAATACGATGGCATCCTCGAAGTTGTAACCCTTCCAAGGCATGAATGCCACTTTCAGGTTCTGTCCCAATGCCAATTCGCCATTTTCCGTTGCGTAACCATCACAAAGAATCTGTCCTTTTACTACTCTAGCCCCTTTTCTTACGATAGGCTTCAAGTTGATACAAGTTCCTTGGTTGGTTCTACGGAATTTGATTAGGTCGTATGTCTTTCTATTATCTTCAAAGGATACCAATTGATCCTCTGCTGTTCTATCGTAACGGATGATGATTTTGTCAGCATCCACATACTCTACCACACCATTTCCTTCCGCATTCATCAACATACGGGAATCAGTCGCTACCTTTCCTTCTAGTCCTGTTCCTACAATCGGGGAACGAGGCTTAATCAAAGGTACCGCCTGACGTTGCATATTGGATCCCATCAAGGCACGGTTGGCATCATCATTCTCCAAGAAAGGAATCAATGAAGCGGATACACCCACAATCTGGTTCGGTGCTACGTCCATGTACTCAATCTCAGATGGCGTAAGAACTGGGAAATCACCATGCTGGCGACATTTAATTCTATCCACCATGAAGGCTCCTTGCTCTGCTACTGGCGTATTCGCCTGAGCGATGATGGCATAATCCTCCCCTTCTGCTGATAGATATTTCATACCCGCAGAGAAATCCACCTCTCCTTCCTTTACGGGACGATATGGTGTTTCAAGGAATCCCATCTTATTTACCTTGGCGTGTACACAAAGTGTAGTAATCAAACCAATATTCGGTCCTTCTGGTGTCTCAATCGTACAAAGACGACCGTAGTGAGAGTAGTGAACATCACGTACCTCGAAACCTGCACGCTCTCTACTCAAACCTCCTGGTCCTAAGGCAGAAATACGACGCTTGTGCGTAATTTCTGATAGTGGATTGGTTTGGTCTAGGAACTGTGACAACTGACTCGTTCCGAAGAAAGAGTTAATTACAGATGAAAGCGTTCTTGCGTTAATCAAATCAATTGGTGTGAATACCTCATTGTCACGAACGTTCATACGCTCACGGATAGTACGTGCCATACGTGCCAAACCTACACCGAACTGAGCATATAATTGCTCGCCTACGGTACGTACACGACGGTTGCTCAAGTGGTCAATATCATCAATTTCTGCACGTTGGTTCATCAAATTCACCAAGTACTTCACGATTTCGATAATATCTTCCTTGGTCAATACTAGTGTATCCGTAGAACTAGAAATAGCTTCTAGCTTACGGTTGATTTTGTATCGTCCTACTTCTCCTAAGTTGTACCGCTTATCAGAGAAGAACAACTTATCAATGATACCTCGTGCCGTTTCATCATCTGGCGGCTCTGTACCACGTAGTTGCTTATAGATATATTGCACCGCCTCTAGTTCGGAACTAGAAGGGTCTTTTTGCAAGGTATTATATATAATAGAGTAGTCTACCTCAATATCTTCCTTCTGCAAGACCACATTTTCTACTCCCGCATCCAAGATGAGTTCGATATTGTCTTCATCAATGACCGTATCGCGCTCTAAGATGACTTCATTACGCTCAATCGTCGTTACCTCTCCTGTATCTTCATCCACGAAATCCTCTGTCCAACTACGCAACACCCGCGCAGCCAGTTTACGATTGATAACTCCCTCTAACTCATTACGTGTTGCTGAAATTTCATCCGCTAAGTCGAATATATCCAAGATAGATTTATCCGTATCGAAACCGATAGCACGCAGTAAAGTAGTTACTGGAAACTTCTTTTTACGATCAATGTACGCATACATCACCGTATTAATATCGGTAGCGAATTCCATCCATGCACCTTTGAATGGAATAACACGCGCAGAATAGAGTTTCGTGCCATTTGGGTGATAGCTCTGCCCAAAGAACACGCCTGGTGAACGGTGTAGCTGCGATACGATTACACGTTCTGCACCGTTTACTACGAATGTTCCTTTAGGTGTCATGTACGGAATATTCCCCAAGAACACATCTTGTACTATCGTCTGAAAGTCAACATGTTCTTCATCATTACAAGACAAACGCAATTTCGCCTTTAGTGGCACACTATAGGTCAATCCACGCTGCATACATTCTGGAATGCTATAGCGAGGCGGATCAATGAAATAGTCTAAAAACTCAAGTACGAAAATATTACGCGCGTCCGTAATTGGAAAGTTTTCTTGGAATACCCGATACAAGCCCTCGTTTATTCGGTTTTCTGGTGTAGTTTCAAGCTGAAAGAACTCCTGAAACGATTTTAGCTGAATTTCAAGAAAGTCTGGATATGGTGCGACTACTCTCGATTTGCCAAAATTTACCCGTTTCTTCTCAGGAGCAAGAATCTCGATGGTTGAAGTCATGTATTTTCCTTATTTTTGCAACAACTGGAAGGCAAAATGCTCGAACTTCCTTACTAGATGTGGATATTAAGATATAAGATGTGAGACTTTATGAAAAAGCACCTCTTCTCCCAATCTATTTAATTACAATCCCCCCTTATGTAATGAGTCCAATTTACATAACGCTATAATGAACGTTAGAGTTCTATAAAACTCAAACTTTTTATAGCACAATAGGCTTAGTCAATGACGAGTCATTAACTAAGCCTTTATGTTGTTGTACTACGAAAGCATTCTCTCGTAGTTACAAACAGATGCGTTTACTTTAATTCTACTTCAGCACCTACTGCTTCTAAAGCAGCTTTGATGCTCTCTGCTTCAGCTTTGTCTACTCCTTGCTTAATAGCAGCTGGCGCACCGTCTACCAATGCTTTCGCATCTTTAAGACCTACCCCTAGAAGTGACTTCACTTCCTTTACTACTTTAAGCTTCGCTGCGCCTGCTGAGTTCAACATTACGTCGAATTCAGTTTGTTCAGCAGCAGCTCCGCCACCGTCGCCACCAGCAGGTCCAGCAGCAACTGCTACAGCAGCAGCAGCAGGCTCGATGCCATGCTCTTCTTTCAGAATATCAAGTAATTCGCTTACTTCTTTTACTTTTAGTTCTACGAGCTGGTCTGCAAGTGCTTTTAAATCAGCCATTTTAAATTTATTTTGTTAGTTAGAACGATAAATGAATATCGTGCGTAAACTTGGAAGCCAAATGAAATAGCTATTGGCTTTTCGCTAGTGGCTATTCGCTTCTTTTATTCGAGCCAATAGCCTGAAAGCTAGTTGCTAATAGCCTAAGAAAAATTACTCTCCGCGCTCTTCTAGCGCTTTTAGTATACCTGTTAGGTTGGTTGCACTTGACTGCAACGCTCCTGCCAAGTTCTTCGCTGGAGATTGTAACAATAGTAGTACGTCGCCAATCAATTCTTCTTTCGACTTGATGCTCGCAAGGGCATCCAATTGGTCGTCGCCTACATATACAGAGGTATCAATGTAAGCAGCCTTCAAAATTGGTCGCTCACCGTCTCCTCTAAATTCTTTTATTACTTTTGCTGGTACATTAGCCGTATCCGTAAACATCAAAGCAGATGGGCCTTTCAACACATCGTATAGTGCTTCGTAGTTTTTCTCTGCATCGCCTGCCTCTAGTGCTTTCTTTGCTAATGTATTCTTTACTACCTTTACTTCTACGCCCTTCTCGAAACAGGCGCGGCGGAATTTATTTACCTCATCCACCGTCATGGTAGAAGCGTCGGCTATATAGAAGAAATCCGTACTACCGAATTTCTCTTTTAGTTGCTCTATTGCTTGAGATTTTTCTGCTCTTGTCATAACTCGAAATATTGTAAATCTCTGAATAAATTATTTTACGGATTTTGCATCCACAGGAACACCTGGACTCATGGTGCTTGCTACTGTAATTGACTTCACATAAGTCCCTTTCGCAGAAGAAGGCTTCATACGAAGTAACATAGTCATCAATTCCATTGCATTTTCATTCAATTGATTTGGACTGAATGAAACACGACCAACTGAAGCATGCACAATGCCATATTTATCTGCACGAAAGGCAATTTTACCTCCCTTTACATCTTTTACCGCATCTCCGATATTAGGCGTAACAGTACCTGTCTTAGGGTTTGGCATCAAACCACGAGGACCTAATATACGTGCAATTCGACCAATTTTTGACATCGCTTGTGGTACTGCCACGGCAACATCAAAGTCTGTCCAACCTCCTTGTATTTTCTGTACTAAGTCATCCAAGCCAACAAAATCAGCACCTGCTGCCTTTGCTTCGTCTTCCTTATCAGGAGTGCAGAATGCGACAACAGTTTTTGTTTTACCCGTACCGTGTGGAAGATTTACTGTACCTCGAATATTTTGGTCTGGTTTGCGAGGATCAATACCTAAACGAACGTGTAGGTCTACTGAGGCATCAAATTTAGTGGTGTTTACCTCTTTTACAAGAGCTACAGCTTCTGGCATAGTATAGAGTTTATCTTTCTCTATTTTTGCATTAGCGGCTGCTCTCTTCTTAGATACTTTCGCCATTGTAAAATGTTTTAGGTGATTAACGTTTGCTTTAAGATTTAAAAGCAAACTCCCTATTAGACAATAATTTTGAATTTATAATTTATTCAAAATTTCAATTAGTTCGCGTTCCAAGGAGCGTCACCAGAAACGGTGATTCCCATACTACGCGCTGTACCAGCAACCATTCGCATTGCTGATTCTACCTTAAAGGCATTCAAGTCAGGCATCTTATCCTCTGCAATGGCGCGAATCTGATCCCAAGTCACCGAGCCTACTTTGTCCCGATTAGGAACGGAAGACCCTTTCTTAAGCTTAGCAGCTTCCAACAACTGCACAGCAGCCGGTGGTGTCTTGATGATAAATTCGAATGACTTATCCTTAAATACTGTAATCACAACTGGTAATACTTTACCTTGCTGCTCTTGCGTTTTCGCATTGAAACGCTTACAGAATTCCATGATATTCACCCCTTTCGCACCGAGTGCAGGCCCTACTGGCGGTGCAGGATTAGCTGCGCCTCCTCGTACCTGTAACTTGATAAAACCGTCTACTTCTTTTGCCATCTCTTTATTAGATGTGAGATGTGAGATATGAGATTTGAGATAAATTACTCATCACTCATCACTCATCACTCTTAACTATAGATTTATGTTTGCTTTTCGACCTGCATGAAGTTGAGTTCTACTTCTGTGCCACGTCCGAAAATCTTTACGATTACTTTCAGTTTTTTCTTTTCTTCATTCACTTCTTGAATGTCTCCTACGAAGTCACTAAATGGTCCATCAATAATCTTGATGGTTTCGCCTACAATGTATGGCTCAATTAGTGACTCTCCTGCGTCCTGCGAATCATCCACTCTACCTAGCATACGATTCGCTTCTGATTCGCGCATAGGTATTGGGTTGTTCTTACCTAAGAAGTGAATTACATTTGGGATATTGGCGATTGCTTGAATCATCTCGCCCGAAAAACGTTTTGGGTCAGCTTCTACTAAGATATATCCTGGTAAGATGTTACGCTCTGAGATGACTTTTTTCCCATTACGAATTTTATACACCTTTTCAGTTGGCACAAGTATTTGAGTGACACAATCCTTCCAACCACTACGTTGAATCTCTTGCTCAATACGCTCTTTAATCTTTTTTTCTTTGCCACTAATTACTCGAAGTGAGTACCACTTATTACCGTCTATCATGAGGTGAGTAGGTTTGCTGCTTATTAGCTGTTGATGTTGTAAAGGAAACTCAAGAAATTCTTGGAAATTAAGTCCATTACAAAAATGATAAGGGCTAATATTAAAGATGCTACAATTACAAGTATAGTATTAGAATACAAGCTTGGCCACGTTGGCCAAGTCACTTTGTTTACTAATTCATTATAGCTTTCTTTGATATAAAGTTGAAGCTGTTCCATTGTACTTGAATATGCGTACAAAAATTACTTCCTGATGCAAGGTGCTTCGGGAAGTAATTTTTATATGCCGTGATAATGTGAAGCACGGGCAGTAGGCTTCGAACCCACGACCTACGGTTTTGGAGACCGTCGCTCTACCAGCTGAGCTATGCCCGTGTATAATAGTATGTCAAATGACAAGTAAGGAGTTTCAAGTGGTGTGTGCCGACTTGAAACTCCTTGTATGTGCTATATTGAGCTTTCTGAATTAATCAGTAAGCTTATTTTATGCATCAAGAATCTCTGTTACCTGACCCGCACCTACTGTACGACCACCTTCACGAATTGCGAAGCGTAATCCTTTTTCCATTGCGATTGGGTTGATAAGCTTAACTTCTAAAGTTACGTTATCACCAGGCATTACCATTTCTACGTTTGCTGGCAAAGCAACATCACCAGTTACGTCAGTAGTACGGAAGTAGAACTGTGGACGGTATCCTTTGAAGAATGGTGTGTGACGACCACCTTCATCTTTAGATAAAACGTAAACCTCGCACTTGAAGTGTGAGTGTGGCTTCACAGAACCTGGCTTACAAATTACCATTCCACGCTTAATTGCTTCTTTGTCAATACCACGTAGTAAGATACCTGCATTATCACCAGCTTCACCTCTATCTAATATCTTACGGAACATTTCCACACCCGTTACAGTAGAAGTCAATGGCTTCTCGTCTGCCTTCATCATACCGATAATCTCTACTGGATCACCTACATTGATAACACCACGCTCGATACGACCAGTTGCTACTGTACCACGACCTGTGATAGAGAATACATCCTCAATTGGCATTAGGAACGGAAGATCTACTAAACGCTCTGGCTCAGGAATTTGCGTATCGCATGCTTCCATCAGCTCCATGATTGCTTTTGTAGCAGCATCGTCACCTTCTAAAGCTTTTAATGCAGAACCTTGAATAACAGCAGCATCATCACCATCAAATTCATAAGAATCCAACAACTCACGTACTTCCATTTCTACCAATTCTAGCATTTCTTCATCATCAACCAAGTCTACCTTGTTCATGAAAACCACAATCTTAGGTACACCTACCTGACGTGCTAGAAGGATATGTTCACGCGTTTGAGGCATAGGACCATCTGTAGCCGCAACCACTAGAATCGCACCGTCCATTTGTGCAGCACCCGTTACCATGTTCTTCACATAATCGGCGTGACCTGGACAATCTACGTGAGCATAGTGACGATTTTCCGTCTGATACTCTACGTGTGCTGTATTGATGGTAATACCACGCTCTTTCTCCTCTGGAGCTGCGTCGATATTATCGTAATCTTGCTTCTCTGCTAAACCTGCTTCTGCTAATACGTAAGTAATCGCTGCAGTTAGTGTCGTCTTTCCGTGATCCACGTGACCAATCGTACCAATGTTTAAGTGTGGTTTGGATCTATCGAAAGTTTCCTTTGCCATCGGTGAACGTTTTTGATATTCTACTTAAATTATGAGAAATATTATTCTAAAATACTTGAGCCAATGATAGGATTTGAACCTACGACCCCTTCCTTACCATGGAAGTGCTC
>JAHDCQ010000007.1:39137-44368 GCA_020629845.1 Saprospiraceae bacterium | reverse complement strand
TAAACACAAACAATGAAACAGCAAATCACCCTTTTGATGATAGCATTTTCTATACTATCACTAGGCGCACAAACGTCCTTTCCATCTATGGGCGAACTCTTCCGCGATGATGTAGTGCCGCGCATTGATATTTTCGTAGATGCGAATGATTTAGCCCTTATCCTCCATCCCGATAATGCACGAAGCAATGAGCATTATCCCGCCACTTTTATATTCAACAATGGAATAGTACTGGACACCATAACACAAGTCGGCTTTCGATTGCGTGGCAATACTTCGAGACATTCGGGAAAAAAGTCGTTTAAAATATCATTTAATACCTACGAAGCTGGTGGGAAATATTATGGCGTGGAAAAACTCAATCTGAATGGAGAACATAACGACCCTTCCATTCTTCGTTCAAAAATCGCCTGGGATTTGGCGCGTGAGATGGGCGTTGTTGCCCCGCGTTGTAATCCTGTCGCACTCTATATTAATGAAGAATATCGCGGACTTTACTTAAATGTAGAGCATATTGATGAAGAGTTTGCAGAGAGCCGATATGGAAATAAAAATGGCAATCTTTACAAATGCCTTTACCCTGCTGATCTTGATTATAAAGGCTCAAATCCTGACGTTTATAAGGAAGAATATTGGGGAAACCGAGCTTATCAACTCAAGACCAATGAGGCGGCGGATAATTATAGTGATTTAGCCAACTTCATAGATGTGCTAAATAATATGCCCGACTCCGCACTTCCTTGTGCATTGGAACAGGTGTTCAATGTACAAGATTACTTGAAAGCCATCGCCTTTGATGTATTGATTGGAAATTGGGATGGCCCAATTTATAATAAAAATAACTTCTACCTCTATCACAATCAAGCTGCGGATAAGTTTGAGTATATTCCTTATGATGTGGATAATACCTTCGGCATTGATTGGTTTCGGATAGATTGGGCTGCGCGCGATATATATAATTGGAGTCAAATAGGCGAGGCACGGCCGCTTTACAGTCGCCTGCTTGATATTCCTGAATATCATGCTTTGTATTCTTATTATATGAATCAATTTGTTCAAGAGATTTTCACGGAAGCAAAGCTATTTCCTTATTTAGACCATTTTAAAAACACGCTCCGCGAATATGCTGAAGATGATACTTACAGAAATCTAGACTATGGCTTCACGATGGAGGATTGGGAACAGTCTTTCTCCCAAAGTCTCAATTATAATCACACACCTTATGGACTAAAAGATTATATCAGTAAACGACGTTCGGAAACCTTAAATCAGTTGGAGGTGACGAATATCGCGCCTATTATCAACCAATTGAATACGAACATGCCTACCGCAAACGAGGCCATACATTTTCAAGCTATCATAGCGGATGATAGCAGCGTGGAAAGTGTGCAGCTTTGTTATCAAATCAATGGGCAGGGCGCGCCCAACTGTATAGCCATGACCACACAAGATGCTCAAGACTTCACAGCTACTATTGAAGGCTTGGATAGTGGCACAGCACTCACCTATCGCATTGTAGCGACAGATGATTCGGGGGCGGAAAGCTCTTTTCCGCGTTGTGGTTCTTATTCCTTAGTGGTACTCAATGCGGATTTAAGCCTTGCGGTCAATGAATTTATGGCGAGTAATGATTTCACGATAGCAGACAATGAAGGCGAATACGACGACTGGCTAGAAATTTACAACTACGGCACAGAAGCTATCTATTTAGGCGATAAATACCTTTCGGATGATGAGGACGAGCCTAATAAATGGGCGTTTCCAGATATCAGCATACAGCCTGATGAGTATTTGCTCTTTTGGGCAGATAATGACGAAGAACAAGGAGATAATCACACCAATTTCAAGCTGAGTGCTGGCGGCGAATTTATTGGTATTTTCGATTCGGAAGCAGAAGGTTTTGCTTTGATTGATGGCATTCAATTTGGGGAACAAACTACCGATGTTGCTTTTGGTAGGCTACCAAATGGAACTGGTATTTTTCAGCCGCTTCCAGCTACGCCTGCCGCGCCTAATATGCTCAATACGGCAACTTTGGAGTATGAAGAAGGACTCCTCCAACTACAAGCTTTCCCTAATCCGTTCCATGAAGTGCTGCATATTCAGCTAGAAACAGATTTGAATTTGCCCTTCCAAATACAAGTACAAGACGCTTTCGGACGCACGCTTTTTGAAACTACTCAAGGTAAAACGTGGCAAATAGATACGCATCAACTTGCTTCGGGGCTGTATTTCATAAGTCTGCATCAAAATGGAAAACTATTGCTTACAGAAAAATTGATTTTACAGCGATAAGGTGTTTTTGAAACGCTGTTTCGACATAAAGCGAAACAGCGTTTATAAATATATAAGTCGTTTTGAAAGCCAAAAATCACTTCCGTGCTTGCCACGCAATTTCTTCTGCTCCTAATTGCATGCCTATATAGCGACCGAGTACAAATAAATAATCGGAAAGCCGATTCATGTATTGTAGTAAAATGGCTTCTATGGGCGAAGTCTCCGATAGCTGCACCATATTACGCTCTGCCCTACGACACACACAACGCGCTACATGGCAATAGGAAACCGTAGGATGTCCGCCAGGAAGAATAAAGTTTTTCAGCGGCGGCAATTCCGTTTCCATACGGTCAATTGCTTGCTCTAGAAGTTCAATATCACTGGCTAAAATATCAGGGACTGCCATATCCTTATCAGGGTCGCTGGCTAGATTAGAGCCAATCGTGAATAAGCGATCTTGAATCGTTTTTAGTAGGTCTCGTATTTGTGTATCCTCGCTACAATCGCGTACTAAGCCGATATAGGAATTTAACTCGTCTACTGTGCCATAAGCTTCTATGCGGATGTGGTGTTTGGGTAGGCGTTTGCCTCCAAAAAGTGAAGTTTCGCCCGAATCGCCTGTTTTTGTATATATTTTAAATGCCATATTTTGTTGATTTGAGAATTTGAAGATTCGATAATTTGTCGTTCAAATTAGCAAAGAATCAAATTTATATCTCAAGGAAAAACCTTCCCATTTTCATTTTCAAAAAATTCAATTCGCATATCCTGCCCATCGAATACGCCATAGCTACACGTATGCAACCACTCGCCGATATTGATATAGCGACTTTGCTGGTTTTTTAGGAGATAATCAATTGGCAAATGCCGATGTCCGAAGACAAAATAGTCAATGTGTTGGTCTAAACGCTCTACTTTACGATTGGCGTATTGCAAAAGCCATTCTTTATCCGCACCGAGGAAGGTTTCTTCCACAGGGTCTATTTCTCGATTTTTGACCGATAAAAAACTTGCCAGACCAATGCCCAAATTAGGATGCAAGCGTTCAAACAACCATTGGCACAAAGGGTTCGTAAATACTTTTTTGAGCAGTTTGTATTTATGGTCATCAGGGCCTAAACCGTCGCCATGTCCAATAAAAAAGGTTTTGCCTCCAATTTCCCGAATGATAGGCTTCCGATAGATAGGAATATCAAACTCCTCCTCAAAATAACGAAACATCCAAATATCATGATTGCCTGTAAAGAAGTAAATTGGAATACCCGCATCGCGCAGTTCCGCCAGTTTGCCCAATAATCGGACAAATCCTTTTGGTACAACTGTTTTATATTCAAACCAAAAATCAAATACATCGCCCACCAAGTAGATAGCTGCTGCATCCTCTTGTATCTGATTTAGCCAGCGAACAATCTGCAATTCGCGTTCCTTACTAGATAGTTTCGCTGAAACCCCTAAATGAAAATCCGAAGCAAAATAGGTCTTTTTCATCACGTTTATTCTTGCTGCGATAATAGCCAAAAATCCGAAACTAAAGAACATCTACCCCAATTTCTCCGACACTCATCTATAAATTCACACTAGCTTTACATCTAATCCGTACATTTGCCGCCTATGAAGCTAAATACCAGCTACCGACAAATCGTTTCCATCTCTCTGCCTATCATGTTGGGGAGTGCTACGCAGAATGTCATCGCGCTGAGTGATAGTGTCTTTCTCTATCATGTGAGCGAGGTAGATTTTGCGAGTATCGGCTTTGTCGGAATTTTTTATATGATAGTCGCCGCGATTGGTTATGGCATCTCACGTGGCGGACAAGTACTGATTGCGCGACGGGCAGGCGAAGAAAAACCCGCAGAAATCGGCAATACCTTCTACTCCATGCTGGCGTTCGAGTTGGTAGTGGCAGTTGTGATGTTTCTGTTTATGCAGTACGTTTGCCCCTCCTTTTTCTGGTACTTCGTCGAGTCGGAAGCTATTTATACTAAAAGCATTGAATATCTAGAATATCGCTCTTGGGGCGTATTTTTTAGCTATTTAGGCGTGTCCATGATTGCGCTTTATACTGGCGTAGCCCGCACTACCTTCATCATTGTAGACACCATTATACTTGCTATCGTCAATATTTTCTTCAACTACACCTTGATTTATGGCTATTGGGGCATGCCCGAAATGGGGATTGCAGGCGCAGGTTTGGCGAGTACGCTGGCAGAAATTGTAGCCTTTATCGTCTTTTTAGGCTATGTGCTATGGGATAAAGAAGCGCGCAACTATCACTTGTTTAAGCGTCCAACTATAGATTTTGAACTCATTAAAAAACAACTCAAAGTATCTTTACCAATCGTTGCACAGGCATTTGTAGGACTTGGAAGTTGGTTTATTTTCTTCGGTATTGTAGAGAAGATGGGTGAACGCGAACTCGCAATTACCAATCTTGTCCGTATCGTTTATCTCATTCTTTCTATCCCGACTTGGGGCTTTGCATCGGGCGTGAATACAATGGTGAGTAACTTCATCGGGCAGCAAAAACGACAAGCAGTAGTGCCGATTACGTGGAAAACGGCTTGGCTCAATTTTGCTATCACGCTTAGCATTACTGTTTTTGTATTGGCTTTTCCAAAAATCACGCTTTACCCGCTCTTTGGTGCAGAGGATATGTCGCTGATTGCAGAAGCTGGCCCGACCTTTTGGGTGTTGGGTGGTATTATTGCTGTTTTTTCGATTGGGGGCGTATTTTTCAATTCGGTAGTTGGCACGGGTGCTACTTTTGTCGCCTTAGTGATGCAAATAGGTTGTGTTATCTTCTATATTGCTTACCTCTATATCGTAGTCAATTACACCAACTTAGGTCTGCATTGGGCATGGTCAGCAGAGTTGGCTTATTGGGTGGTTTCAATGGTGCTTTGTGTTTGGTATTTGCGCTCCAAGCGGTGGTATCAGATGGAGGTGTAGGGGTT
>JAHDCQ010000007.1:0-39037 GCA_020629845.1 Saprospiraceae bacterium | reverse complement strand
TTTGTGTTTGGTATTTGCGCTCCAAGCGGTGGTATCAGATGGAGGTGTAGGGGTTAAGATTATATTTAAAGCAAAAATATTATGAAACAATCTGAAATACAACCCGACGAACATATTTTGCTAGTAAGTGATTTGATTGACCAAATTGTACAAGTCAATACGCTCATTCAGTTACATATACAATATAAAGCAAATTCATTAGATACAAAGCAATACCTACATATCCGAGATGAAAAGATGGCATTGCTCAATAATTTATTAGGGAATTGGCAACTAAAAGTCGTGTATCAAGACCAAGCTGCTTAACACTACTCCCCATAAGAAATCAACCAAAGTCCCACAAAGGCTGTCAAGCCATTCAAGGCCCAAATCAAGAAGCCAATATTAATGCCAACTGCCATTAAGCCCCAATTGATAAAAAATGCAGCCGCAGGTGCCAGCAAACAAACCAGCAAGACCGACTCATTCCGAATTTGCCGCTTGGTAAATATTCCAAACGAGAATAAGCCCAATATTGGCCCATAGGTATAGCTCGTGATTTGGAAGAGCTTCGTGATAACCGCATCATCATTGTAGGCATTAAACAAGATAATCATAATAAATAGCACGACTGAAAAAGCGACATGGACACGGAAGCGCGTTTGTTTCTTTTCGGCTTCGGGTGCGGTACTTTTTTCAAAGCCTAAAAAGTCCACACAGAAAGAAGTGGTAAGCGACGTTAAAGCAGAATCGGCACTAGAATAGGCAGCCGCAATAAGCCCTAAGATAAATGCAATCCCAATAGCAGGTGGCAGTTGTTGCAGCGCAAGTGTCGGATACAACTGGTCGCTACGAGCAGGGATTTCTAAGCCAATATGCGCCGAATAAATATAGAGCAAAGCTCCAAGCGTCAGAAAGAGCGCGTTCGCAAAGATGAGAATAAAACTAAAGGTATACATATTCTTTTGGGCATCGCCGAGGCTGCGACAACTGAGGTTTTTCTGCATCATATCTTGGTCTAAACCCGTCATCACAATGGTAATGAGCGCACCCGAAAAGAATTGCTTAAAAAAGTTATTCGGATCCGACCAACCATCACCAAAGTAAAAGAGCTGCGAATAATCACTTTCTCCAACTAATGCTAAGAGTTCACCTGTACTTTTGCCCATTTCATTGCCAATAGCGAAAATGGTCAGCGTCACCGCCGTTAGCATACAAAGGGTTTGTAGCGTATCCGTCCACACAATCGTTTTGATGCCGCCTCGGAAGGTATAAACCCAAATCAAAAGAATCGTAATCGCTACCGTTGCCCAAAATGGAACGCCTAAAGGCGCGAGTACAAATTTTTGTAGCACAATAGCCACTAAATACAGCCGCAAACTTGCCCCCATTGTGCGTGATAAGAGGAAGTAGCCTGCCCCCGTCTTATAGGCAGAAACTCCGAAACGCTGCTCTAAATAGGTATAAATACTCGTCAGATTGCGGCTGTAATACAAGGGTAATAAGACCAAAGCAATGAAGGCATAACCCACCAAATAGCCAAACACCATCTGCATATAAGAAAATGCCTGATTCGCACCGCCTGCGCCCACTACGCCTGGTATGGAAATAAAAGTCACACCCGAAAGCGACGCGCCTATCATACCAAATGCCACTAAGAACCAGGGCGATTTACGTCCTGCTACAAAAAAATCTTCGTTATCCGCGCCTCGACTCGTGAGGAACGAAACCAACATGAGCAAGCCAAAATAAGCTGCGATGATGAGGAGTATAAGCTGTGGTGTGAGTGACATTTGATTAGATTTTTAGATATTAGATTTGAGATGTGAGACTAATACCAATCCACATCCAAAAATTGCATTATTCTGGAGTGCTTTTTTCCTTAGACTTCGTTATTTTTCGTTACCAGCCAAAAGGATGCCAAAGAAAAATGCCTCGTCTAAGAAAAAAATCACTATCCAACTTAATACAACTTTTGAACATGGATTGGTATAACACATCGGGGCAAAGGTCGGAATATGTACGGAATTTCAGTCACTACAAGGAAAAAAGTGTGTATAACAAATTGCACTTTTTATCGACTTTTTTCCCATAAGCCGATAAATTTTGCTTAGAATTTATCCGCCAATGGGAAATTGGCAGATAAATCGTAGTTCAACAATTGTGCAATTTGTTATACACACAGGGAAAAAATGCGGCTAGAAAATCAAAGATACGTCTCCAAAACATAAATACGAATTGGCTTGTTGTACTCCAAAAATCAGTTTTACAAATGAAAAAGATATTATCACTCCTAAGCTTTGTACTGCTACTAGGCATGGGCTACAGCCAAAATACCATTGATGAAGACCAATTGGGAGCTTGGTATATGTACTTTTATACCACCAAATTTGCAGATAGCGAATGGGGCTTGCAAGGCGACGCACAATATAGAAATTGGAATATGGGCGGCGATTTGGAACAGCTTTTACTTCGCTCGGGCGTGACCTATTCACCCAAAGATGCGGGCATTATGTTTACCCTCGGCTATGCAAATATCACGACGGGCGCATTTGGCGATGATAAAAGTACTACAAGCGAAAGTCGGATTTATCAAGAAGCCTTATTTCCACAAAAACTTGGCGAACGTGTACTACTCAACCACCGCTTGCGCTACGAACAGCGTTGGGTAGAGGGGCAAGATGTACGAACGCGCTACCGCTACAACCTATTCGTGAATGTGCCTTTCAATGACACGAAACTAGGCAAAGATGTGATTTATCTCGCGCTCTACAATGAGCTGTTTATCAATGGACAACGGGAGATTGCAACGAATCGGACAGTAGAAATTTTTGACCGCAATCGTACCTATCTCGGTCTCGGTTATGGTCTTACCAACAATATACGGATGCAATTAGGGTGGATGCTACAGACTACCGACAATTGGGGTAAAGGACAGACGCAGTTGAGTTTGCATCATAAGATATAGCTTGATGCTTATTAGTGGACATTTTTCAAAAGGGACGTGTTCATTTTTTTCTTGATAAAAAAACGAACCAAAAAAATCAAGACTTAATTTCTTTGCCGCCCATCCGCTATGCGGTTCATGCATTTAAATATTCTCTGGGATATTTCAATTCATTCACGCTCCAAAAGCGGCAAAAAAGCTAAATCCTACAAACTCGCTTAACGAACTGTTTTGCAAGCAAATAGTGTCTGCTAATTTGCTGTCGGAGTTTATTTTTAAATTCGTTTTAGCTCAAACAGTGTAGTATTTTTAACGCTTTTTGCCACTTTTTCCACTAAAAGAAATAAGGTCGAAAATCCCTTTTTTCCAAAATGCCCATTAGTAAGAGCTTAATGTGTCCCTAGATGACGGTCACTTTGAAGCGACTGTCATCTAGCAATATTCTTTGTATAAATCCATATACTCGAAAATTATCTTAATCGCCTCCTCGTTCATATCTCTCGTTAGTGCCTTATTTTTGCGTACCTCATTAGTAAGCGTGTAGCATTTACACCAATCGGAGTCTTGTGCTTTTTGGGCTTCAATCAAGGCACAAATAATATTGATGGTATAGCTGTCCTTGTTTTTCGCTTTTGCTTTTTGAGCAATTTTGATGGCTTCACTCACCTCTTGATAGTCATCCAATGCCTTTAAGTATGCCATGCAAATAAGCGTGTTGCCATCTGCTCTTTTCAGGAAATCCTCCATGTCTTTATACTTATATTTCTTTTGGAGATAAGCCCAAAAGAGGGCTGCATTATTTTTTCCACCGAGTTTCCAGCCTAGTTCATTGATTAAGGCGATTTTTAAGGCAATTGGCTTTCTTCGCTTGCTCAGATATTTCATCAATTTAGTGTTCAATACGCCTTCTGCTGCGGCTGCTTGCTGAACAATCTTTTCATTTTTATAGGCTTCGCTGATGGCTGTTGACGTTAGTGGGGAATCTGCGAAAAGATTTTGGTGGAATATAAAGAGCAACATGAATGCTGATAAGCAGATTTGTTTTTTCATCTTGTTTTCATTTTTTTTATAAAACTACAGGACGCGATTTTTAGATAGTCCGAAAAAAAAGGTGAAAAATGGGAACTTTGTTGATGCTGTATTAGCACAAAAAATTATGAAATTCACAACTTACCACGAGCACGAAGATAACGAAATAAGGTATTAGAAGAACTAAGCGCATAGTTGAGATGGTTTCTACTTAATCTAAACACTAGAGATTAATATTTGCTTCGTTAATTCTATCTAAATCAAGTTTACTAAATGTTTTCCATTCATCATCTATTTTTGAATTCAGATTTTTGCTTATCTTGTCAGAATACTTTTGAATATAATCTGCGATAGCATTGTCATCTATTTTTTTTGAATCATTTAACCATTTTGATACTCTAATACTAATCACATCTTCTTCTAAATATGAACAATATGAAATCTTTATTTTTTGTGATTCAACTAGACGTTTCAAAGAAAAAAGAAACTCTTTTAGCCAATCTTTATTAGTATTTTTTCCATATTTTTGCTTACAAACTCCTACTAGAAAAGGTATTGTCAAACCATATTTTACATAGCCTTTCTTTTCAAAGAAATGTAAAACATCAATCCAGTATTTTTCGCTTTCTGTCATCATTCTATAATAGTATTTTTAATTTTTACACAAGCAGATGTAATATTCTCCAATGAATTTCTTAAATAATTTAAATAATTCGTAACTATTGAATGGATTTCTTGAGGTGGAAATTTATTTAAAATCGTAAGATGAAATTTTTTAATATCATTATCATCTATTAAGTTTTCTGTTACTTGCATTTTAAATTTTATCATTCTTTTAGGAGATAATTCAACATAGTCATAGGAGTATATAGTAGTTTTTAAACCACTTAATTTTTCTATTAAAAATGTAATCTCCTTTCGTATTTCACTACTAAATGCGTTTTGGTTTAATGTTTCTAAGGTAGTAATCCATTCTGCAAAATTTCTTCTATTACCTTGATTATTGTATAGAGTAATCATTTTCACCATCACTTGTTCGACGGATTCTTGTTCTGTAAATAAATTAGTCAAAATTTTCTGATTCTCGATCAGAATAGATTCAACTATACTAGGTATGAGTTCCAAAATCGAAAGTATTCTTTCCTGCTCAATTGGAAGTCTACGAGATAAGCATTGCCTTAAAAGTTGTGGTTCTTTTTCAATATTTGACATGATCTCTATTAGAGATTCCGCAATTTTATTTTCTGTAATTACTTCATCTGAATAGATAATCGCTCCAGAATTTTGTCTTTCCTTTAGACGGCTAACTCTGAATGTCAATTGTCGGATTTCATTTTTCAAACCTAGACATTCACTAACCATATTGCAATCAGCTAAGAAGCTTTCAATTCGTCCCTTTGATATATGTTGATTTAAATTTTCTATAAATTGCATAGATTCTTGCGCTAGATTTTACTACAATTTTTCAATTTCTTTTCTATCCAAATTAGTATACTACATAATCTGCTCAATAGGTTCGTTATTGGCTTTTATTTCTCATCACTCACTTTTTGGTGTGCAGATAGATAAACGTTATAATTTTAGCTTTTACAAACTATGCTTAGGCGGATGTTCGCCCCAATAGGTCAAAGCCATTCGCAGATTGACTAAGCCTTTTCGGTTTAATTTTAAAGCGACTACTGTTGCTCGTCCTATTGCAGTTTTACCAATGATTTCAGTAAAATTTTCACTCCATTCAAAATGGGCTGTCCAATCGTGTTCTCTAGGATGAAAAAGTAATACGATAGTTTTAGAATCAGCATCAAGTGCTTCTGTTTTGATATGTTTATAGCTATTGCACCCTAAACAAGCTAATGCTAGATTGGTGAGTTCATCCAATCCTCCTTTCGCCAAAGGGATGATGTGTTCAATTGAAAAAGGTTCTGTCGCAAAATCTTCTAAACTTTGGCAATATTCACAGCAATAATTAGCGCGTAGTCGCACCGTTTCTTTGTCTGCTTTGGAGATATATTTTCTAGGCATGAGATGGTTTTTGAAGATTGAGGTCTTTCATTAAGCTACGAATATCTGTATCGCGTATTTGTGCCAATTCACTTAAATACAGCACTCTATTTGCGGTAAAAGCTTCTACTTTTTCTACTAATTGGAGTAATTCTGTATGCTCTTCTGCACTAATGGTATTGGTTTTTCTTTTTCCCTTTAGTGCATCTAAGCGTGTTTTTTCTTCCTTACTTAATCCTTGGTTTATCTTTGTTAGTAGTTCTTGTTCTCTGTTTTTTTGGTTCTTTTGTTCCTCAAAATACTGCTGAAACATCACATACGCAATACGCAAAAATGCTTGGTCTGCTTTTTCAATGTAATTGTGCAATTGTGTTTTTACTTCGGTCGTAGTCATATTCTTTATTTATATCAGATAAGCAAGATACGACTTTTCTGCAATACCTAAAAGACCTTAGGAAAGCCTAGAAATCAAAATAATCCCTCTGTAAATTTCTAGCTGATGGTTTGGGCTGCCCCGTATAGTTATCGGGGGTATTCAGCCCGTAAGGTGTTGCCGAAACTCCGTTTCGAGTGTCGCTTTTGTCAAGAGTTGGTAGATAATTTGTATAGTGGTGTACTAGAAACACTACTGACTGAAGCAGGCTCAATACAACATAAGAGTCACCAAATACATTAGTGTCATTAGATTTAATCTATCCTTTTTCTGTATTTTTCATAGTCATAAGACTACGCTGATAGCGCTCTTGAACTCTTTTATCTAGTAAATGCACAATATAAACGGGAATTGATAGTATCAATAATAGAAGCCAAGTACGTATGCATTTTTTTATCCAAAAACTAAATTTCCGTGTTTTTCCTATTCTTAAAGCTGGTAATTCTCCTGAAGGAGTTGTCCAAATGGGAAGAATACTGTCTTTTTTTATTAAAAATTTCTCAATCTCCTCTTTATTGTGGCAAATTTTCATCCTGATTAAAGATTCTAAACTTACGGAAGTATGTATTGAGTCTTTGATAGTCACTCCAGAACCAGCTAAAAACTCTCCTCCCTTATATCTTTTCTTTAAATGTACTTTATCCACTTTAAGATTATGCTTTTCGTAACTTAACCTAAGTACGAAACAATAAGATTCCATAACAACTAATACTAGCCCAAAAAGCATAGGAACAAAAAAAAGTGCTTGTAAAGGTAGTAGCCATGTCCATTTATAATCTTCCATGTTAATCAGAATTAGTTTTTCCTATCATTGTCAAATACAGTATAGAAATTACCAAGTGTTAGTACATTAGGGAAGTCTACATCATATCAATCCCTCAAACGCCCAATCTCCACAAACACCCCATTCGTCACCGCTTGTAAGTCCAAAGGCGAAACGCCAATCAAGACCCCACGCACTCCAGCATTAATATAAATAATTTCCTCCGTTTCCGCGCAGCTATCTACGAAGACAGGAAATGCCTTTTTCATCCCAATGGGAGAACAACCGCCGCGTATGTAGCCCGTGTTGGCAAGCAAGTCTTTTACGGGCAGCAGCGTGATTTTCTTATTGCCACTGGCTTTGGCGAGGTCTTTGAAATCTAGGGAAGTATGTCCTGCAATTACAGCTACTACAATGCCTGTTTTATCGCCTTTAGCTACTAAGGTTTTATAGACGCGCTCTACGGCTAAGTCATTGTCTTTAGCAAGCTTTTGGACATCCAAATTGTTGGGGTCGTATCGGTATTCGACGAGTTCGTACTTGATTTTTCGTTGGTCGAGTAATCGAATGGCGTTTGTCTTTTTCACTGTTTTTATTTTTGAACCATATAAGGCATATAAGGAACACATAAGTTGCCGCTTTGGTCTTATGTGCCTTAAATGCCTTATATGGTTCAATAATTTACTCCTCCTTAAATTCCTCAAAAGTCTTCAAACTCAAAGCCGCAAGTTCGAGTTTTTCCAATGCGGTATTGAGCGTCGCCATAGTACTTTTATGTGTACTAAATTGCGCTTGTACCTCATCCATGCGTTCTTGCAGTTCTTGCGTTTTTGCAATTTGCCCTACCGATGGCTTGCCTGGATATTGGCTAATGTTCAAGGCCAAAGTCGAAATATCTTCGCGTAGGCTAGAGCTAGAATCTACATAAAAATCACCCTCTAATGAAACGAGTGATTCCTTGAGTTTTTGCGTAGCTGTAGCGAAATCGGTCAGCTTTGTTTTTAGCTTTTTCTTCTTCACCGATTCAGCGCGTTCATTGGCTTGCGTGTGCATCGCAGTCAAAGAATGATAAATGTATGCCAATTGCTCGGTCATGCTATACAATTGCATTTGCACCTCTTGCGATTGCTTTCTTTCTGCTGCGCTATATATCGTTTCGGGCGAAGCTTTTAGCTCGAAAGGATACTCAAATGCATCCTTGCCTTTCTTGATTTTTACGATATAATTGCCCTCTGCTAAAGGTGGCGGCGTAAGGCTTCCACCCAATGCCTGACGATTGTTTGTCGGTGCAGATTTCGGTGCTGGCAAGCGTACAGGAATGCTAATCGTGTTGATGCCTGCACTTTTACCTACGCCCAATTCTTTGATAAATTCGCCATCGGCATCATGCAGCGCAGCCGTCATTTTACCGAAGGTATGCCGTTTCTTCATGAAGTAGGAAATTTTATTGTTACCACGTGGATTTGAACCCACGAAATTTCCAGCACCACTAAACGGGCGTGTGAGGCGACCATACGTAATGTACACAGGAGGCTGCTCGAAAAAATGGAGTTTTTCAACCGCGATTTCAGGCGTGATTTGGCGCAGCAATTCGATGTCGTCAATGATATAAATGCCGCGTCCATGTGTACCAATAACTAGGGCAGACTCTCGCGCTTGCATTGCCATCATACGGATACCGATTTTCTTAGGCATTCCATTCTCGAAACGCTTCCACGTCGTGCCGCTATCCATACTGATATAAAGCCCAAATTCTGTGCCTAAAAAAAGCATATCATCGCGCTCCATGTCCTCGATAATGCAATGCGCATAGCCTTCCACATTATCTCGCACAAGCGAAGTCCAAGTCTTGCCCAAGTCTGTAGTTTGGAAAACATAAGGCGTTTTGTCACCGCTTTTGTGCCCATCTATCGTTACATAGCAAGTGTTCGCATCGAAACGGCTGGCTTCTATATGCGATACCCAAAGTCCGTTTGGCAAATCGCTGATATTTTCTACGACATTCGACCAATTTTTGCCGCCATCGCTGGTGACTTGCACATTGCCATCGTCCGTACCCACCCAGATGATATTCTCATCTTTAGGACTTTCTGCTATCGCATAAATCGTAGTGTTATTTTCTGCCGTTGAATTGTCAATGGATAAGCCGCCCGATTTTGCTTGGCGTTGGCGTTGGGTATCGTTCGTCGTTAAGTCAGGGGAAATTTTAGTCCAACTATCACCTCGGTCATTGGAAACGAATAGGAATTGCGCGCCGCAGTACAAGCGTTCAGGATTGTTGGGGCTTAATTGGATTGGCGTATTCCAATTGTAGCGATATTCTGGCTCGCCTTTACTTGGAATTGGTTTGATGCTTTTGCGCTGTCCATCGCGTTCATCGTAGCGCACGATTTCGCCGCCTTGCGACTCTGCATAAATCACATTATCATCCGTTGGATGACGATATACGCGGAAGCCATCGCCCCAATTCGTGATTTGCCAATCTTCATTATTGATACCGCCTGGGCTTTTCGATGGGCCATACCAAGAACCATTATCCTGCAAACCGCCATAGACATTAAACGGCTCTGCATCATCAACGGTGATGTGATAGAATTGCGAAATCGGCAAATTCATCATCATCTCAAATGAACGTCCTCCATCTAGGGCGCGATATACGCCACCGTCTGTACCAATCACAACATGGTCGGGCGTATTTGGATTCACCCAAACCGCGTGAATATCCGAATGTACACCGCTACCAACGATGCGGAAACTCTCACCGCCATCTTCGCTAATCGTAAGACTCAAGCCACACTTAAATATCTTATCTTCATTGCTAGGGTCTACCACTAGGCGCGAGAAATAGAAGGGGCGCACAGTGGTATTGAAATCGCTATTTACGAGTTCAAAATTCTTGCCGCCATCGCGAGAGCGATAGAGTCCTTTGTCCTCTTTTTCTTCGGCTTCGACGGTGACATAAATCACATCCGAATTGGAAGGCGCGATGTCTACTGCCATACGCCCAAGCTTGCCTTCGGGCAGTCCATTGCTGATTTTATTCCAGTTTTTGCCTCCATCGGTAGTTTTATAGAGTCCACTACCTTCACCTCCTGAAGTGAAGAAATCCGCAGACCGTCGGTGTTCCCACATCGCCGCGTATAGCACATCAGGATTGTTGGGGTCCATCGTCAAATCGGCGCAGCCTGTGTTTTCATCCACGTAGAGGATGCGCGTCCAAGTTTCGCCAAAATCTTCACTTTTGAACAGTCCGCGTTCTTCATTGCTATTCCAAAGATGCCCTTGTGCTGCGGCATAAATCACCGCTGAGTTTTCGGGATGAATAGCGATATTGGAAATGCGTTCGCTGTCTTCGAGTCCTTTTTGTGTCCAAGTTCTACCACCATTGGTAGTTACGTACATTCCTGTACCTACGGATACACTATTGCGCACCCACGATTCGCCTGTACCGACCCAAATCGTATCAGGATGTTTTTGGTCAATCGCAATTTTACCTATAGATAGTGTATGCTCATCGAAGATTGGGTTAAAGTTTGCGCCACCATCATTGCTCCGCCAAACGCCGCCATTTGCTGCACCTACGTACAGGACTTTTGGATTGCTATGCACGGCATCTACATCGCCCACGCGCCCACTCATCACGGCTGGCCCGATGTTTCTTGCTTTTAAGTCACCAAAGGCTATTTTTACTTGTGCAAAGCTGGGATTGAAGGCGAATAGGGTGAGTAAAATTGGTATAATTTTTTTCATCTTGAATTTTTAAGAAAGGTGGGTGATTAAATTTAGAGATGAGTGATAAATGATGATGTAAAATATTCATCATTTATCACTCAATATAACTTTCCATGCAAAGGAAGGCAAATGAAGATGGAATTACGCTTTTTTTCGATTTTTTGGTGGATTTACTCTATGAATGGCTTTTAGGGCAAAAGATTAGCTTGTCAAAGCTTCGTCTTTTAGGTTTTTTAACAGGTCTTCATCCACACAAAACTCTGATAAGCCACGTTCAATATCAGAAAAGTAGATGCGGTCGAAGGAGCCATAGAGATAGCCTTCTTTATAGTATTTGTCAGCAGCTTTCATAGCTTCATAGGCTGCTTCATGTTCACCAAACTCTTTTAGAATATATGCTTTTTGATAGTAGGCTTCGGTGTATTTATCGAAATAATAGAGGGCTCTATTCAGGTCATCCAGCGCAGATTTTGTTTGTCCTAGGGCTAACTTCGTCATGGCACGATAATAGAAGGTTTTGACATGCACGAAGTTCTCACCTTCCTCTTCAGTCGTTTCTTTGATGGAAAGGTCGAAATAAAATAAAGCAGTTTTTAGTCTGCCTGCTTGCTTATAGGCCAATCCCATTACATGATACAAGTCTTCGCCCCACACCGCATCTCTAAAGTTGGGCGTGAGGGCATCCAGTTTTCGTAAATCTTCCAACGCACCCTCGTAATCGTGCATACGATATAATTTGGTATTTGCTCGATAAGCTAAGCGGTCTTTAGGTCGTACTGCAATAGCTTTATCCATAGCATCGAAAGCTTCAGTATAGAGTCCTCTGCGAAGAAGGGTATAGCTTTTTGCCATGTGTGCTTTATCAAAATTGGGATCTATTTCTATGGTTTTGTTGAGTAGCCAATATTCTTGTACAGAACCACGCGCTACACGCTCGCGAAATTCATAAATGGTATTTGCTTTTTCATTATTGGACTTTCTTTGATAAATCGAAATACCCATCAAAAGCACCAAGAAGCTACCCCCGATAATGGTAGCTAATAGACTGTTAAATATCCGTTGGACTAAGGCGTTCATGTTTTGTCTGTTTAATTATATCACATCTACTAATTGACCGTCTTCGATTTTAAAGGTTACAAATCCATAACCATCCATCCCTTCGGGCAAGTACCAATTATCAATTTCCTGCATTGTTTGAAGAATAGTTTGTGGAATATGCACGGCAAATTCTCGTGCTTTGTAGTCGCGCCCAAGTTGTTCCATCCGAAATCGACCTGCATTGCCCTTGCAATTTACTAAAAAACGAATAACGATGTGTCCATTTTGTCCATTTGGATTTGGCAATTGCACATTTTGCATAAAGTATTGCTTGAGGTCACGTTTGCCTTCCTTATAGCGTGGATAATGGACGCGTCCACCACGTGCCGCTGCTTCGTCGCAGAGCTGAAAATTGGTATCGTCTAAGGTGGGATCAAAAGGAATCCAACCAATCATATCAGGTTGGAGTAGCTTATCGCAAGACTGCAAGCTGCAGATGCTCGCTAAGAGTAGAATGTAGGTAAACAATCGCATGAAAATAGGGTGCTTTTAATAGCATTTAGCTGTTGGCGATTGGCAATTAGTTCCTAAGAACAAACAGCCAATCGCAATTTTTACACTAAAATAACTACTGAAAAGTAGATTCAAGTATGAAGATTTTTCCATTAACAAGCTAATAACAAAATTGCACTAAAATCGTCTTAGTAAGGAAAAAATTATACTTTTGCCATATACATAATACGCAACAGATGAAAACACTCTTAGCATTCTGTGTGCTGATTTTTATAGCAGCCTGCAATTTTGACAAACTCCCAGAACCTACCGTGTCTAGTGTCTGTGAGACATTGATGCCTGTCTACGATGGTCAAATCGAAGCAATTATAGAGGAGAGTTGCGCCTATAGTGGTTGCCATGAAGGTGGTGCAGCTATTGGTGATTATACCACTTATCAAAGTATGTTGAGTACATTAGAAAGTGGGAATATTGCTACGCGTGTGCTGAATCTTCGGGATATGCCGCCTTCTTATGCACCCGATGGTAAGCCGAAAACGCTACCCGATGATGAGCTAGAACTTATCGAGTGTTGGCTGGCAAATGGCTTTCCTGAAAATTAATTTATGTTTATACAAACTAAGCAGTCTTATAACGCAACAATATATAAGAAAAGTTAGTAATGTAATAGACTTTATATTAAAGCACATCTATCAACAGACACAACGAATTTTATCCATGCACTTTACTTGCAAATTTACACTCGCCGTTTTATTGGCACTCATCCCATTCCTTTTAGTAGCTCAAGAAACAATGGAAGAAGAAGAAATGAAGCAAGAGCGTACGCCTGTTTACCAAACCTTTAAGGATAGGCGCGTTATCAATGCTCATTCCTTAGAAACGCTCCAAGCAAGAAAACTCGATGTGCGTATTGGACACCGCTTCGGCGATTTATTTGGCGATGCAGGTGGCTGGCCGACTTTTTACGGTTTAGAAAATGCAACGGACGTGATGATAGGCGCGGAATACGGCGTGACGAATCGCTTTACTGCGGGTGTGTATCGCACTAAGGGCGCGGGCAAACTCAAGCAACTAGTCAATGGCTTGGTGAAATATAAGTTGTTTCAGCAATATGAAGAAAACCCAAATTCCATTAGCGTGACGGCAGCAGGGGTATTTAGTGTTTCTACCATGCAGAAAGGAGACAACCCAGAGTCCATCAATTTCTTTGATAAGCCTTCGCACCGAATGGCATATACTGCACAATTATTGATTGGGCAAAAGTTTTCGGAGAATTTTTCTTTGCAATTTATTCCTAGCTATACACATCGCAATATCGTAGAATTTGGAGATAATAATGACACCTACAGTCTCGGCGTGGCGACGCGCATTCAGCTTTCTAGAGTAGTGGGCATTATTGCTGATGTAACGCTTCCATTGAATGGCGAACAAAGTCCATTGACGAGTAGTGGCACAGCAGGTGTACAGTATTATATTCCACTTGGCTTCGGTTTGGAATTTGATACGGGAGGGCATATTTTTCAGCTCAATTTTACGAATGCCACAGGAATTATGGAGACGGATTACATACCTAATACGACTAGCAATTGGTTAGATGGCGAATTTAGAATTGGCTTCACGATTTCGCGTATGTTTAATATTCGATAAGTACTAATTTTCAATTTTGAATGAGTTACATTTTAGGTAGTGGTCAAAAGCGAGTGATAAAAACTCAGCACTTCAAGGGAGCATGCTCCCTTGGACGAAAGTATCACTCGTTATCTTACACCACCACATTTTATTCAAAGTTAGAAGTTTCTATTCCATGAAAAAGCACTTACTTATAATAACACCAGTAGTATTGCTGGGATTTTCTTTTTGGTATGCTCCGCCTACATTTATTGCTGATGAATCAGCTACAGTCAGCGAAGTGCTTGAAAAGTTAGGCGACGACGCACTTCCACACCAAGTAGATAGCGAACTAGAAGGCGTTTCGATAGAAATAGGAGAGCGGTTGGTATTAACAGGTTTTGCAGAAACAGCAGACGGTAAAAAAATCAAGAAACAAAGCCCTCATTTTGTATGCACTTCTTGTCACAATATAGTGCGCGATGAACCTGATCTTGCTGTCATAGATTTAGATGCAAAATTAGACTACGCAGAGGCGAATAATTTGCCCTTCTTGCAAGGCACAGCACTCTATGGCGCGGTGAATCGAACGAGTTTTTATAATGGCGACTACTTCTTAAAGTATGGCGATTTGGTGAAGCCTGCGCGCCATAATATCCGCGAAGCCATACAGCTTTGTGCGGTAGAATGCGCGCAAGGACGTGCTTTAGAAGCGTGGGAGATTGAGTCTATTTTAGCTTACTTATGGACGATTGACTTGGAACTTAGCGATTTGAAATTAAGTGAAGAAGATTATGCCCAAATCAATGCAGCATTAGAAAATGAAACGGGACAGGCAGCCGCGATTGATTTGATAAAATCGAAATATATGCAAGGTTCGCCTGCGACTTTCTTAAAGCCACCAGGCGACAGAAGTATTGGGTATCGAGAAACAGGCAACCCTAAAAATGGTAAACGCATTTACGACTTGAGCTGTAAGCATTGCCATGCTGAGGAACGCTACTCCTTCTTTGCGCTCGATGACGATAAGACGACTTTTAAGTTTTTGGATAAGCACATAGACCGCTATACGCGTTATTCTATTTATCAAGTGAGTCGCTACGGTACATCGCCAATACCAGGCAAGGAGGCGTATATGCCCCATTATCCGCAGGAGAAAATGAGCAATCAGCAACTCGAAGATTTGCGCGTGTATATTGAGCAAAGAGCAGAAAAATGATACGCTATTCGATATTCATACTTTTAGGTCTGCTATGCGCTTGTGCAGCAGATGAAAAACGAAATATAGAGGATTTCTACCTACCGATAGATGATTTATACGATGGACTCGTCTATGAATACCAGCCTGTAAATAACGATACGGTTGCGCCTTATTATTGGTTTTTTCGTACGATTGAGCATGAGGATGCGACTTTCCTTACGGGCATGTATTATAATTATGCCTTCATGCCGCAGCAATTTATTCGAGAAGAGCGGGTAAGTAACGGGATATTGTTAGAAGAAATGTTTATTTACGAGTCCGATTCTTTAGGAAAACAGACACAAGTTCCTGTCCAAGTGCTATCGGGAAATAGCTTTCCTTTTCAAGTACAGGATTCTTTAGGCGTATTTTTATACAAAGTGCAATGGACTTATCCAAAGGACAGCTCTATAACAACAATCATTCGTAATCGTCGCTATCAGGGTGATACAACGCTTGTATTCGATGATAAACATTACGCTGCCGTTATTTTTTCCGTACGCGAAATTATCAGTAATGAAGTAGAAGGTACTTTAGAATTGGAGCTAGAAGGCAAGGAACATTATGCTAAAGGCATAGGACTGGTATATAGTGAGCGTCGCCTCATAAATGGAGGGTTTGAACAAAAATATCGCCTCACAAATCGTTATGCTATGGAAGAGTTAGAAGCCCGATTTGCCAAGCAATTGGAGTAAATATCCCAACGGTCGAATATTCAAAAATAAACGTCACAACAAACAGGTATAAAATTAAACCATATTTTTATTTTTTTTATCAATTAAAGTTTTTTTATAACCTTCAAGTGTTTGATTATTAGTTTTTTAAGTGTTAGAAAACTATTTTTTAGTATATAGTTTTAGGAGGCTTGGAAAAAAATTACTGTCTATAATAATTCCTAAAAAGAGCTTACTTTTACGTCAGTAAAGTACGTGAGGGATTTTCTCTCCATAATAATAGCTGTAAAACTAAATGATAAGTTAAGCAACTTATTATTCTTCCAACACCTAAATTTTTTATTTATGAACTTGTTTACTGCTTTCGGAACACTAGGTAATTCAAATGCTGATTATGCAAAAAATGGTGGGCAACATCTAGAAATCACTTCTGGTATCACCATTGAGGACATTACAGGTCCATTTGCATCGTAGCATTAGAAGAACACTAAAGGCATGTGCTTACTATGAAATGGCTACCCATAAATTAGCAATGAAACTTATAATCCTCTCTTTTTAAGCACACACACACATACACTTATACAGTAAAGGCACTAAGACTGTGGTCTTAGCACATATATTGGGTAAAACAACATAGCTAGTACAAATTTTACACTCAATGCGCTTGTAGCCAGTTCTGACCTGTGCCTACGCCTACTAGGATTGGTACGTTCAGGGCTGGCAAAGCCGTTCGCATTTGTTCTTCTACAATTGTTTGTACCTCTTCTAATTCGCTGTTGAACACATCGAAAACAAGCTCGTCATGCACCTGCAGTATCATTTTTGAAGCCAAGTCGCGTTCTTCAAAGATGCGGTGTATTTTTATCATCGCTAACTTAATCATATCAGCGGCGGTGCCTTGTATGGGGGTATTCATGGCGTTGCGTTCGGCATGACTACGCAATACGCCGTTCCTGCTATTGATGTCGCGCAAGTAGCGTTTTCTACCTAAGAAGGTGCTGACATAGCCTTGTTCACGGGCAAGTTCTTTCATCTTGTCCATGTATCGGCTTAGTCCGTTGTATTGTTCGTAGTATTGAGCGATCAACTCGCTCGCTTCTGCGCGTTTAATGTCGAGCTGCTTCGAGATGTTCGTAGCACCTGCACCATATAGAATGGCAAAGTTGATGGTTTTCGCGGCACGGCGTTGGTCGCTGCTGACTTCATCATAGCCTACGCCATATACGCGCGCTGCCGTGGCGCGGTGAATATCTTGTCCTGTCTTAAAGGCTTCCAACATGGCAGCATCTTCACTCAATTCAGCCACTAAACGCAATTCAATCTGAGAATAATCCGCAGCAAATAGCGTATGGTTTTCATCGCGCGGAATAAAGGCTTCGCGCACCTTCCGTCCTTCTTCGGTACGGATGGGGATATTTTGCAGGTTCGGATTATTGGAACTTAATCGTCCCGTAGCCACGAGTGCCTGATTAAAAGAACTGTGCAAACGCCCCGTCTTGGGGTTTATCAGTTTTGGCAAGGCATCTACATAGGTAGACTTCAATTTACTTAAGCCACGATATTTCAAAATGTCCGTGACGATAGGATTGTCCTTCGCCAGTTCGGTCATTTTTTCTTCATTGGTAGAATATTGCCCCGATTTGGTTTTGCGCCAACGATACGGAATCTTCATGCGGTCGAATAGGACTTCTCCTACCTGTTTCGGCGATTTGATATTGAATTGACCGCCAGCTTGTTCGTAGATTTCTGTCTCTTTAGCCAGTATCAGTTCGGTGAGTTCTTTAGAATATTCACCCAAAAATTCACTATCTAAATTTACACCTTCATATTCCATAGCGGCTAGTACTGGCACTAGTGGCACTTCCATATTATAGAAGAGGTTTTTAAGGTCGCCTTCTTGCATTTGTGGTTTGAAGTGCTGATAGAGTTGTAGCGTGAGGTCAGCATCTTCGCCTGCATATTCTTTCACTTTTTCCAGCTCTACATCGCGCATGCTGCCTTGTTTTTTTCCTTTTTTCCCTATTAAGGACTCAATGGAAACAGGCTGATATTTCAGGTAGGTTTCGGACATATAATTGAGATTGTGCCGTAGTTCAGGTTCTATGAGATAATGTGCCAACATAGTATCAAAAAACGCGCCTTTCACCTCCACACCATACCATTTTAGTATGATGATGTCATACTTCAAGTTTTGTCCTATTTTCTCGATATTTTCATCCTCTAAAATAGCTTTGAATTCGGCTACTATTGCGCGGGCTTCGTCTTGCTCTACTGGTACGGGTACGTAGTAGGCTTCACTTGTTTTGAAGGAAAATGCCAGACCCACTAGCTCTGCCACATTCGCATCTACCCCTGTGGTTTCAGTATCGAAGCAGAGGCTTTTTTGTTTGCTCAAAAGTACGACTAGTTCCTTGCGTTTATTGGGCGTATCTACTAAATGGTAAGTATGCTCCGTGTTTTCAATGTTGTTGGGTACAATAGCAACTTCTTCCACAGTGGGGGCTTCCGTAGCGAAAAGCGTACCTTGTGTGCCTGCTGCGGTGCTTGCTTTGGCTTTGGGTTTTGCTAAACCATCGCTACCTAAAATACTTTTTGAGAGCGAACGAAACTCCAATTCTTGGAAAAGCTCTGTGAGGCGTTCCCGATTGAAGGGGTCAATATGGACGGCTTTAGCATCAAATTTTATATCGGGAACATTGGTGTCAATAGTGGCAAGTTTTTTGGATAAAATGCCTTGCTCGGCAAAGGTTTCGACTTTTTCTTTTTGCTTGCCCTTCAGTTGGTCGGTATTTGCAATGAGTCCCTCTACAGAGTCAAATTTTGCTAATAATTTCACCGCCGTTTTCTTCCCGATGCCTGGGATGCCTGGAATATTATCTACCGAATCGCCTTGTAGACCGAGTATATCAATCACTTGCTCTACACGGGTAATTTCCCATTTTTCTAGTACTTCTTTTTCCCCTAAAATTTCAATGCCATTGCCTTGTCTAGAGGGTTTATACATGAAAACATTGTTGGAGACTAATTGGGCATAATCCTTATCAGGCGTGACCATGTATACCTTGAAATCTTCCTGCTCGGCTTGCTTAGCGAGTGTACCAATTACATCATCTGCCTCATAGCCATCCTTCGTAAGAATCGGGATATTGAAGGCTTTTACTATCTCGATGATATAAGGAAAGGCAATGCTAATATCTTCAGGTTGGGCTTCGCGATTGGCTTTGTATTCGGTGAACATTTCATGGCGAAACGTAGGTGCAGAGGTATCAAATACCACAGCAATATGTGTGGGGTTCTGAGTTCGCATTAAGTCCCAAAGGAAGCGTACAAAACCTGTAATCGCGGAGGTATTTATGCCCTTGGAGTTGATAAGTGGGCGAGTGATAAATGCAAAATGTGCGCGATACACTAGCGCGTGTCCATCTAAGAGAAAAAGTCGTTTGTCTGCCATGATTTCTTTTTTAGGGCGCAAAGATACAGTAGTATGACTACAAAAACTACTTCCTTATCAAGAGTTCATATAAGCCAATTCTTTAGGTGACAAATTTTTAACTAAAATCTGAATAAGTTCCTCCGCTCGAAAAGGTTTAGTCAATACATCAATTCCATTCAAATAGGGATAGTTCGCAAGTTCTTCAATAGTAGTTGCGGTTAGTGCAATTATTGGGCTATTTACTCCAGCTAATAGTAGATGTTGAATAGCTTCAAAGCCATCCATTTCAGGCATATGCAAATCCATCAATATTATATCAAATTCTTCTTTTTGGAGGCACTTCAATGCTTTCTTTCCATTTTCTGCGATGACTACTTCGGTGGCGCAGTCTGTTAATATATTCAGGGCTACTTTTTGGTTGAAAACATTATCTTCGGCAAGTAGAATACGCTTATTTCGGAGGATTGGAAGCTTACGATTTTGCGTTTGTGTTGTTTGGGAGAGTAACGATTTACTAGTGATAGGAAAGCTTAAGTTAAAAGAGAAGGTGCTACCTTTTCCTTCTTCGCTTTCTAATAGGATTTCACTATCATGCAAGTCCAAAATTTGTTTGGTGATGGATAGCCCTAGTCCCGAACCTCCAAAACGCCGATTAGTAGCACTAGAAGCTTGTTCAAAGCCCTCAAAAACAGAAGATAACTTTTCTTCCGCTATACCAATGCCCGTATCTTTTATCGTAAATTTTAATTTAATATGCGCTGTGGTATGTTCCAAAGTAGTTACCTTCAAATGCACATATCCGTTGGGCGTGAATTTTACAGCATTACCAACTAAGTTATTTAGTACTTGCCGTAGTCGCGTAGGGTCTCCTAGTACATGATGTTGCAAATTTAAATTAGCCTGATATTTTATAGCAAGTTGTGGGTTTTGATTAGAGATTCTAAATACTTCTATTACATTTTCTATATGCTCTTCTAAGTCGAATGGGATTTGCTCTATAGGCATTTTGCCAGCTTCCAGTTTCGAGTAGTCCAGTACATTATTGAGCAAACTTAGCAAATATTCGCTAGAGACTTTAAGTGAATTAAGGAAGGTACGTTGTCGTTCATCTTTATTTTGCTTAATAAGAATATCCGTGAACCCAATTACCGCATTCATTGGCGTTCGGATTTCGTGGCTCATCGTGGAAAGGAAGCTTTGCTTTACGGATAAGGCTTCTATTGCTTCTTGGCGAGCTACTTTGAGTTCCCGATTTTTTAGTTGGAGTGTAGTATTATGCTTAATTGTTCGGTAGAATAATGCACCTAATAGACCAAAAAGTATCAATAAACCCACTAGAAGATAGTTTCTATTCCTAACTTTTGCCTCATTATGTTCTTTTTGTAAGCGTTCGATTTCAATACGTTGTTCTCTATTTTCATATCGGGCAAGCATTTCCCTAGTACTGCCATATTTATTTTGTATGCTATCTTTCAATACATCTATCTGGCTATCAATGATATGGACTTGCTTGTAATTCTCTGTATAGATATATACATTTTTGATGGCTTCTAGCGCGTACTGCCGAAAGATGGGCTTGCCTAAATATTTAGTATCATCTAGTACCATATTTGCATACATAAGTGCTTGCTTAGGATTTTCTTTAAGTAGTTCCAGCTCACTAAGCTTCACCATAGCCATGATTTCATTATTCAGGTTAAATTTTTTGGCCAGTATATAAGCCTTGTATGTAGTATCTTTTGCCGCCGAAATTTTACCTTCTTTTCTTAGGAGTTCGCCATAAGTCATTAGTACTTGTGCCTCTGTTTTAGGGTCTTTATTGTTTTTTGCTAACGTAAGGGCTTCTTTTATAGTAGCAAAAGCTTGCGTTTTCTTTCCTTGTATGTAGAGTTCTTCGCCCAAGTTATCTAGATACATACTAGATTCTTTCTTAAAGTCATGTTCTTTTCCGTACTCAATAGCCCGAGTGAGGTACTCTACGGCACTTTTATGGTTGTTGAGTTTGGAAAAGGTCGTTCCAATATTACCTAGCACTAATACTTTTAGGGTTGAGGGGGCTTTCACATGCTCATCAAGGATCTCTAGGGCACCTATGAAACTGGCAAGTGCTTTTGCATCATTGCCTTGTTCTAAATAAGAAAATGCTACATTATTATCCCATGTGGCGATAGTGTGGTAGTCTTTAATTTCTTCCGCTATTTTTATAGACATTCTGTAGCATTTCAATAGCGAATCATAGGGATGACTCAGGCGATGATGTCCTGACGCTTTATTTTTTAGGGCGATTCCTTGTCCTTTTTTATCACCAATTTTTACAGCAAGCTCATAAGCTTCTATCGCATACATGTAGAGGCTATCAGGGTTCACCCTATTATAAGCATAACTTAGGTCATTAAGTATGCCGACTCGCTCAATGGAAGGATGGGTTTGGGCTAATTGTAGTTTAAGACTGTCAATAATTTCCCGATAGCTTTGTTTTGCGTTTAGTTGTTGTGTTACTAATATACAAAGGGCCACTAGCAGAAATCGCTTTCCAAATGTACGCATTGTGTGTGATATTACCTTGCTTAACAACAGACAATAGTGTGTTCAAAATATATAAGCGATTGAATTGTTGTAGTGCATAGGTAGCTATGGACGAATACTAATTTATAACTAAAGAAATAGAGCGGGCTTTTTTTAATCTGCCTCAAATATATCGCATTTAGTGGAAAAAACAGGCTTTGTTCGCTATAATCTATCCATTGACAAGCTATTTTCCTGTTCTATAAGCGATTTATAAAGTGCTATTTGATTCCCCGCGCGAATTAGATTATGAGTAGGATAATAGGTTTTATAGTAATGGTCATTTTCTAAGAAATCGGTCAAGAAACGAGTCGCTTGTTCTAGAATTATCCATTTTGTGCCTAGTAGTAGGTTTTCGCGCTCTAGCCTTGTAATATGCGTATGGAGACTCTCCAAAAAACCTGCTTCTAGTGCCTGATAAATGTTGGAGCGCATTTCAATAGACTCAAAATCCTTGCTATCCTCTGCTTCCGAATTGCAACAAGTACGTACCATGTCGCCAAAGTCGGAAAGTAGTGTACCACACATCACGGTATCTAAATCAATCACACATTTTGCAGCCAAACTGTCTTTATCAAGCAGGATATTATTTGCCTTCGTATCATTATGTACGATACGAATAGGTAAATGTAAAGCTGCAATATGCTCAAACACAGTTTTTTCTTCAAGAATAAATTGTATAGCTGTTTTGGCCAGTTGAAGTCGTTTAGTAGCGGCTTGAGGAATGGCATGCTGTAGTTGTCTAAAACGATATAAACCATCGTGGAAGTTAGGGATAATAGTGTTGATATTGGAGTGGGGTAGAGGACTTAATGCCGCTATAAATGTCCCGAAAGCATGAGCGATGGTATAAGCCTGCTCACTAGTTTCTACAACGGATAATGTAGTAGTATTTTCGATAAAGGGGAACATGCGCCAATAGCTATTATCGCTGTGTTGATAGTAGCTATTACCATTTTCAACTTGCTGGGTAGTGAGTATTTCTAATGGGTAAGTGGGCTGTTGTTGTAAATACTGACTAACATTTGCAATGTTCTGCATTAAAGCAGGAACATCTTGGAAAATATCCGTATTGATGCATTGTAAGATGAAATTACTGTTATTCGTAGTGATTTTATAGGTGCCATGAATGTGTCCTTCTCCAAAAACTGTACAAGAAGTAATGGTCTCATTTTTTAGAAAATAGCGTGCAATAGACTTAGGCAACATAGTTATTCCGAATTTTATAGGCTAAATTTCGTAAACAGCTTGATTTTTTTGTAAAAATTGCGACTAAAATCCCGTACTTCGTGCTACTAAAAAGCTATCTTTCCTTGCATATAAAGGATAAGCAAACAAAAGATGGTAAAAAATATAATACTTGAAGTGGGAGGAATACATCAGCAAATGCCTAATCAAGAATTGCAACAAGCTTTGTTAAAATATATTCCAAATTGCCGTTGGTTTCGCACAAAGTCAAAAATAATTGCAAAGGTCATTTGTAAACATACAAAAGAACTAGCAGGGCCTCTTCATACCTATTTTCTATCAAGTGTATTGGTTATATTTGAAGATGCCACTCAAGAAAACTACTTTTTGCCACTTGCTTTTTTGCAAGATGCGGAAGAAAGTAACTATTATCTTAAAAATATACCAGGTAGTGTGGTATCGGTGTCTTCTAACCGTCCTACGGTGGTAGATGCGCTTTATGTTCCTGATTTTAGGACTATTTTGCTTCAAATGCTCCTCGAAAATAAACACTTTTCTAACTTCCAGTTTAGAAGCACAAAAGCCTTGCGTACTATACCCAATTTTAGCTCAAAAATACTAAGCGCAGACCAGACCAACACCTCCATTATCTATAATGACGAATGGTTTTTAAAAATATATCGTAAACTAGAAGACGGTATCAATCCAGAGTTAGAAATAGTACGTTTCTTTTCTGAGCGCACTAGTTTCAGGCATGCGCCACAATACGGAGGAAGTATTATTTTTCAGCATGCAGATTCGGGACAATCTATTGTGAGTCTGGTACAAAATAAAATTCCTAACAGAGGTGAGGCATGGACGGCTATGCTGGAATTATTGAGTAATTACTATGCCGAACTCATGCGTGTGCCGCCCATACCAGTTCCTGAGCTGCCCACAAGTACGCGCATCTATTGGAATGATCTGCCCGATAATGCAAAGCAATTTATTAGTGAATCCAGCTATAATCGAGTAGCATTACTTGGGCAGCGTACAGCAGAGATGCATATCGCGCTTGCATCGGATAAAGAGTCGCCAGCCTTTGCTCCTGAAAAATTGAATATGGACAATCAGCATGCATTATTGCGGGATGTGCGCGCATTGATTGATAGCAAGTTCAATCTGATTGAAGAAAAAATGGAGCATCTCCCCAGCACCACCGCTACTGAAGCGAAGCGAGTATTGGCCTGTAAAGCACAATTGCTTGAAAAACTAGAAAAGTTAAAAACAACTCCAATTCATGCCAGTAAAACTCGTGTACATGGCGATTATCATTTAGGGCAAGTGCTTTATAATGAAACTGATTTTTACATCATTGATTTTGAAGGCGAACCCCTCCGTTCGCTCAAGGAGCGGCGCACCAAAGTCAGTCCCTTTAAAGATGTAGCAGGTATGATTCGTTCGTTTCATTATGCTGCTTATGGAGAGCTTTATTTGCATCCTGATAAATATGCCGTACCCGCGATACCAATGCTAGAAGAATGGGGCAATTATTGGTATGAGGTAATGCAACGCTGCTTCCTGACTACTTACTTGGATACTTGCAAAGATTATAGTTTCATTCCAGAAGCAAGTGAGGAGCTAGAGTTATTGTTACAAACCTATCTGCTAGAGAAAGCGGTGTATGAAGTAGCCTATGAGCTAAATGCCCGTCCTGATTGGCTGCGCATTCCATTGCGTGGAGTGTTACAGGTAGCTAATACTTAGCTCGCCTGCTTAATTACTCAATGAGTGCACCAAAGAACGAGCATTATTCGCTCATTCAGACATTCACAATTCACTCATTGGGCTTTACATAGGAGCAGTTTTACAACCCATTTACATTAATTTACATTTGATTGTCGTGCCAATCTAGCTTGCAGCTTATCTTTGTTGAAGAATCATAATACTTAGATATGAGAAATGCACTACTAACATTGGTTATTCTTCCCTTTGCACTTTGGAGTTTGGCACAAGGCGCAAGCATCACTACGCCAGATAACACGAATGAATTACATTTTGAAGTAAATAGAGTTCCTCCACCCCTCGCGTTATCAAAACTACAATTAGAAAATGCAAGCACCATAGTCGACTTGAATCCATATTATAAACCTTCGTGGGTACAGGAATTTATTTCGGTAGAAGTTTCGGCTCATCAGGAAGGGCAGTTAAAAAAAGAAGCAGGCAAAGATGATAGCCTTACAGCGGCACAAAAGCAACTTCTAAAGACCGCAGATACAGGCAAGGCAATAGCGATTAAAATGCATTACATCCCAAACAATACATTAGTCAATAATGAGCCAAAATGGTTTGATTTCAAGTTTTTAGTAGAACCCGAACAGGAAGCAAGCTATATAGGTGGCAAAGCAGTTTTACTACAATACATCCAAGAAAAAGCAATTGCGAATATTCCCAAAGGCAGTTTTGAGGGATATGACTTAGCAGTTGTACGCTTCACCATTAGTGAAGAAGGCGAAGTAGTGGATGCCCATGTATTCGGTCGAGAATATCGCAAGGCTAAGGATGCCTCAACAGATGCCTTGCTATTAGAAGTTATTAGAGCTATGCCCTGCTGGAAAGCTGCGGAATATGCAAATGGATTGAAAGTAAAGCAGGACTTTGCTTTAAGCGTCGGAAATCACGAAAGTTGTGTGATGAATCTTATTAAGTTGCCTCAGGATTGATGGATTTACGCGATTAAAGGAAACTAATTCCAAGCTATCTACTGTTGAAGGGAAAAACAAATCGTTCTCCGACAAATTCCGTGGACGAAGGAAAAGCAAGCACAAAAGCGTCTTATTAATAGTGTTGGGGTTGCTTTTCCTTCGGCTTCATCACGGGATTTGTCGGAGAACCAAACAAATAACAGTAGAACATGAAATATATCGTACTTGACCTAGAAGCGACCTGCTGGGAGAAAGGTATGAAATACCAAAATGAAATCATAGAAATTGGGGCAGTCCTCATCAATGAGCAGCAAGAAATAGAATCCGAATTTCAACGCTTTGTAAAACCCATCCGCTTCCCGATATTAAGCGATTTTTGTAAGCAATTGACCTCTATCAGTCAAGCGCAAGTAGATGAAGCTGCACATTTTTATGAAGTCGTAGAGGAGTTCAAAGCATGGTTTGAATGCGAAGCGGAAGACTATTTTTTATGCTCTTGGGGCTTTTACGATAAAAACCAATTGATAAATGACTGCCAAATTAGTAAACTAGAGCATGCTTGGGTATCGAGGCACATTAGCATAAAGCATCAATATGCCGAAATTAAAAACCTAAGACGTGCCATTGGTATGAAACGTGCCTTAGAAAAAGAAAAGCTAGAGCTAGAAGGTACCCACCACAGAGGCATAGACGATGCCCGAAATATTGCCAAAATATTCCTCAAATATTTCGAAGAGTGGAAGTTTGAGGTCGTGGATTCAAGTAATATGCGCTAACAGATTAGACCGATAGTCTGTTGAAACTAACCGTTCATTCCTTTTTTTTGCTTTGATTATAAAATCCTCTTAAATTTAAATTTTCACTATTGGTTAGGGAATTTGTAGAAAATAAGCTACCAAATTTTGCGAAGCTATTTTTTCTTTAAGCAAGGCAAAAAACGTAGGCATAGCTGGTTCTGTCGAGGCTTTTTAACGTAGCATAAAGGAAAAAGAGCAAGTAAAATTGGTAGGTTATATTTTACAAGTTCCCTTAAGTACTTTTTTTAGATGAAACCTTACTGTCTTATCGTGACTCAATTAAACCGAAATAATTATGTCCGAGTCCTTACTTCATATCACACATACACTACACGAATACATTACAGTAAAAACTATTTTATAAGTAAATTTATACCATCATGAAATTAAGAATTTTGACCACTGCATTCATGCAGTTACTTGGAGTCTTTAGTCTTCTTGCCCAAGTGACTGTTGGAACAATGACCGTAGGACAAGGGGTAAGCGACCCAAGTGATTGGCGCGATTACTTTTCATCAGGGATTTATATTGATGTAAATACTTCTGCTTGCGGATTTACTCGAACACCCCACTATTTAGTTACTCTAGAATCCATTGGTGGAAGTATACAAGGAATGTGGCAGACTAGTGGATTGCCTGCCGTTTATAATGCGACACCTACAGGATTTAGAGTATATATCAGATGGACAGATCATCCAACTGTTGCACCTACTATTGGCGGTAGCATGACTCCCAATCCATTAAGAGCTAGTTTTGCTCAAAGCCAAAACTGGGTTATTCGTTGGACGGCTATAGCTAGTGATGCTTGTACATCTAAGCGTATACCAATTAAAGTAATGTTGCAAGGTGCTTACAATGGTTTGGATATGAACAAAACCCTCAATGATGTAGGTACTATTCCACTTTCTCAGCCTTACAATGTGTCTCCATATAACTATACAGGTACAGAAAGTGTGGATAACATTCCAGCCGATGTAGTAGATTGGGTGTTAATTCAGCTAAGAGCACCTTCCGATGATAGTTCGATTATTGCCCAAAGAGCTGCTTTTGTAAAAACAGATGGTACGGTAGTGGATATTGATGGTTTTGATGGAGTACTATTTAGTAATTTAGGTGTAAGCTCTGGTTTTATTAGCGTACAACATCGCAATCATTTGGGTGTAATGACTAATTCGGTAGTACCCTTTTAGTCTTGTAGAGCATACAGTATAATACTGATAGCACCTGTATTCGTCAAAGCCTCACAGGTGCTATCAGTATTATACTCCTATAAAAAATCCACGCAAATCATACCTCATTTTCTACTTGATAAAGCACTAGCATAGTATAACTTTCTTCCCAAAGGGTCACCTTTCCAATTTTCTGCAATCAATGGGTAACGATTCAATTTTGAATCGGATAATGTTTCTTATAAATAAAAATTCACGTTCTCTGACAATTTTGGTGGTCAAGCCTAATTTTTGCAAAATGAGTTAGTATGCGGTCGAACTTTTGTAAAAATTAGGCTTGATTAATCACCAAAATTGCCAGAGAACCAAAATTCAAAGAAAATGAAAACGAAATTATGTCTAGTTAGCCTGCTGCTTATGATGTGCAGCTATCAATTATCAGCCCAATTAATTGATTATTGTATAATTGCCTACTCTAAAAATGTGTATAGAGGAGGTACGGCAAACGCAGTAGATTTCAAAATTGAAGGAGCGCGTGGAAATACGGGTTGGTTTAAGGTAGATGGAGCTAGAAAAAAAGGAGAGGAAACAGTATTTTCGGTAACGAAAGAGGATGTAGGGAAAATTAGTAAACTACACATTGATTTGCATTACAATCTTGCTGATAGATGGTATTTAGAATGGGTAAAAATTTACCGCGATTGTAAGTGTACGAACAAAAATAAATCGGGTGGGTATTATGTTTTTCGACCTAATGAATACATTGGTTCAGCGCGAAAAACATATACGCCAACAGAGTCTAAAGGACCCGATTTAACCATTAATGCAGACGGACTTCCTGAATCGAACAGCATAACTACGGTAGTGGTAAATTATATGAATAATTTAGACGGCACAGTACAGCAACAGGCTATGAACCTTACTGAAACCTGGAGTTCCGTACAGCGAGTGGGCTATTCAGAGAGTAACTCAACTGCTGTAGGTGCTGCTTTTTCATTAAATTATACTAGTCCTCCTACTCCTGCTGGAACGTTCGGAGCGTCTGCCTCTGCTGATTATAAGACAATCATGACTGAAGCTAGAGAAAGCTCTAGTGAGCATATTAGCGGATCTACTTATGAATGGAAATATGCTGCTGCGCCAGAAAAATTTACCTTCCGAAAAGGAAAGTTCACCATACCGCACGATTATCAACGATATAAGTATGGAGATAAAATGTTCTATGTGCGAAAATTAGGGGCACAAATTGTACAAAAAGGTCAAGAGTCTATTTTAACTATTCCTAAAATAAACGAGGAAGGTACTATTGTTCCTATACTTTGGAATGAGATTGAGCGCGACTATCTCATGTACATTCCTTATGATGAGCAGATAGATATTCTCACCCTAAAGCAAGATTGGCTAAGAAAGGGCTATGTGTACGAAATCGGTAAAGAAATATCCCTCAATTGGAATGAACGTCAAGCAACGTATAAAAACATTTCTATCAATGGAAGTGGTAAAAATGATGTGGTAGTATTACCTGGGCAAGATATTGCTCTATCCTTTGATTTTGAGATAGCACCAACGGGGAAGAATGGCTATTGTCCAGGTTGCATTATGCAGTTTTACGTAGGTATGAAGGATAATTTTTCGGAATGCTTCACCAATCAGCAATTTAGGACACCTTCCTTTGGAAAAAAAGAAGGGCAAAAAACACTAAGCTTTAAAGCACCAAGCGAAATTGGTATCTACTATATCACCCAAGCGGTCTCTCTTAAGCGAAGTTGCCAAGCTTCACCGAGTCGTCATTCAGTTAATCCGCGTAATGCAATCGCCATTATCAAAGTAGAGTCATTGACCGAGAGTTTGATACCGACCCCCGTAATAACGGAATGGTCAAAGCGAAAAATGACGTACGATAATATCTCCTTGAACGGCTCAGGAAAAAATGTAGCTAGAGTAAGGGCAGGCAGCAAAATTCAATTGAATTTCAGTTGGAAAATGGAATCAACAGGAAGTGAAGGAGAATACTGTCCAGGTTGCATTATACAGTATTATATGGGCATGAAAGGGGTAGTTTCACAATGTTTCTTTAATAGCGTTTTTAACTCGAATAGTAGCTTGAGCAAAAACAATGCTAACATGGAATTTACTGCTCCATCGCAAAAAGGGTTCTACTACATTACTCCTGCGCGTTCGCTTAAGCGACAATGCCAAGAAGACCCCAACCGTCATCCTAGCAGTATAAAACAAGCCATCGCAATAGTGGAAGTGATCTAGTGCATCAACTCTTGCATAATTGAGTAAATATTTAATGCTAGAATGTGTCAATGATACAATGAGATAATGGGGAAAATACTGCATCATTATCACATTGCATCATTGACACATTGTAGCATTATAAATAGAAGCTGTAGAAGTAAAATTTTACAGCTTTTATTCCTATTTCAACAACACAAAAGCCGCCCAATCAAATGCACTATATCGCTCGTTCATCTTTTGTTGAGTGTGATAAAGAGCAGACGCAGCATCTTGAGTTTGGAGATAATGTTGATAAAAAAGTTGCATCAATTCCGTAGTCTGTTGGTCAGGGACTTTCCAGAGGCTAATGAGCAATTGCTGAACACCCGCCATCTTGAAAGCCCGTTGCAATCCAAAAACACCTTCTGTAGTACGCACATCACCGAGGGCAGTTTCGCAAGCCGATAAGACGGCAAGCTGGGTGTTGTTCAAATTCAAATTAGCAATTTCATAAGCGGTCAAAATGCCATCTTCTACATTAGGGATGCTTTTGCCTTCTTGCCATCTATAATTTGCACCACTCAATGCCAAGCCCGACCGCAATAAGGGATTCTTCGCTGCCATAATGCGTCCGCGCCCATTATCAGCTACTTTTCGACCTTTTTTTAGTGGTGGAAAAAAATAGCCATGTGTAGCAAGGTGCAAAATATGTGGACTGTTTTTACCCTCTAGTTGTTTGACATGTTCTTCCAAAGCCTGTTCGCCCGTTAGGGTATTTGTTTCCCAATTTGCGGCTTGAAATTGTTGCGCCACTTGTGTGACTTCAAGGATAGTACCAGCTAAGTAATTGAAGCGTACGGCTGAACGCAGGGAGTCATTAATTGCTAAACTAGCATCAAAAATACTCGTATCTACTACTGTATTTGAGGCAATCATTTTACTTGGAGTTGTAGCAAGTTGTGTCAAGCTCAAAGAATCCAAATCAAAGTCCGCACCACCGAGCAGGCAAATCGAATTTTGCTTCGGCTTTGCTTGCGAGGTTTTGGATTCAATAAAGGCACGCAAAGTGCCATGATAAACGAAATTATGCTTATCCAGCAGTAGCCCATTTTCAGTAGGTAGTGCAGCAAAGGCCACTTTATGCAACAAACCACTTGCCGCAATATGAATGCGCTTTGCTCCTTGCACATGCTTTGCGAGCGGCTGCCAAATATTGGCATATACATCCCGCGCAATACGTGGATTTTCGATATAGTTATTTGCAGCGCGACGTACATCGGAGCGCAACATACGACGGAGTTTTTTGGCTTCGCCTAAAAAGACCAATTTCGGTGTATCAAAATCATGCCGACTAACAAGGGCGAGATAATAGATGCTATCCGTTTTACGAGTAGGAGTATGATAGCGAAAACGCAAAAAATCAATAGTCGCTTCGTCGGGGGCGATATTGCTTTTTAGGTCTTCAAACGTATAGCGTTTGGGCGAATTTAACTGATTTGCACGAAGCGCGTCGCTGCGAATAAGGGCTTTTTCTAGGCGTTCGGCTTCTAGTTCTAGCGCCTCAATATCAAGGCCTGCTTGGGTGAGTTGTGCGGAGGTTTTGATATAGCTTTCCGCTAAGGTTCTTTTCACGCTGCGCCATTGTTCGTACTGCTGTAGTGTGCTAGAATCTTGCATATCAGTCATCAAGCTTTGTTGGTTGCGACTAAAATCAAGGGCTAGATTTTTGATCGCTAAACTGACATTTTGAGCTTGTATTGCTAAAGTAGGCCGCTCTAAAACATAAGAATAAAAGCGATGAAAATCGCTTTCGGTTTGTTTTAGATAATCCAAGCGGGTTTGCTCATCGAAGCCGCTGTAATAATTATAAATCAAATCAATTTGTCCCTGATTTGCATTGTAGAAGTAGTTTGTTGCAAGGGTGTCTTGTCCCCGAAGGTGATAAAATCGTGCAATATTATACAGGGTATTTACATAAAATGGATGTGTCACACCCAAAGTAGTACTATCAATTTTTTGTGTTTCCATATGGAGTTGTTCGGCTTTATCGTAGTCTTCCAATCGCTCATATAATACGGCTAGATAATTGATAACTGCCGCATACCAGGGATGATATTTCCCATAAAGTACCTCAAACTGCTGTCTCGCTATTTCCAAAGCTGCTTGCGCTTGCTGATAAGCTTTTTGCGTCCATTTTAGAATACCATAATTCATTTGCAGTAGTCCATAAAAACGATCTTCGGTAAGTTGGGCTGCTTCTAGTCGTGTAATCGCATCTGTCAGTAAGGTATCTGCTTTATCGTATTCTTTGAATTTTCGATAACTATGCGAAAGATTATTGACCACCCGCGCATACTCCCGCAAATTATTGGCTTCTAGATATATTTCTTTTTGTTGTAAGGCATAATCTAATGCACGTTCTTGTTGTCCTAGTTTTCTATACAGTTCTTCAAATCCACTTAGTATTTGGGTATATACTGGACTTTTGCCGTAGGCTTTCAAATATATAGGTTGAGCAGCCTGGAATTTTTCCTCTGCTTTTTTAAACTTTCCTGTCTTTAAATAAACCCTTCCTAAGCTATAAAATAGCTTACCTATATATGGATTTTTGTGATGTAAATGCTGTTTAGCTAATGCGATAGCTATTTGAAAGTGTGTCAATGCCTCATCATACGTTCCTACTTTCGTTTTTAATCGTCCCAAATAGTTTTGGATATAAATGTTGGCGATTGATAATGTATCTTGTGTTTTTGTTAAAGCTAACTGTAATAAAGAATCGGCTGCTAAGAACTGCTCTTGTTCCAGTTTTGATTCACCTAAACGATACAAAACTTGGAGTGAGATATTAGGTAGAGAATTATCCGTTAAAAGTTGTTGAAAGAGCGAATCAGCAGCTTCATATTGATGTTGTGCCAAGCGTAGTAAGCCAAGCTGATAATTATATTCCCAAGTCGTGTTTTTTGACACGTTCAATAAAGAGTCTGCTTGATGTAGTTCCTGTAGTTCTGTATAAATAGAGGCGAGTTGAATGTTATTTACATTTTTTAATTCCTTATACCTCTTTATTTGTATAGATTTAAAAGTTGCTTTTGCAGCTTGGTATTCTCCCTTTACGGCTTGTAGTTTTCCTTCTAAATGGCGTAGCGTAGCAGCTTTCAGCCCCGCTTGATTTTTTTTATGTTCAGTAGCTTTTTCAATTGCTTTCGCTGCGCTTTCAAGTTCATTATTTGTTATGAGTTGATTGATTTCTGGAAAAGCTATTCCCTGTGCTGTCACGGACAACACAGGGAATAGGAATAGTAGCCATACGTTTAGAAGTCGAAGGTCTTGAAGACCTTCGACAGTTGTAGCCTGTTTTCTTTCACACATATATCATCGCATGTTTTGATGAAAAAATCTTTCGCTCATCCCTAAAATCGGGTGAATTGTAATCACCAAGTGGTGCTTGGTGCAAGCCGTGCGAGGAGAACAAAGAGCAGCGTGTGCCGAGCACCGCTCGGCAGCTACAATGGCATTCCTTTTTATCGCGATTTAATAATTTTAAAGGAAGCCACTCTATCATTAAATCCGCGCCGCATGAATCCGAGATCAGAGGTAAAGGTGAAACTTTCTCCTTTAAAATCAGGCTCTGTAAACACGACTAACTGGTAGCCTGTTTTTATCAAAAAAGAAGAGGTTTCTCTACCAAATATCAAATCATCTATATTCACCTCCTGTTCTCCAATAAAATGTTGATAATCGCCTCGTTCATTGTCATCCCTATAAATGACAACACTAATCTCTTCCCCAATCTTAGTGATTTCTAAAGCATTAGTATCCGAGCTTCTCAGTCTAGGATTAAAAGTAATCTTATCAATATCGGCTGTATATTTGCCTGATGATTCAGAAAGTGGTTTACTAGAGTAGGTCGTGACCTGATAACCTGGAGCTACCTTAATAGAACGAATCTTTTTAAAATCAACGCGATCACTATTTCTAATATTGACCCGATTTGTATAGATGAGTCCTTCTTCAAAAGCGATTAAATCTCCTGTATAGTCTCTGTCTCGATAAACAGTAATGACCCCAATATTGATGATTTGTTCTTTGCTTAGGATTTCGCCTTCTGGATTGGTTTGTGTCGTCCAAGTACGAACGATTTGCCCTCCACACTCTTCTACATTTCCTACATCTTCAAACTCAAAAGCCCCTTTGCCTTCAGGAGTTCCAATAATATGAGCAGGATCATTTTCAAGATCATAGCCACAAGGAACCGCCACTGTAGGGAGTGTTGTTTCAGCAAAGGCAGGTGGCGGACAATCTCCAGTAAGTCTTACATTTAAAATTAAAGGAGGCTGCTGACATAGTGGCGAAGAATTTTTATACTCAAATACTAATCGTCTTGTGGTATTCATATCCGCTAGCGCTCCACTACCGCCGGCATTGCCGCCAGGGCGTGTGATTGCAACTGTGCCATCAGCATCACAAGCTTTGGTAGGGTTAATCATTACTAATTTATTGATGAATTCCTCATCAAAAAACTGCTCGCAAGTCATTTCTATTACATCTCCTGATAGCATATTAGGGTCGGAGAAACAGCTATAAGGAGAGCCATGCAGTCCTGTTACGCAATGGCGGCTAGGGTCATTATATCCTAACCAAAAGTCATCGAAAATAATATGATTGCGGTCACCGCCATCTTTCCATTGTACGGTCCATTGTATAAATCTTGTACCTGCGGGAGCAGTACTCGTACCACTCTTGACCACGTATTGTTCGTCGGCAGCACGGTGGGTGAAGTCCGTTCGTTCATGCAATATACCTAACACATTTCCACTAACATCCTTATACTCAATAATGACATCTGTTTTATGGTGCAGTCGTTTTTGATTATCTGCCATTCGGTATTGATAGGCATAGAAAAAATTCTCTCCGCCACGATCTTGTTTCAAATCTACTACTTGCGTTAGTTTTGTTAAAGTAGCATCAGGCGCATCCGCATAAAAAAAATCACCTTCTGCAGGCATGGCACTTGTCACCTTAAAACCAGTCGCATCGAAACAGACTAAACCCGAAAGACTTGGAGGTGTTCTTCTTCCTCCTCTTACAATGTTTCTTCCACTAAGGTTAGTTATTGTCGCTTGCCAAGTATTTACTGCTTCCTCTCCATGTGCGTGCGCATGTGCCTCACAGCTTGGGTCTTGCAATAAATTGAGTTTATCCAAGAGCGATACATGTGTATGCTTGTGTTTTTGTCCAAAGCCTACCTGCACTAAAAGACACATCGCCAATACTGTTAAATACGTCTTCATTTGAGTTGTTTTTAGTTTTGTAATTAAGCTTGAATAATTCCGCTTAACTGCTTATTTAAAATTCAAAATTCCTTCAATAGTACTCATAGGTTCCCCAAGTGCTGACTCGATTAAATGTATCGAATACAAAAAAGAGTTTGCGCTGTGGAAGTACGAGATAAAAGCCTCGATCATGATGCAGCATACGTCCGTCAGGATGAGCCTGCTGAATCTGCTCGAAGCTTGTACCGATGCCTAATCCATCAGAAGTAGTGGTGTTTATTTTGTCGGTGGTGAGTAGCGCAATCGTATTACTATATCCGCTGATGTGGGTAAGGGTGGCACTTGCTTTCTGGTAGGTGCCAAAGTTGTTTTCTTCTTGTGTGTAAGGGTTGTTGATGCTCATTTCTTGGAAATCAAAATCATTTTGATAACCCAAGTCAAGCCCCTCTATTTGTTCAGTAGAAGGCTGAAAAGGGCGTATGTTCGGAGTAATAACTTGTCCTTCTAAAGCGACTAGGTTAAGTTTTGCCAATTGAATTACACTAGTTTCAGTACTACTATTTTGTATGGCTTGGAAAATTTGTTTTGCTCTGTCGAAATCGTTTTGCTTGACAGCTATAATGCCTTTCAAGACTGCTATTTTATCGCTTTGTATGGTACTACTTTCCAAGCGAGTAAGCAATGTACTAAGCTGTGCTGCTTCGCTATATTGCTGATTTAGAATGTACGCGCTGCATAAATTTATAAACGTTCCAATATCCTGATTCTCCATGCGAGTCGCAGTAGAGAGATATTGAATGGCTTTTTGTAACAATTCTTTTCGGTCAGCGATAGCCCCATCGCGTAGTGGAATATCAGCATCCAATTCTAGCGGAAAATAGAAGCGCGTTTCGCCATATTGTAGTTCATTTGCAGCGGCAGCTACTAGGGCAGTGCCTGTATTTTTGTATAGTTCTTTATACTTTACAAATTGAAGAATATGCTCATAAGCGGCAGCAGCAGTCAGATGCTCATTGATAGCCACCAAATGATTCGCCGTTTCAAAAAGCTGAATAAGTTCACTTACTTTCTTACAGACTTCCTGTGCCACTTGCTTACGCTCGGATAGGCTAGGGTATTTATCCAAATGTTCACTTAGTCCATAGGTTTGATAGACCCTATCAAAAATAGCAGGTATAATTTTCACCGACCGATAGCCTGCTAGATGCGTCAGAAACGCGCCAAATAAATCCGCCTCTTGCTCATCCACTACATGCCGATGATAAGTATCTTTAGCAGCAAGAAAACGACTGCCAAAACCTGCTACTTTCCAATCATGTTCTTGATAGAAATGAGTAAGTTCATGCGCCAATAAAAAAGCTAAAGCATCCTCGGAAGCTGCACCAAAAGAGGCGCAAATATCAAGGGCTTTTTCGTCAATGAAAATGGTGTTTTTCGTACGATTATAGGCTAAGACGCTATTCGCTCCAGGGCGAACTTCTAATGCAGGAAACGCCCGCCCCTGCTCACCAATCGCATCTTTTAGATTTGCGTACACTTTTTCATACGAAATAGCCTGAGTAGTATTCGCAAAGGCGAAAAAGCATAGGAGGATATTGAATGTTGTTCTCATTTGTTAGTAATGCGCTGTAATAATTAATTTTGAATGACTGAATGAGCGAATGCAAACTATAATTATTCACTAATTCACCATTCTTTCATTCACTCATTGAGTACTTACAATTTGGTGCATTCAAAATTCAAAACCATACTCAACGAAGCCTTCGCAGTAAGCCTTGGGCGGCTGTGCCATGCTTGCTATCCGATTGGAGGGAATCCAACAAAGTCTTCGCCAATTCGATGTTTCCAATATGCAAACTATTGAGTGCTAGATACCATTTTGCATCGCTTTGCAAGGCAAAATTTGGCGTATCTACCAAGTCCAATAGCTTGACTTGTGCTGTCTCGTAGTCTGATGTGTTTATCGCGGAGAGGGCTTCGTAGTAGGCAGCTTGCGCTGCAAATTCATTGTTTGGATATTGTGCTTGAAATGCGTCTAATTGTTGCTGTGCTTGTTCAAAATTGTCATTTTGATAAGTCAGCATTGCTTCTTGTAGTTGTTGTAAGGCGGCTTGATTATTAGCAAATCCTGTTTCTTCTAAGCGCGATGCTACTTCTGCAGAAAGTACATCTTTAGGCGTAGTAAAGTTGCTGGCAAATGCCCGTTCTGGACTCATCGGACTCAAAAAGACCCACCAAGCAGCTACCAAAAGTAGCGCGAGTGAAGCCGCTATTGCTACTATTCGACTACTGCCTAAAGAACGAACGCGCGATTTAGAATTTTGGTTTAAATCCACCACTTTTGCAGCCGTATTTTCTTCTTGCAACATCGCTTTTCGGGTGTCTTGCACCAATGCCCGAAAATCTAATTCCGCGCTTTGCTTGATACCTTCTACAATGGTAGCATGGAAATCGACTTCTTCTTGTAGTCCATCTTCTTGCGCCAAGCGTTCTTTAAAGCTACTTAAATCTTCGGCACTCATTTCCTGATTTAGGAAATTTTCTATCTCGTCTATATTGTAGTTCTTGTCCATGTTTTTTCTATTTTATAGTCCTAATGTAGCATACTCCGTTCGTACTTTTTGCTTCAAGCTTTCCATACATTTATAGCGGCGTTTTTTGGCATACTGTTCCGTAAATCCCATTTTGGCGGCTATTTCTCGTAAAGACATTTTTTTAAAGTAAAAATTAATCAATACATCTTTGCAATTGCCTTGCATCCTTTGAATAGCTTGGGCGATGAGCTTGTGTTTTACTTCTTCCTCTTGTTTCTGTTCCACTTGATCGTCTGCGGTTAGGATATATTCTCTATCCGATTGCTCATCCATTACGAGTTTTAGTCCGCTTTTGGAACGTTTTCGTAATTCATTGAGCCAAAGATTTCGCGTAATGCCGTATAAAAAGGTTTTGATATTGCTAGTGAGTTGAAAGTTCGAGTCACTCACTTTCCGATATAGCACGACTAAGGCTTCCTGAAAACAATCTTCAGCATCATTATTCGTACCATTATTTTTTTTAATAAAACTTGCACATTCTGGGAAGGAAATTTGGTATAAGCTACGAATGGCCTGTTGATTGCCTGTTCGTAGTTGCTCTACAATAGTGCTTGTTTCCATCTAATTACATCACATCGTGCTACGATTCAATATTGAATCGCCTCTGTGAAGATAAGCAAATTATTTTACTTAACATACTTTGAAATATCTTCCCAAAAACCATTTCTCTTTTATTGCAGCGAGGAAAAAAGGTGACCCCTAGTGTTCGACCAAATATGAAATGTTGGGTATCTATGATCGGTTTTTTTCCGCTACTCTACGTTACAAAATTCGGCTTCATAACCCGTTATGTTCCCAATTTTGTGCCTTGATTAGCGAAAAAACACGCGCAATCTACCCGACATTTCATACTTGGTCAAACACTAGTTCCCTAAAGTAATTTTGAGTATCTTTGGTTTTAGAGCATTCAAATCTAAAATCCTTCCGATGCAAAAATATCGTCTTTTTCTGTTTATCTTTTTGCTGCTTAGTGCATGTCAATCTTCTAAAATGTTGTATGAAGATGCGCTTTGCATCGAAAATATTACCATCATTGACCCTATAGACGGAGCTACGGAAGCGCGAACAATTATTATAAAAGACGGCAAAATTCATAAAGTTAGTCCAACGAATACGCTTGAACTCGCTGAAGACAATACCATACTTGATGGTAC
>JAHDCQ010000227.1:5346-8660 GCA_020629845.1 Saprospiraceae bacterium | reverse complement strand
TTACATTCCATAAAAGCAGCACAATGTCTAAATTCGCGTAAAAATCAGTAAGATGACAAGAGAGCAAGTACTCGCTCGGCTATACGAACTAGCTGATACAGAAAAGGTAGCGTATAAAGAGAAAAAGTTTGGCGTTGTCGCTCAAAACGCGCTTGGAGTATACCTAAAAGACTTGAAGGCACTCGCAAAGGAAATTGGGAAGAACAGCCCACTTGCGCTAGAGCTTTTTGATAGCGGAATCTATGAAGGCCGATTGTTCTGTAGCATACTCTACGATAAGCGCGACTTAACGAATGACGTGCTAGAAAAGTGGGTCGTCACCTTCGATACTTGGGAAATTTGCGACTCTTTCTGTATGGGTTTAGTGGCTAAAAGTCCGTTTGCCATGCCTAAAATTAAGGAGTGGGCAACACGCGAAGCAGAATTTGAAAAACGGGCTGCCTTTGCCACTTTAGCCGCCTATTGCATGGCAGATAAAAAAGCTGAAAATAAAGTATTCGAGCAGTTTTTCCCCATGATAAAAAGTGCTGCTAAAGATGAACGCAATTTTGTAAAAAAGGCAGTAAATTGGGCATTACGCAATATTGGTAAACGCAATCCTGACCTACGAAAAAGTGCTATCGCACTCTGCGACGAGCTGCTAGCCATGCAACACAAAACGGCAACTTGGATTGCGAAAGATGCACTCCGCGAATTGACGAAAAACACTAGCCGAAGCATGGATTACCCTCGGACGATTTATAGACCTTAGGGAGCAGGCAAAAAATAACCTACCCGTTTGTCTTGTTCTTTTTCCAACTCGCGTCGTTGCTCATCAGTTACGTAACCAGTTATGCGCCTTCTTTGCGCCTAGCGAGTTAGAAAAATAACTAATCCAAACTATGGGTAGGTTATTTCTTGCCTGCTCCCTTAATCGGACATTTTCTATTGAATTGCTAAAGCAGTTCTTACGCAAATTTAGTTTTGAAATTTAGAATTTGATAGCAAAATTATAAAGCGTTCATCAATCATACTTCCCTTCCAAACGCTCCACGTATTGCACTTCGCCTAAGCGGAACTTAATGGGCAAACGCGCTTTTTGCTCTAAGCGCAATTCGACTTTACAGAAAAAGCCTAAATGCTTGTAGTAGTGTTCCGAAACGCTTAGGATATGTGGGAGTGCTTGGGAAGCATTTGTATTGATAGGAGGAAGCAAATGACGCGTGTGCTGATCTAAGAAGTGGATAGAACTGAAGAGCGAAGGTGTAGGCGGCTGGCGGAGTTCGTGGAGGGATTTGCCGAGGATAGTAGAGGCTGTATGCTGAGCAAAAATGGGCGTATAGAGCAAGAAACAAAGACTAAAAAATAAGAGTGTTCTCATAGTGAAAATTCAGAGGCTGACACGTGGCCAGCCCCTGAAAAAAAGGCATATTATGTTATCTTAATATAGTTATATTTCCTTTTATGACATTGGTTGTACCATCGAAGCAAGTCACTTCTAAGTAGTACCCAAATACATCGCCTGCCGCGATTTCGTTCTCGAAGCGACCATCCCAACCTCGACTTTGATCGTTGGTATAGAATACTTGTTCACCCCAACGGTTATGAATCATGAATTCTAACTCATCTATGTGCGCACCGCGTACGAAAAGTAAGTCATTGATACCATCATCATTCGGTGTGAAGACATTTGGCACGAAAACATGTGGCAACTCGCACTCATCCGTCAAAACGACAATCTGAATCGTTTGCTCAATAGAACAACCATCTTCATTTTCAATCAATAAATTGTAAGTAGTTGTTTCTTCTGGCTCGGCAGTTGGATTCGAGATGTCATCTCTACTTAGTGATGGGTCATTGTCCCAAGTGTAGGTGTAGCTATCATTGCCTCCCACTACGTCCAAACCAGTATCTTGTCCTAAGAAAATAGAATCGCGCTCCGCTACTACCAAACCTTCTGGCAAGTCGGATACTTCAATAAGTACGTCTCTCGTCTCACTACAACCAAATTGATTGGTGGTAGTCACAGTGAAACTTGTTGTTTCATCAAGTGTAAAGGTTGGTGCATCGCTTGTGATGTCATCAATCAATAGTGGGTCATCTGGCGACCACTCTATCGTTAGTTCATCCTCTGGATTCAAGTTATCCAAACCTATCTGAATATCATCACCTTCGCATACTCGGTGTGCTTCTTCTAGCGCGATATTCAAGCGACGGTCTTCTATCGTTACTTCTTGCGTCGCTGTACAGCCGTTTTCATTTTCTACTTCTACTACATAAGTGCCTGGCTCAGGACTGAATTCATTGCCTGTGCCAATAGGTGTCTCGGTATCGTCTGCTGTGTACCAACGAACCGCTGTAAAGTCATCTGCTACGTTTAATGTATTTGCTTCTCCGCAGAAGTTCGTGTCGCCTTCTATTGCAAATTCTGGCACGCGTGGGTCTTCCAATGCCACACTATTCGATGACATAGACATACAACCACTAGTGGACGTTACATTTAGAGCCACATCTAGCATATCGCTCATAGTTGGGTCTACGGTAATAGTAATCGCTTCTTCTCCTGTAATGGTTTCGTCGCCATAGCTCCATTCCCAATCTGCCGCGTCGCCTGTGCTAGTATTAGTAGCGGTATAGGTCAATTCGCCTGTTTCGCAATCTATGCCTGTTTGCTCTAGGGTAAAGTCTGCCGCTATTATTTCTTGCCCCGCAATAGTGATGGTTTGCACCACTTCGCAGCCTGCTGCATTAGTTGCTGTTACCATATAAGTGCCTGCGGCTAAGTCGGTGCGTTCTGCGCTTGTGCTACCGTCACTCCAAGTGTAGCTTACCCCTTCTTCTTCCGACGAAAGTACCGCACTACCCAAATTACCATCGCAATCTACATCGGTAGTAGATGCTACTTCTAAGCCAAAGTTTGGATCATCTATCGTCACTTCACGCTCTACTGCACAGCCTGTTTCTAGCGATGTCACCGTTACAGTGTATGTACCAGGTGCTAAATTTTCTACGTCGGCAGTTGTCGCGCCATTGCTCCACTCATAAGTATATTCCCCAGTTGTTGGTTCTATTACAGTTATGCTTGCTGAGCCGCTATCAGGTGCAGCATCACAAAGGATAGACTCCGAATTGGTTTGTACGTCTAGTGGAATTTCTTCTATGGTAAAGTTGCGAGTACGCGTCGTGCCATTGGCATCCGTCACCATTACGGTATATTCGCCTGGCGTGAGTCCTTCTAGGCTTGTGCCGCCCATTTCTCCATTGCTCCACTCTATCGTGTATGGTTCTACGCCACCTAAAATATTTATTGCTACTGCACCCGTTTCGCCTGCACA
>JAHDCQ010000227.1:0-5246 GCA_020629845.1 Saprospiraceae bacterium | reverse complement strand
CCTGCTGATAAACCTACTGCTGTGCCTGTTGTTTGTCCATCACTCCAAGCGTAAGTGTAAGGCTCTGTACCACCTGATGCCACTATGTTTGCCATACCATCATCACCGAGACAAGTAGCGGGTGTAGATTCACCTTCTAAATTCAAACCTTCGCTGGCTGTTATCGTAATACTTGCTTCACCTTGACAGCCATTGGCATCTATTACCGTTACAGCATAATCGCCTGCTGGTAAATTAATAATCCTATTTTCATCTAGCGTACCATCACTCCAGAAGATGGAATAAGGTGCTGTGCCGCCCATTGGTGTTACGCTTGCTGTACCGCCTACTAATGCACCACAGGCTAGATTTTCGCCTTCAATATCAAGGGCTAAACCGCCGTCGTCTGGTATAGTAACTTCTTGGCTGCGTGTACAGCCTGCTTCGTCGGTGATCGTTACACTATAAGTTTCGCCTGGCATTAAACCTGAAACAGATGCGCCCGTATCGCCAGTGTTCCATTCTATTTCTAAGTCGCCTGTACCACCGCTTGCATTTACGGTAGCGGATACATCATCTGCACCACAATCACCGTCTACATCTACTGTAAATTGAATATCAGAAGCAGCTTCTGCTACCCCTGAACCTGTCACTTGACAGCCATTCGCATCCGTTACGGTTACGGTGTATGTTCCTGCGGGAAGTGTTTCTAGTATTTGCTCTGTCGCGCCTGTATTCCACTCGAAGGTATAGGGTGCTAAACCGCCTGCAATTACTGCTTCCGCACTTGCATCACAGAAATTTGGGCAACGTGTCCCAATCGTTACTACTTCTACTGTGAGTGGCTCAAATACTTTAACTGGAAATACTTGTGAGCAGCCATTGGCATCGGTTACGGTCAGGTAAAAAACACCTTCATCGGCAGGATTGAGGGTTGTACCTGTTTCTCCATTGCTCCAAGTGTAGGTATAGGGTGCTGTACCACCGCTTGCACTAGCGGTGTAGCTCGTAGCTGCGCCATCGCACACGCTAGTTGCCGCCATAATATCTACCGCTAATGGTGCTGGCTCCATGACATCTACTGTTTGACTAGCCATATTGCCGTCAGCATCTGTCACATTGAGCGTATAGGTGCCTGCCGAAGCACTAAATACGGTAGCCACTGTCGCGCCCGTATTCCATTCGTAGGCATAGGGTGCTGTGCCACCATCTACCGTAGCAGTCACTTGACCGTCGGTATAGCCGTTACAGCTTGGGGCAGTTACATCGAAGCTGATGTTGATTTGTGCATTTGCCACCCAGAAACAACAAATTGCTAATAGCGTAGCGAAAACTCTTTTGTTCATGTCCTTACAATTTACTTCTTACTATGGTTGTTGGTATCAGGTATTACGTACAAGGTATTAGGTACTTTACTTAATACCTTATACATAATACTTAATACATAAAATTAATCTACTGGTTCGCAGCCTTCGGCTCCTTGGTCTTGAATGTCAATGATAGTGACATTTCTAAGGATAGCCGATTCGGGTGCGTAAATGCCGTATACTTTTCCTTCCATTTCGGGCGTGCCTTCTGCCTCACCCAATGGCAATTCTTTGATGGTGATGCTGGTACCGATGAAGGGTGCAAGCACTCCATTTTTATAGGTTCTCAAGAAGTTGCGCACACTATTGATGCGTCGCTCCGAAAGATATTTATTGTAATTGGTTGAAGCCAATGGGCTTGCCATGCCTTGTATACATATTTGCAAGCGATCATTCGGATTTCGCTGCATGTATAAATCGAGCGTGGAAGCGTATAACTTCAATATTTCAAAACCCTGCTCTACTTTATTGCTAAAGAAACTCTGCGCTTCACTTGCTGCACTTGCCGCGCGGGGCGTATTATTGCGTTGCGTATAGTAGTTTTCCATTTCTAACTTATATTGATTAATCAGCTCGATATAATCTTTATAAGTAGCATCGTAGGTAATATCCACTTCGCCTAAATCTCTTTTTTCAATTGCTGGAATGGCATTATGAAAATATAGCTTTACTGGACGTGGCAATTCTGGAATATCCAACTCTCGCGCAATCTCAGGAATTTTCGATTCTCCTGTAATTTTTGGCACTACGGGCAAATCTTCATCTTTGTCCAATGTAATGCGCTCTGTGAGTGTACATAGGTTTGCCTCATCTACGGTAGTGATGCTGATGGAATCTGTTTTATAGCCTTCTTTCCCCACTACTACTTTGTAGGTAGTTGCTGGCTTTGCAGAAAAAGCAATGGTACTACCTGCCACTTTTTCTTTTATCTCATCCACACGATCTTCCGTACCTATAATGCGAACATCGGCACCTGTTAGAGGCTTTGTGCTTAAACGATCGCGCCCCAAAATTTCAAGTGTTAGATTATTCTTAGGCTGCATATATACGCGTTCCTGCACGTTTGCAGAATCGCACAAAGCAGCTATATTTATTTTCAAGTTAGCGGAATTGTAATCCGTCTTCATTATTTCCAACTCATAATCCACATTTGGACTCAGTATAATAGGTGCTTCGTAGTCATCGCTTTTCGCTCTGAACTCGCCGCCACTTAGGGCATAGCTGAGTTCATCTAAAGGATTCGTACCACAATAAGCCAAGATTTCTACAGCCGCTTTCACATCTTCTATCTTAGCTTCATAAATGTTCGGGCAGCAGCCTTTACAGTTCTGACGCTCTAAATCTTCAGAAGTTATGCGATTGGAAGCAAAAAATGCTTTTGCGCCATCTTCACTGCGGAAAAAATAGTTGTCATCGAAGCTACTATTTACAGGATAACCCATCGTTTTGGGTGTTTCCCAAGTGTCACCATTACGTTTTGCGCGATATACATCCAAACGCCCTAGCGACGGACGACCGTCGGTGCTAAAGTAAAGTGTATTGCACTTTTGGTGATAGAATGGCGTGACATCGTTGCCTGTGGTATTGATAGCTGTCAAGTTTTCAGGCTCTTGATAGTCCATTCGACCATCGGCCAAGCTAATGATACGGCTTTGCCAAATATCCATATCCTTCGCACCACTTGCATCAGGACGATTCGATGCAAAAAATAGCACTTCGTTCCCATCTGCATCTTGCCCTATAGCTGGCTGCGTGGTCGTGTAATTGATTAGGTTTACACCATCTGGTAAACGCTCTCCTTTTGACCAAGTGCCCGTGCTATTGCGCTTGCTACGGTAAATTTCGCAGCGATATTCGCCCAGTCGGATGTAGTCGCACATGGTAAAATACATGTGTTGCTTATCCAAGCTAAGGGCGAAATGTCCCGTTCTACCACTCTCGTCGCCGATAGCCATTAGGCTACTACTCGGACGATTTAGGTTTTGACGGAAGATGTTGAATTTCGCATTTTTTAAGTCCAAAGTATCCGTACCGTCAGGATAGTATAGACTGGTAAAATGCAATTCATCGCCATCTAAATAAGGTGCGAAGGTAGAGCGGCAATAACTATTGAGTTTGCTATCTACTCGCTTTACATTGGAGATGCTTTCTTCTCCACCTGGGCCTACTAATAGTGCCTCTTGGCAGTCTTGTAGGTGTTGTTTTGCTTGTGTTAAAACGTTTGCATCTACTTTATCCGAACCGCCATATTCTTGCAAAAAACGCTGATAACTTTGTATCGCTTCCTCGTATTCGCCGAACATTTTATGCGTATTCCCTAGATTGAAATCAATCATCGGGTAACGCGCCCGTTCTTCATGTGTAGCAGCCATCTGATAGGCTGTTTTTGCTTCGTCAATAATGGTTAGGCTTGTTGCCGTTTCGCCTACCATATACCACAAGTCCAAATTACTCGTATCCATTCGAGCGGCACGGCGCGCATACTCTAAACCATACAGATAGTCTCCGTTTTCATAAGCTAAATCTGCTTTCTTTACGAGCTTTGCATAGGACTCTTTGCCCTTAAAATACTGTGCATCCGTTGCACAGATCATACATAACATTAGTGTTAGCGTAGTAAAGATGTACCTCATATCAGTTATAAGTGAGTAGAATGGAAAAAAGATAATTTTACATTAAAATCATCCCTCCTTTATTTTCCATTCTAAGATAAGTTACAAATACACTGGGCAAATCTTCGTAACCATAGGCTTGACTGTAGCTAAGGTGTATAATAGGGATACTTCCGTGCCACCGCGTCGGTTGGTAGCTGGAACGAATCCTGTATTCACATCGTAGCTTACGCGCACATCCCAAGGCCCATAGCGGAGTCCCGCAAAGGGCGTGAAGGCATCGTCATTTCTCCAAGCCAAACCTACATTAACTGCCAATTCTTCGCCGGGGTCAGTATCCAAATGTATTTGTAAGCCTGCACCTAGCTCCAGCTCGGTGTGTGGCCCTTGTATTTGATAGATACCATTAAGTAATAAATCCAAGCGAGAACCTCCTAGTTGAAGTTCGCTGAATCCATACAAATTCCAGCGCAAAGGCAGTTTTTCATATTCCGTATCTCGGAACGATTTGTTCGGTTGGTTGAAATGCAAAATGCCAAGTCCGATATCGAAATTGGTGCGGCGGTCGCGTCTTGGTACACGATAATGCCAGTTTAGGCCAGCAGATACATCGGCTAATGTCTTCGAGTCGTTATTCAAGCCTTCTAAATTGTCTAGTTTTGAATCGTATTCTCTAGTTTCGTAATTGTATTGTGAGTCAAATTGGAGGTCGCTTTGGTTGAAGGCGCGTTGGGTAAGCGTACCTGCCAAACCAATAGTTAAGAAGTGGGCATTTGCCATACGCTGCGTATAAGAACCCGATAAGCCTAAGCTTGCAAGGCTCAAGCGCGAATCGCCTGCCACATCATAATTAAATAATAGCCCACCTGAAAAGAAGCGTTTATCGTAGTTCTTATTATAGAAACTCATATCTACCGCTCCTGAGAAGGTTTCGTAGCCAACAGGAATAGTATTCCACTGACTGCGGTAATTACCGATAAAGCGTAAATCTCCCTCGAATATCCCTGTCAAAGCAGGGTTCAGGTTGAGCGGCGAGCGACCAATTTGAGAGAAGTGAATATCTTGTGCGTGCGTAGTAGTACAAATTGTAGCTACCAAAAATAACACCGTCAATAATGGTTGGTACATCCTTTTCAATGTCCTTCAATTTTAGCGTCGAACTACTGCTTTAATATGAGATACTTACAGAAAATGCTCATATAAAAATGGCAGTGTCGAGCTGTTTGGTAAAATAATGTTCATGGTGTACCTCTTTCTATGCATTCAATAAGGGATATTCATTTCATTA
>JAHDCQ010000226.1:5992-8666 GCA_020629845.1 Saprospiraceae bacterium | reverse complement strand
ATTCTTTTCAATGGCTATTTCTAAACAGGTCAGCAATCCGTTACTATCAGAAAAAATGTAACTATTTAGAGGTGAGAGCAGAGACCGTCCTTTGGACTGATAGAATAGAGAGGGACAAGTGTTTCCCTCTTCATTCCCTAGTATTCTTTGGTATTACATCCCATCTCTCTTCTCTCAATGAGCGAAGCGAATGGTCTCTCTTCTCACCTCTAAATAGTTACGAAAAAAAGATGTTTAGCGGGACGTTTAGCAAATGAAAAACACCATTATATGAATCTGAATGAGAAACAATTGTTGGCAGCGATTCAAGCAGGCGGAAGCCAACGACAGCGCGCTATCGCACAGGTGTATAGCGATAGGCAGTTGAAAATGAAGGTCATCCGTTTCGTAAGAAATAATAACGGCATTGAGCAAGATGGCGTAGATATGTTTCACGAAGGTATTATTGTGCTAGACCGCAATATCCGAAATGGCAAATTTCGAGAAGAAGGCACACTAAAAGGCTATCTATATTCAACTTGTAAGCTACTTTGGATGAACCAGATTCGCAAAAATACGCGCGTAAGCTACACCGACGATAATTTTAAGCTGGACGAAACTGTCCATGAAACACCTGAGTCACTCTCCCTTCAAAAAGAACAAGCTACGGTATTGCGAAAGGTACTAGCTACCCTCGGCGAGAAATGCCAAAAAGTGCTAGAACTATGGAAGCTTTCCTACTCGATGGAGGAAATTGCTCAAGCCGTTGGTTTGCAAAATGCAAGCATTGCTCGCAAACAAAAATATCGCTGCTACCAAAGCTTGTTGCAAAAAATTGAAGGAAATGAACAACTCAAAGCATTTTTGAAAAGGTGAATACAAAAACTCGAACGTCATGGAAAACACTTACATAGAACAAATAGAAGCTTACCTAAACGGAGAATTATCCGCAAAAGCACGTGCTGATTTAGAGCAAACTATTGCACAAGATGCGAACCTACAATCCGAATTCGATAAGCGGCAATTGGCACATCAAGCAATAGAGGTATTGATAGAAGATGATTTGCGCGCTACTTTACGCAACTTGGAAGCGAAGGAGCAAGATGCCGCACCGACACAAGAAGCTAAAGTCCGCACAATGGGACGCAACCGGCGTTTATTTTTACTATCAGCAGCAGCAAGTGCAGCGGTGTTGATAGGCTTTTTTGGACTCCAATTTTTTGGGCAAGGCAACTCTCCTGAACAATTGGCAATGGACTATTACGAAGCTCCGAGTTTTGAGGTACGTGGTACGGATACCAATCTCAATCGCTTAAAGGCAGGCTTGGATGCGATGAAAACCAAAGACTACCCCACTGCTATTCAAGCTTTTGATGCCATTCCTGCAAGTGATGATTACTATGTAGGCGCGCAGTGCAATCGCGCACACGCCCTCTATCTACAAGGCAAATACGAGGCAGCTATGGCAGGCTTCCAAATAGCAGCACGTGGCAATGACCCGCGCTATACCGAACAGGCACAGTGGTATGGCATTTTGGCTTGCCTAGCTGCGAATAAAGGCGGTGAATGCATGACTAAACTGGATGCTATTCTTGCAGATGATGGGCATTCTTATTATGGGAAGGCGCGAGCATTGAAGGAGAAACTGTAGAAGTTATACTAAAATGTTCGCCAAATTGAAAATTAGCAAAATGATTACTTTGTAAAATACCTAGTTTTTGCTTTGAAAATGGGAGCATATCTGGATATTTGACCAGTTTCAGAGTAAAAAATAGGAGCAAATAGAAGCAGTCAAGAATGTATATTTCCTTTGTTTACCGTTACTTAGCCAAGGCTTGGCTGCTACAAGCAGGCATTTGTTCTAGTGCATTAATCGTGGAACCTTACTATGCCATTCCACTTGGGAAAGATATTTGCCTACGAGTGAACAATATCCGCTCGTAGGCTGTCCTTTGAAAAGTCCAAAACCAAAACTTGTAAGTAAACATAAAACCAAATTATATCCTAAAATTATATTTTTCACTGCGCATTAATTTTTTTATACCAATTATTAATTATAAATTTGAGGTAAAATAAATTGGTTTACCAATTTTTGGTTAACCAATCAAAATAATACCCCAACATTTGTATATGATAAGCATAGATATTTTAAGAAGCTGTTTTAAAACAGTTTATAAGCTTTTCGAGAAACTTATTTCCTTTTTCTGAAAAATGATACGATGCTCTACAAGCATTCATAGAATGTTCTAAAATTAGAATCCCTAACTCTATAGTATTCATTTAATTCACTAAGAGCTTGTTTGGAAATTTTACAAACATGCTCTAAAATGCTAGGGTGAAAACACCAGCCTTATATCTATACCATAGCATCTTAAATCTAAACAAACATGTTTACTCGCTTTTTACTGCCCTTACTCCTCTTGTCGCTTCATGTCCAAGCACAAGTGACTTTAGATGCAGACGGCCCAGCAGGCGTAGCTACCTACGATCTCATCACAAGCGTACTTGCACCAGGCTACAATCCAATTGAAGTACCCGACTGTGGTCATGCTGCTTTTGGTAATCATATTACGGAAGTCTTTGATGCGGATTTAGGCGATAATGCCTTTCAGTTTTTCATTCATGTTAATGAAGACGATGATCGTTGTGGAAGTCAGGATAGACAGCGTAATGAAATCAAAAGCTACGACCAATC
>JAHDCQ010000226.1:0-5892 GCA_020629845.1 Saprospiraceae bacterium | reverse complement strand
TCCATAGATATAAAAAGAGTAAGCGATGGTGTTTCCATATTTCAGTATAGTGATAACAATATCAATGTTTGGCGATGTGGTGCGGATTTCATTCGTCCAAAATGGGGAATTTACCGCAGTCTGAATGTGCCAAGTGATTTGCGCGACGAAGAAGTACGTTATGCTAATTTTAGTATTACAGAAACGACTGGGGCTGGAGTAGGTACTACGGGTGTTACTTTAGCACCAACTACCGCAACTTTAGATATTGGGGACACACAACAATTAACACCTACTATTAGTCCCGCAAATGCTACCGACCAATGCGTCACTTACAGTAGTAGTGACCCTTCTGTAGCAACAGTCACCGACGATGGTTTAGTAAGTGCAGTAGGAACAGGAACAGCCACTATTACCATCACTACTACAGATGGAAATCACACATCAACTAGCATGATTACGGTTAATGGTTTGAACACCAGCGACTGCCCCATTCTAGTAGATGTAAAAGCCATGTTGCAAGGTGCTTATGATATGGGGACTAGTGAGATGACTACTGATTTAAATACAGCAACTATGGTACCTGAAACAGAACCCTATACTGCTTCCTCTTACGCACATGTAGGTGGCGGTGGAGAAATGACGACAACTGCTATCATTTCAGCTAATGACATAGTGGATTGGGTAGTGGTAGAGCTACGCGACAAAGCTAATTCTGCTAGTATTGTAGCCACGCGTTCGGCTTTACTTCGCAAGGATGGCTGTGTGGTAGATATGGATGGCACTTCATCAGTAGCCTTCGAAAATGTAGTAGAAGATGATTACTATATTGCTGTTCGGCATAGAAATCATTTGGGCGTAATGACCAATGCTGCCGTAAGTTTGATAGCGGGCAGCACCACTATTGCCAATATTCTTAATGCCGACTTTGAAGCAGGTACTAGCGATTGGACAAACAGCGGTCTAGGTGGAACGATACAGACTAGCTCAAGTCCTGTTTATGAAGGCTTGGTAGCTGGTAAATTACCTGCGGCAGGCGACCGAATTGCGTACCAGTTAGTTACGGTGCAGCCAAATACGAATTATACGCTCAACTTTTGGTACACCATAAAGGATACTCCAGTAGGAGGCGCGTTAACGGCAACAATCTTAGATGGACCTGTAAGTAATCCAGCAGATGTTGCAGGAGCTACAATCACTTCGCAAACATACACGGTTATTTCCTCCAATAATACTTATGATGAGGCTAACATAATGTTCAATTCAGGTACGAGTTCGCAGATTGCTATTTACTTTACAAATGCAATTGCGGATTGTCGCTTTGATGCCTTAAGCCTTGTCGGAACAATTGATTGTGATACTGGTACAGTAGACTGCGATGTTCCATTGAGTGAACCAGGTTTTGAAGACAATACGGATAATGCGGGCTGCGGAACACAGCAAAATGGTACAGACTGTTGGGAAAATAGTGCATTAGGCGGACAAATACAGATTTCAACAAGCCCTGTCTATGCTGGCTTACAAGCAGGTAAATTGCCAGCACCAGTAGTAGGCGATGAGCGAATTGCGTATCAATTGGTGAATGTAGCACCAAATACCAATTATGATCTTGGTTTTTGGTACACGATAAAGACAACGCCAGTAGGTGGTGCTTTGACCGTCCATATTTTGGATAGTCACGTCACCAACCCTGCAAATGTGGCAGCAGCTACCATTGTCTCACAAACGTACAATGATCAGACATCTTCCAACGACTATGTTCAGGAAACATTAAGCTTTAATTCAGGTTCTAGTTCGCAGATTGCGATATACATGACCAATGTAGTGGCCGATTGTCGCTTTGATGAAATGACTTTAACGAGAACATCTGTAAGCACGCCTACTATTTCAGAACCAGGCTTTGAAGACAATACGGATTTTGCAGGTTGCGGAACACAACAAAATGGTACGGATTGTTGGGAAAATAGCGCGTTAGGCGGACAAATACAGATTTCAACAAGTCCTGTCTATGCTGGCTTACAAGCGGGTAAATTACCAGCACCAGTAGTGGGTGATGAGCGAATTGCGTATCAATTGATAGATGTCACGCCGAATATAGACTATGATCTTAGCTTTGCATACACGATAAAAACAACCCCTGTGGGCGCAAGCATGACGGTCAATATATTGGACAGCCATGTAACCAACCCAGCGAATGTAGCAGCAGCTACTATTACTTCGCAGACGTATACTGACCAGACATCTTCCAACGATTATATTCTAGAAACGATAAGTTTCAACTCGGGAACAAGTTCGCAAATCGCGATATATATCACTAATACTGTTGCGGATTGTCGTTTTGATGAAATGGTCTTAACACCTACTGGAACGGACTGCGACGGTGGCAGTACAGCTACTTGTTCGGATGGTATCCAGAATCAAGGTGAAACAGGTGTCGACTGTGGTGGTCCATGTGCTGCTTGTCCACCAGCTTGCGACGATGGCATAATGAACGGAGACGAAACAGGCATAGACTGCGGCGGCGCAACTTGCCCAGCTTGTCCAACTTGCACCGATGGGATGCAAAATGGCGATGAAACAGGCATAGACTGTGGTGGAAGCTGTCCTGATGCTTGTTCTAATTTATGCGCTACAGCCGACTATCCTGCCGATAATTTAGGTACGAATTGGAAGTTAAATGGCTACAGTGGTACGCTAAATCTAGGAGCAACTAATAATGGCCTTACCTACGTAGATAATGTACCAGGTTTTGCAACGCATGAAAACGATAATTGGTTCTATTTGGGCGATGATTGCTGGACGTATTTCAAGACCTATCCTGGTAATCCAACCTCTAGTGGTTCAGGAAATCCGCGTACAGAATTGCGCGAGATGGTGGCTAATGGAAGCACCGAAATTTCTTGGGATGGGACTACAGTTACCGAGCATTCCATGATATGGCGCGTAAAAGTAGATCAGCTTTCGCAGTCTGGAAAGTTGTGTTTTGGTCAAATTCATGCAGGTTCAGGCTCTGCTTTCGATGATGTCATTCGGGTGCAATGTCAAGGCAGTGCCAACCAGACAAGTGGTTCAGTTACTTGGCGCATTTTGGGCTATGTGGCAGAGGATTTGTTAGGCTCAGGTCAAAGTGTAGGTAGTTTCAATTTGGGCGATGAACTCTACTTGGAGTTAACAATGCAAAACTCAATTGTCACGCTCTACGAATTGGATAGCGGTGGTACACGTATCAATACGGTCTTTACTTCAGGGGCGGTTGCTTCTACTGATAATTATTTCAAAGCAGGTTGCTATTTGCAGTCCTCACAAGGGCAAACAGCGAATGGCCCTACTGACTTTGGACTCGTGGGTATTAATGAAATAACGGTTAGTCATTAAGGCTAAATCACGATAAAAATATTGAAGAAGGCTGGGCGGTATGTTAACTGTCCAGCCTTTATCAATCCGATTAAGTTAATCTCTCCAAATACCCTACTGCATATTTTTTACTCAAAAAATCTTGTATGCTGTCCTATAAAAACCAATCTTCAACGACTAATGGACAAATCGTTTCCTTAGATGCAGCAAAAAGAACTGAAACAGAGCTTAGAACAATTGCATACCGATAGTTATGCTTGGGCATTGCATTGCTGCGACGGACGAGCAAGTGATGCAGAGGAAATTCTACAAACTACCTATTTGAAAATACTAGACCATAAAGCTATTTATAAAGCACAATCGAGTTTCAAAACTTGGCTCTTTGCGGTCATCCGATTCACAGCTATGGATTACTATCGTACACAAGAACGCAAACAGACTAAATTGACATTACTTAACAATCAAATTTCAGAAGCCGTCCCTGAAATACAAAATCACTCAAAAACGGTGCTATTGAAGCAAACTTTAGCACAATTGAGTCCTTTGCAGCAACAAGTTTTGCACTTGGTTTTTTATCAAAATTGTAGCATTCAAGCAGCAGCAGACATCATGAAAATGCCTGTTGGTACAGTACGAACACATTACAAACGCGGAAAACAACAGCTTCGGAAAAGACTAGCACAAAACTCCATCTTTAAAGAACAATTATGAATTTTCAAGAACGGAACGAACAAGATTATATCACGAAACTTTTCCAAGAACTTAGGACAGAAGAGGCAGCTCAAACGCCTGCTTTTGAAGTCATTTTTGGAGAAGCAAAACAAAAACAAAATACGATGAAAATACGTAGATGGTTAGCGGTTGCTGCGATGATTGCAGTAATTGCATTCGTAGGAATTGCCCACAATAATACCAATCCAAGTGGCGAAAACATTATAACTCTGAAAGCCACTACCCCACTCTACACACATCTGATGAAGTACGGCAAAATCGTGACAAACGATATTTATTTTGAATATGATAAAGCGGTTTTACAAGCGAAATCCACAGAAATAATAGTAGAAATGGCGGATATGTTGAAAGCCCATCCTGAAATTCGCCTTAGCATTGAAGGACATACCGATTCACAAGGTTCGACTAGTTATAATCAAAAACTTTCCAATAGTCGAGCGGCGGCAGTAAAACAGGCCTTACTCCAACTTGGTATAGCAGATGAACGCTTAACCTATAAAGGCTGGGGAGAAAGCAAACCCGCTTATAGCAATGACAACGAGAATGGCAAAAAACGCAATCGTCGCGTAGAATTTGTGTTATTGAAATAGACCTTATGGAGGTCTGGCAACTAAACATGCAAAATCCGCCAAATCTTAACATTTTCACAGGTGGACAAAAACCTATCTGAAAATAGTTGAAATTTTCCATTGATAATCAGTTGCTTATGCAAGCATGAGTCAAGTGGACAAAAAGAACACTTTTTAATCACTACAATTTACAGGTAGCATTTACTACGAATTGTAGAGACTTACGAACATGAAGAGTCAAAATACTTGCTTCAAATCGTGATAAAATCACTAAAAAATACGAAGTGTTAAGATTTGGCGGATTTTACACAATTAGTTGCCAGACCTCTTACTAGGGCGTGTGCCATACACACCTTGCTCATCTAAGCACTTTTAGCAAAGCCTCTTTTTTATCCCTAGATACGGATACATACGCTCCGTCTGACATGATAAGCGTGCCGCCTCGCCCTTTGATGTAGCGTTTGATGTGCTTCGTATTGATTAAATGCGATTGAAAAACCCGAAGAAAACCATGCGGACTGAGTATCGTTTCGTATTCTTTTAGGGTCTTGCTGACCATGATTTTTCGACCACTTTCCATGAAAAAAGTCGTATAGTTATTTTGCCCTTCGCAACGGATAATTTCATGGATTTCGACTAAATCAAAACCTTCTAAATTGGGCAGCGCGAGTTTGGCAGGAAGCGGGTCTTTATAAACCGACTTCAAAAATTGATAGTTATTGGAAGCATTCTGCGCAATCAGTTTATGCGCTCTTGCTACTGAACTTCTTAACTCTTGCAAGTCTATTGGTTTCAGTAGATAATCAATTGCTGCATACTTGAATGCCTTGATAGCATACTGGTCATAGGCGGTGACAAAAATCACTTGGAAAGGAATTTCCTCAAATTGATTGAGTAGGTCAAAACCTGTTCCATCTTTCATATTTATGTCCAAAAAAACCAACTGTGGTTGCTTGTCTTTTATGAGTTGATAGCCTGTTTTTACGCCAGTTGCTGTTCCAATTATGTCTATTCCTTCTACAAATTCAGTGAGTAAGACACTCAAGGATTCTAGCGCGTCGGATTCGTCGTCGATGAGTATAGTTTTTAGCATAAGTTGTAATTTTTGGTTCTTTGACAATTTTCATTTGATGCATTTACTAGTAGATATTTTATAAAAGCGACATGTTCATTTTTTGTCTTGACACAAAAAACGAACCAAAAAAAGTCAAGACTGTATTTCTTTCTTAACGTTCCAAAAGCGACAAAAAAGCTAAAT
>JAHDCQ010000225.1 GCA_020629845.1 Saprospiraceae bacterium | reverse complement strand
TTTATACCAACTATATTAAAATGGATTAGTCTTTCAGGAAGAAAAAGTTACAATTGCTTATTGAGGAAAAAGAATAGTATTGGACGATTGCCCAATACTATTCTAAGAAGTCTTTTAATACGACCATAAGTCATGCTCGAAATTGAAAATTTCGGACTTTATCTTGTCTGCTTCTAAAAGTATATCTACGCCTGAAAGGTAATCTTGCAGACGCTCGTTTTTCACGTTAGACTCTTTGTAAATATAACTGGAGAAGAAGCGCATTTCAAATAAATCCTCCCAAGTGGTGGGGGACGCATCATTCCCCGCAAAGTTAAAGACGGGTTCACGCGCTAAAATCTCGCGGCAATCTGGGTAATATGCCCAGAACATTGGAAGCTCATACTTCCAGTTGCCATTTTCATCATTTACGTCGAGTAGTGGTGCGACACCTAATATGCGAACCTTCATCACAGAAGACTCTTCATCAAAGTACCACATTTCCTTAATACGGAAACGCTTTACATCTTCATAGTTGATATCGTTGCGAACTACTTCGATTTGCTCTTCGTAGGTTTCTGGGTCGAATGTAATAACGGTATCCACAGAAGCACCTTTTGAAGCAACTTCCTCTGGTGTGAGTGGATTCTCGAATTTATCATTCTCTGTGCTATATACCGTAATGTCACCATTAACGGCTGCTTCCATCAAAATTTCAAAAAATGGACGCTCTGGATAAGCGAATGGCAAATTCATTTTTTCTCTGGTATCAATTACACGCCAAATGCGTTTTTTCCAGAAAATATCCGCTTCACGTAGTGGTTCGTAAGGCAAAACGCGCTTTTCAAAATTGATTTTTGACTCTACAATGTCATCCAGAGGACGCTCTGCATCTGGATCACTTGCTTCTGTCATAATACCCGTTGGGTCTTGTGCGAATGTAGGTACTGCAGCACAAAATAGCAGTAAGCAGATACTTAGCAATTTCAAAGCTAATCTCATAATTTGAATATTGTTTTAGCATGCTAATAGCAGCGTAGAAGAATGCTCCTCTACGCCGCTATTAAACTCAATTTCTACTTAATATTAAATACGATGGAAGGCAAAGGACGACCTGCCTTATCACCTGGGCAACGTGCTTTGATGCCATCAAAATAGTAAACGTCACCTGGCTTCGCTGCTTTCACCATTCTTTGTGATTGGCTATTGAACGACCCGCCTTGATTGACACTTTCTATTGCATCTTCACGCTTCGGTACTCTAACGAGTTTGAAACCCTGTATATTGCACTTTGCATCGAAATCGAAATCATCTAACCAAGCTAGTAAACCGCGTTGTGCTTTGAACTCTCCGTTTCCGATAGTACCGCCACTTTTCTTTCCTAAAGCTGGACGTGGATCAGGAATACGTTTTACACGGAAGTCGAACTTATCATTCAAGCCACCACCAGAAACGGTAATAGATGCTTGACCTGGCTGCGAAACGGTAACATTATATTTACCTTGCCCTGTCTTGTTCATACGGATTCCTCCACCACTTCCACGTACATTCAGGTCATTACTAGAAACACCTGCTGCCGCTACGGATACTGGATTGTCTACACCGATATAGAACACGTTCATCTTATCTGGTGATACCGCTACTGAACGACGACCAACTTCATATTCAAAGGTACTTTCTCCTCTTGATGTTTCTCCAGTTAATGGATTACGTACCGAAGCCGTTAAATTAAGCTTCTTCACTCCTGTACTACTTGTTGTAGTGGAATAAGTAGCTATACCATCTTCATTTACACGGAGTGACTGGCCACCAGCGGAAATGCTAATATCAGAAGGAGATATAGAAGAACTATATGTACCTACCGAAATTTCTGCTTCAAATTTTTCACCTGAAATTACATATGCTTTCTTCGCATTTACTACAGGAAAGAACTTATCGAATACAATTTCACGACCACCTGCAAAACCTGCCATTTCATTCACAATTGCAGCTTCCGCAGTCTTAGCATCTGATTGCATTTTACTCAAGATAGGCAAAACAGCAGCCAAAGGCATTTGCTTGAACTTATATTCTTCCCAACTCTTTTTATCACTTGCTGTCCAAGACTCATCATCAATCTTCAAAGTAAGGTTAGACTCCATACTCTGAATTTTACTTTGAACCTCTTCGTCTTTAAGACCAAATGGGTCTTTACCATACTTAGTGATGAGATTCTTGTACGCTGTGAGCATCTTCTCTCTAGTATCTAGCACTTTTTCCTTCAACTCTACCCCTTTCCCATCACCACCATCTGCAACGGGCTTTGCAAGAATCCTTGTTGTTACGTCTTTATTTTTCTTGCCCTTAGGCTTCTTCTTCCCCTTCTCTTCGACGTAGTCATCATCATCTAATGTACCGTTGTTATTACCTGCCGCATCAATCAAGTTATTTCGCAAGTCTTCGACGTAAGTATTGAAATCCTTTGTCAAAGAACGCACTTCACTAATAGCTGGCAATATCGGTTCAAACTTTTTCTTAGAAGGTTCTTTTAAAAGCTTGGTTATACCTTTTTCCGTATCGTCGAGTTGTTTATTCATCGTCGCGATACTTTCTTTATTCCCCTTATCCAGCGCAAAGAAAGCATTGATGATTTCTGCGGATACGTTCAAGGCAAGTAGTGCCAAGAGTACCAGATACATCAAGTTAATCATGAGCTGCCGGGGCTCCTTTGGTATGGACATATATCTTATAGCTTATGAGATGTGTCCCGATAGCTATCGGGATGAGATAGGAGACTTTTGGTAGTCTTTTATCCTTCTCTTCATCATCTCTATATTATTATCAAATTAAATTACTCAACAGGCTTCAATTATTGAGGGTTGCGAATGTTTGCCATTGCACCTAATACGTTGCCATATACTGCATTCAACGAACCTAAGTTGCGGTTCAAAGCAGACATTTGCTCCTTGTAGCGACGTGTATCTTCTAAAGAATCGCCAAGGTCAGCCATAGCTTCGTTTAGCTTGGTGTAGAAGTTATTCATCGTACGGATTTGGTCGCCCGTAGAAGAGAAATCTACTTCTTGTAGTGATTTCAATGAACCAAGACTTTTTGACATAGACTGTAGCTCGGTAAGCATACCGCCTAATTGCTGCTCTACTACTTGACCGTTCAATGATGGAGTATCATCTATAACTGCGCTACCGCCTGCTGCTAATGGCTTTAGATTAGAGTTAGCCTCATCAAGTCCTGGATATAGTTTTTCCCAGTAATAATCTTTCTCTGGTGGAAGCAAGCCTAAGAAAAGGAACATCGCTGCTTCTATAAATAATCCTACTGTAATTAAATCAACTCCTGGAATTAAGTGGGTCGACTGAAGCTTTTCCCATGCGCCTAACAATACAATAGCTGCTCCAATACCAATAACCAAATTCTTGAAGTATTTGAATCCCTTAGAATGAATAAAACTCATTGTTTACTTTAATTTAAAATGTTAGTTGATTATCCAATTTTAGTTGGGACTTAGTGCAATAGCGTTATTCTATAAACCTATCATTTTACTAAGTCACACATTAGTTATAATGCAAAGTTGCTGAAAAGTTACAACTCGCAGAAAAAAAAATATAAATTGTTAAGACTTAGTGAGTGTTTTGCTTGTGTAGTACGGCTAAATCCCTGAATGGGAGCGTAAATGGTAAACTACCAAAGGGTGAATTTCTGACTTTTAATACCAATCCAGCTTAATACAATTTTTGGATGTGGATTGGTATAATAAGTAGTCGAAATATTGGTTTTATGAAGTTGGAATACCTTCACTCCGTAGGGCTAAAACTCATTGAACCATATAGAACATGCAAGTCCTATATGGTTCAAGTAAGTGAAGTCTTATATTGTCTAGAAATCGTTTACAGAACGTCCTAAGAACGTCAAAGCATTACGAAAACCTACGTAAGACTTTGTTGTGTCTTGGAATTCGTAGTCACGATTTTGATTCTGCAAGAAATGTGCGATGTCTTTCCAAGAGCCACCACGAATTACTTTACGTTTCCAAGCTTCTGGATCATCGTCTTGAGCATCGTAGCGAATATCAGGATTCAAGTCATGCGAGAACGAGTATGCATTCTCGTAGTATGCTGTATTCGTCCATTCTGCTACATTGCCCGACATATTGAATAAACCATAATCATTCGGGAAGTAAGCATCAGCTTTTACGGTATATAAGCCACCATCTTCTGGATAATTTCCACGACCAGGCTTAAAGTTAGCTAACAAACATCCCTTTGAGTTACGCAAGTAGTATGCGCCCCAAGGATAAGGGTTGCCGTCGTGCCCTCCTCTAGAAGCATATTCCCACTCTGACTCGAATGGTAAACGGAAATCTTCGGTAGCTACGCCGCTTGCTCCACCTTCATAGCGATTCCAAAGGTTGGTACGCCAGTAAGAGAAGGCATTTGACATATACCAATCTACACCTACTACTGGATAGTCATCATAAGCAGGGTGACTGAAGTAAACACGCGTCATTGGCTCATTGTAAGAGTAAGCAAAATCACGAATCCATACTAAAGTATCTGGATAGATATTTACTTTCTTACGCTTGATGAAGGCATTTCTTGGCGAGCGACCTTTATCATGTGCAGCTCTTTGCCAATCATACCATTCGTATTCGTATACAAATTTGCTGGCATTGTATTCGCGTTTGCCTGCAAATTTATCATCGCCCTGGTAGAATAGGTCTTCTAGCTCTTCAGCATCCAATTCCCAATCCAATTCTATATCCCAATCAATGCGCTCATCACCAGTTATCTCATCTTCGATATAGTGATCGAGGTAAGAGTGTGCTAGAGAATCGCGTACCCAATTTACAAATTGGCGATATTCGTTATTTGTAATTTCGGTATCGTCCATATAGAAACCAACGATAGAGATAGCACGTGGTCGTTGGACAAAGGTGTTGGTGATGTCTTGGTCACCTGCTCCGACGTGCAATGTGCCTGAGGGGACATATTGCATACCGTAAGGATTAATACCTTTCCAGTCAGGACGTTCCAACACGCCAATAAGCTGTCCACTTTGTTGTGAACCACATGATGCAGCTACGAAGGCTAACATTACTAGACTAAACTTAAGAAGCTTCTTCATCTTAATTATCATCTGTTTTCCTTGCAAAAAATATGATTATTGAAAGAGCGGCACAAATATAGCTCGTTCAATGTTCTTATCAAAAACTTGATACTCATTTAATTAGATGAGTACTTAGTTAAATTTGGTAATAAAGCAAATGTTATTTAGCCTTTATAGTCTTGTTCAAAAGTAAAAGTTTGCATAAAAAACGCATTTTTGAACCTTAGATAGCAAGAGAGCTAGATTAACGGAAATGAAACGCTTATGTTACCAAAATAGTATTCTAATAATAGAAAATATAGGCGTAGTACACTAATAAATTTACGCTGTTCGATTGATTTAGTATCACATGAAAAACGAAAAATTTATTATTGAACGCCCCATTGATGTTCAAATAATGTAATTGTCGTGTAGCGTGTTGAGATGCGTTTGCAGATTAAGAAGAAAAACCTAAGCTGCATGCTCTTTAAAACCGAGGATTATAAATAATAGGTGGCGGAACTCCCTTCCCTATTTCTTTATTGAGGGCGTAAGTTAGTAAAATTTCATGCGTTCCACTACTTACATTCCTTAAATTCGACAAAGTCAAGTCGTAACTGTAAATTATTCGAGTGTTTTCTGCAAGTTGCCAACCTCCTATAATGGAGGCAGCGTCTATTGTTGTTGGACTATATCCTCTAAACGACGCGCCTATCATTATATTGTCATTGTATTGCAGAAGTGCCGAAAAATCTATTTGGGTTTGTAAAATATCCGATTTCACGAATGCGGAGGGGTGTAATTTTAAACTACTATTCAAATCAAGGTGAGCAATGGCAGAAAAAAAGTATGTCCGTACAGGAATGATACTCGTAGGGTCAAATTCAAGCTTTTGCTCTAGGATGTTTTTAGTGGAAAGTCCTACTTCCAATCGCTCGCTTAGGTAATAAATACCTGCACTTAAGGTATTCGCATTAGCAGAAAGGTTGGCGGTGGACAGCACATCATCACGATGATCGAATACATCTTGATATTCGCCGTCGGGCGTACGGATGTCGCTTCCATTAAGTGTTTTTTGGAATAGTCCCGCTCCTACGCCTACTGAAAGTAAACTTTTTCGGCTCAAAGGCACTTGGTAGCTATACATCAATTCAGGTCGCAGATTTTGCTCTACTCCCAATTGGTCATTCTGAAAGGCTAGTCCTATACCACTACTCATAAAAAAGAGCGGCATGTGCATATTTACATGCTGTGAAGTAGGGCTACCTACTAAATCTACCCATTGTTTTCGGTACACGCCTGTAATGGTCAATAGATTATCCAAACCGACATAGGCTGGATTATAGGCTGCTTTATTGAACATATAAAGGCTGTACTGCGTCGCTTGTTGTGCAGCAGCACTTATTGCTAGGCTTAGTCCGAATACTAAAGGTAGAAGTATTTTCATGTGTTTAGCTATGAGAGATGAGTGATGAGAGATGAGTTTTCCACCCATCTCTTATCATTCATAGTTCATCAATCAAGAGTTGTACCGTTCGCACAGGGCGTTGGCATACAAAATCACGACATACATATATTAAGGTGTCGCCTGCGACAGCTCTTCCTTTTAATAACGGATAATCGGGGCGTTCTTGTTCACTCGCTAGTAAAACTTTATTCGGAATAAATAAAGTATTGATTTCACTTGCTAAATTGTTTACCTCCTCCCCTACTACCGCAATTTCAGGCATAGGATGTACTTCTGCTATAAAGGCTTGCGCCCAACGTGCTAGAGAAGTTGGGTAGCGTTCGACAGAGGTTTGAATTTGCATTAGCATATCACGCGCCAATATCCGATAGTGCGATTTATCTAAAATAATGCCCAATCGCTGCAAGTTTTGCACCATCGTAGAGTTGCCTGAAGGCACAGCAGAATCATAGACATCTTTTTTGCGGGTGATAATATCTGTTTGTCGACTAGAAGTGAAGTAAAAAAGTTTTGCTTCAGCATCAAAGAAATCTTCTAGCACCAATTCCATATATGTCGCTGCTTTAGCAAGACAGTCAAAATTCAATGTGATTTCATATACATCTATCAGCGCAGCTATGACATAAGCATAGTCATTCAAAAACGCATCGTACTGTGCCTGCCCATTTTTGTAAGTATGATAGAGCGCGCGCGAATCAGGCTGCTGGAATTTTTCCAACAGGAAATTCATATTTTGGACGGCTGCATCTTTATATGCTTCATTGCCCAATGCCGTGTATGCCTTTACATAAGCCGTACACATTAGCGCGTTCCAGTCTAAGAGAATTTTATCATCTAGTCCTGGATGAATGCGTTGGTCACGTACGGCAAATAGTTTTTCACGACTTTCCTGCATTTGTGTTTTTAAGGCAGTAACATCTATACCGTTTTCATTGCCAAAGTCTTCAAAGCTTTGTTTGCGTTGCAAAATATTGACATGTTCCCAATTCCCCGCTTCGCTGATGTCATAAAAAGCAGTAAACAAAACGGCCTCTTCACCCAAAATAGCCTCCACTTCTGCCTTCGTCCATACATAATATTTACCTTCTACGCCTTCCGAATCCGCATCCTGTGCGGAATAGAAGCCACCTTCATTACTCGTCATTTCACGCTGAATGAAAGTGAGGGTTTCTTCTATGGTTTCTTTATATAGCTCTTTTTTCGTGACTTTGTAAGCATCGGAAAGCAAACTTATCAATAGAGCATTATCATAAAGCATTTTCTCGAAATGGGGAATTAGCCACGCATTGTCTGTCGCATAGCGCGAAAAGCCACCACCAATTTGGTCATAAATGCCGCCTCGAATCATCTTATCTAAGGAACGTTCCAAATGTTCCAATGCTGCCTGTTCGTCGGTGAAATGATGATAATGCAGTAAGTAGCGCAAGGACATAGTACTAGGAAATTTCGGTGCGCCACCAAAGCCTCCATCTTGCGTATCAAAGCGTTTTTGAAGTTGTAAAAAAACACTTTGCAGCACTACTGGTGTAAATACTTGCGCTGCCTGCAAACCTTCTATTACATTTCCTACTAAATTGCTATCCGAACCTTCAATGATACCCAACAATTGATTGGCTTGTGCTTCCACTTCGTCGCGGCGTGTACGGAAGCTATTAGCTAAATTCTGCAAAACTTGCGTCCAAGAAGGGCGATTGTAAGCAGGACTAGGGGGAAAATACGTACCTGCATAAAATGGGCGGCCATCGGGCGTGAGGAAGCAATTGAGTGGCCAGCCACAGCCTGAACCATTTATAATTTGGCAAGCCTCCATATAGATTTGATCTACATCGGGGCGTTCTTCTCTATCTACTTTGATATTGATAAAATGCTTATTCATCAAAGCGGCAATTTCCTCATTTTCAAAGCTTTCATGCTCCATCACATGGCACCAATGGCAAGTGGAATAACCAATGCTGACTAAGATAGGCTTATCCTCTGCTTTTGCCCGTTCAAAGGCTTCAGGTTTCCAAGCATACCAATCCACAGGGTTATTAGCATGTTGTAATAAATAGGGGCTTGTTTCAAATTGTAATTTATTCAATTTCGTAAGTTTAGAAGTTTATTAAGATTATAATGAAAAAGGACGACAAGAGGTTTAAGAACTACCCAAAAGAGCTA
>JAHDCQ010000224.1 GCA_020629845.1 Saprospiraceae bacterium | reverse complement strand
CTTCTATGCCTTGCAGGGCTTCCTGATAAGCAGCATGCTTTTCTTCAGCACTTAGGTTTTTGGAGGGCTTCATGAAATAAGGCATTTCTGCGGATGCGCTCATGTTATTATTTTTTGGGCTCTTTGACAATTTTTGCAAGATGGACGGGCGACTTTAAGTTCGTCTGTCCATTTAGCCAGTATTTAGTGGACAGTCGAGCCGAAGTCTACCGTCCACCAGTACAGGTTTTGCAAAAATTGTCAAAGAGCCATTTTTTGTTTTGGAAAATCCCACACCATTTTTAGTAAAGGGCTAACAACTCAAGGCTATCGCTTTATGAAAAGTCTCCACAAACTCTAGTACAAATTCTTCCTTCCGTTTCCTGCGATATTGCATCACCCAACGCGGGTGGGGTAAGGGCAAAATTTGCTCAAAAAAGCCATGCTCTGCATTCAATTTTTCGAAATAGGCATAATTCTTGCCGCGCCCCATACAAAGCGCGGCCTTACTAGAACAGCCGAACTCAAGATTCTGCTCAATATTATGTATGATGTGTGGCTCTACGGCTTCTGTCAAAGTTTTACTATCGTAATAATTGTAATTTTTCCCATCCTTCACAAAACCTAGCGGGCAAAGCGAAGTAATATAAAACTGTTGATAGAATGCTTCTACTGTACCAAAAGCATGAATGAAATCATAGACAAAAATAGCAGAGAGTTCGTACTTTTTCTTGAACGGATTTTCAATACCACACACCTCTTCTAGCAACTTGGGGTCGGTGAAGGGCGTACCTGTGATACCCGCTCCAAAACGCCCTGGATTGATACCAAAAATCAGGATGCGTTGCCGATTATCGCTGAAATATTTATGATAAAACTGCTCCATCACCTGCCAAGTCTCGGCATTATCGAACGGAAATAGTAATTCTACTCCCTCAGGCAATGCCCAATCAGGATGCAACTGGCGGTGAAAATTCAGTATCTTTTCTGCAAAGGTCAATGTATAGAGTTTAGATTTATAATGCGATAATGCTGGAATGAGATAATAGGAAAAATATTATCACATTACAGCATTATCACATTATCACATTATCACATTGAAACTAATCCAGCACAAACTCCTGTCCCATATTCGGAATCGTTACATTTTTAAAGCGATGTTGCTCCAGATAGCTCTTGAATTGCTGTTGCTTTTCGTAATTGCCATGCACGAGAAACATCTGTCGGAGTTTCCGATTCTGATTGCGTACAAAATCTAAGAGTTCGCTCCTATCCGCATGAGCCGAGAAGGAATCCATGATTTCGATGCGCGCATTTACCTTTTTCTCCTGTCCGAATAGACGGATTTTGTCTACCCCTGCGCGTAGTTTTCCGCCAGGCGTTTCAGGGGAACAGTAGCCTACTATCAGTACGGTATTTTTCTTATATTCAATACTATTACTCAAGTGGTGTTTGGCACGTCCCGCGTTCATCATACCCGACGCACTAATGATAATACAGGCATCTTTCCGATGATTGAGCTGCTTAGAGACTTCCAAATCGCGATTATAAGTCAGGCGATTAAAGCCAAATGGATTTGGGTCAGTCAGGATATAGCGGTTCAAATCATTATCGTAACATTCAGGGTGGGTACCGTATATTTCCGTGCCATTCACAGCGAGTGGGCTATCCACAAACACAGGAATTTTCGGTAGTAAGCCCTTCGTTTCCATCTGGTCGAGCATGTGTACGACTTCCTGTGTGCGCCCAATGCTAAAGGCAGGAATCAAAAGTTTGCCCTGTTTTTCTACACAGGCTTCTCGAATGATTTTCAGGAACTGCTCGCTCTCCGCAGGTGGCGCGCTATGGTCTTTATCGCCATAAGTGGACTCGCAAATCATATAGTCTACCTGATCCATCGGCTGTGGGTCACGTAGAATAGGGCGGTTGGGTCGTCCGATGTCCCCCGAAAAGCCAATGCGTCGGGTTTTACGTCCTTCTTTTATCTCCAAGGTCACGCTGGCACTGCCCAAAATATGCCCCGCATCACGGAAACGCACCCGCACTTTCGGATGCACATGAAACCACTGTTCATAGCCAATGCCCACGAAAGCACCCATCACCTTATTGACATGCTCTTGATTGTAGAGGGCGTGTCGGAGCGGTGCACGTTTGTTTTTTCTGCGAGCGCGTTTGTTGTAATATTTGGCATCGCGTTCTTGTATCATCGCGCTATCGAGTAGCATGATGGAACAGAGGCTGCGCGTAGCGTGGGTGCTATATACTTTTCCTCGAAAACCATCTTTATACAGTTTCGGCAAACGCCCCGTATGGTCAATATGTCCATGCGACAAAATGACACAATCTACCGTTTCGGGCTTGAAGTACCAATTGGCGTTCCAGTCTGCCATCTTTTCATGCCGCCCTTGAAAGAGTCCACAATCCAGTAGAATGGTAAAGCCATCTTTTAACGTGATGAGGTGCGCGCTTCCCGTCACTTCTCGTGCTGCTCCGCAAAATTTTATTCGCATATTATTTCTTATTGTAATGCCTTTGATACTCGTTTTTGAAGTTCTACCAATACCTCGGTTTTGAACCATGGATTTTTTGCTTGCCAGATATTGTTTCTTGGCGAAGGGTGTGGTAATACAAAGTAGGTGGGTAAATATTCTGTATAATTTCTAACGGTCTCTGTCAGGCTTCGTTTTGAAGTTTTCCCTAAATAATAGTCCTGTGCATATTTTCCAATCAATAATATCAAGCTAGGGTCTTCAATGCGTTCCAATAAAGCATTATGCCATGTAGGAGCACATTCTTTTGTCGGAGGATTATCGCCAGATTTACCTCTACCTGGATAGCAAAAACCCATTGGAATGATTGCTACTTTTTGTGCATCATAAAAAATGCTACTATCAATGCCTAACCAACGCCTTAAATTTTCACCACTTTTATCATCCCATGCAATCCCTGTTCGATGCACTACAGCACCTGGTGCCTGCCCGATTATTACCAGCTTACTTTTTGGATGCGCGGCAACAATTGGTCGCGGGCCAAGTGGTAGTTTTTTAGCACAAAGCGTGCAGTTCTCTATTTCAACTAATAAATTTTCCATAAAAATAGGCATCATCTCCTACAATTCTACAAAATTTACGCTTCATCACCAAAAAGGAAGCAAAGAGCGCAATTAAAAGTCTACTTTTTCTCTAGCCTTCATCTTCTATTTTTCAATGATACCCAAAACACAGCCCACTCTTCAAGTTTTCAAGTATATTTCGCTTAAATGTAAGGTCTAAACTGTATTTTTACCCATATTTCCTAATGATGAAAAATTATGCCCATCATCATGGAACATGAAAATGCAAAATATGAGGCCTCACACTACATTACTTATAGTTACGCTCTTGTTCAACTTGCTTGCTTGTGAGCATGACCACGGGGATAAAGAAGGCATTGATGAACATTATTCAAACCCTCGGCACGGCCAGTTTCAAAATCTATTTGGTGACCTATCAAATAAAATAATTGCGGAAATAGGTGCAGGCTTGGGCTACGATGCCATACCAATGGCTCGGCTAGCTAAAAGAGTGATAGCTATTGATATAGACACGGCTTCGGTGATTCGCTTGGATAGCATCGCAGGCGCAGATACCACGCTTAATCTGGAAGCGCGCTTAACTGCACACGATACCCCAGGACTACGCCCAGCAGAAGCGGATGGTGTATTGATGGTGGATACGTATATGTTTATCTCTGATCGTCCTGCTTACTTGGAGCGACTGAGTAAAGGCATGAAAGTGCGCGGCAAACTCGTGATTGTAGATTTTAAGAAAAAGACTACTCGCTTTGGACCAGATGTAAATTACCGCGTACCAGTATATGAAGTGGAACAAGAATTGAAAAAAGCAGGCTACTTTGTAGAAGAAATAAATGATACTTCCCTCGAAAACCGATACATTGTGGTAGCGATAAATCAATAATTTTGAATGAGACAATTTTGAATTTTGAATGGAACAATATTTGGCATTAATAAAAATGTCCGAAAATTTAATTCGTTCTTTGACAATTTTGGTGGTCAAGCCTAATTTTATCAAAATGAGTAAATGGAATGGTCGAACTTTTGATAAAATTAGGCTTGATTAATCACCAACATTGTCAGAGAACCATTTAATTTAATTATTCAAAGTTCAAAATTACAGCAACACCTATATATTCTCTATGAATAAAACAGTTGGACACACGCTCTTCACGGACTTTGACATTAACTTATTCAAGGCTGGAAAGCATTTTCGGATATACGAAAAAATGGGTAGCCACACGATAGAAGTGGATGGGCAAAGTGGGACGTATTTTGCAGTATGGGCACCCAATGCGCGAGCAGTAGCGGTGATAGGCAATTTTAATACCTGGAATAAAAACGCAAATCCACTATCACCTCGCTGGGATGCTTCGGGAATTTGGGAAGGCTTCATACCAGGCGTAGCGCATGGAGAACTATATCAATACCATATTCAGACCCATTATGGGCAAGAATTGGCAAAAGCAGACCCTTATGCGCGCTTCGCGGAAGTGCCACCCAAACGCGCATCTATCGTGTGGGAACTAGACTATGAGTGGCAGGATACCGAGTGGATGGAGCAGCGCAAAGCACAAGTTGAGCAAGAAAAACCCTACTCCGTCTATGAAGTGCATTTGGGTTCTTGGAAGAAGTTTGGGAATGGCTCTAGTTCGCTCTCCTATCGGCAAATGGCAGATGAGTTGGTACAATATGTTTCCGACATGGGCTTCACGCATATCGAAATGATGCCTGTGATGGAGCACCCCTATTATCCATCGTGGGGCTATCAAGTAACGAGTTATTTCGCACCGACGAGCCGCTACGGGAAACCTGAAGATTTTGCTTATCTCGTGGATAAATGCCATCAGGCAGGCATTGGTGTCCTCTTGGATTGGGTGCCTTCGCACTTCCCTAATGATGGTTTTGCGCTCGCTCAGTTCGATGGTACACACCTCTACGAACATGCCGATCCACGTAAGGGCTTTCATCCTGATTGGAAGAGTGCGATTTTTAATTATAGTCGCAATGAAGTCCGAAATTTCTTGATTTCCAACGCACTTTTTTGGGTAGAGCAATACCATGCCGATGGCTTGCGAGTAGATGCCGTTGCTTCGATGCTTTATTTGGATTATTCCAGAAATGAAGGCGAATGGATACCAAATGAATACGGAGGGCGCGAGAACCTAGAATCTATTAGTTTACTCAAAGAATTCAATGAAGTAGTGCATAAAGAATATCCCGATGTCATCACTATTGCGGAAGAGTCAACGGCTTGGCCAGGCGTTTCGCAACCAACCTACAATGGTGGTTTAGGCTTCGACCAAAAATGGATGATGGGCTGGATGCACGATACCCTCGGCTACTTCAAGCGCAATCCGATTTATCGCCGCTTCCACCATAATGAAATTACCTTTAGCATTATATACGCTTTCTCAGAACGCTTCATGCTGCCGCTTTCGCATGATGAGGTAGTGCATGGCAAACGCTCCTTACTCGGACGCATGCCTGGCGATGAGTGGCAACGCTTTGCTAATCTGCGCTTACTGTATGGCTATATGTACACGCACCCTGGCACGAAGCTGCTTTTCATGGGGGGCGAATTTGCCCAAACTAGCGAGTGGAGTCATGCCACTGGCTTGCGTTGGGAACAAGCCGAAAAACCCTATCACAAAGGGATGCAAGCTTGGGTGAAAGCCTTGAATAATATTTATAAAGATACGCCTGCCCTCTACGAGCAGCAATTTTCCAATGAAGGCTTCGAGTGGGTGGAACATGGCGATGGTAGAAATAGTGTGTTATCTTATCTAAGAAAAGGTAAGGATAGTACGGTACTCGTGGTGTGTAATTTTACGCCTATTCCGCATGATAATTTCCAGATGGGTTGCCCTACGGAAGGCACTTGGCGACAAATCCTAAACAGCGACGAACAAGCCTATGGCGGTAGTGCCATCACCTATCCTGAAACGGTAGAAGCACAAGCAAAGCCTTGGCATGGTCGCCCGTATTCAATCTTTTTGACCTTGCCGCCGCTTGGGATAGTAGCCTTGGAGTGGGTGGAGGAAGTCTAGCTTTTAGACAATTTTGAATTTTGAATGTGACAATTTTGAATGAATTATTCATTCAAAATTGTCCGTTCAAAATTTCCAAACGAGCTCTAACAAATGAGTGCTAGGATGCATTTGCAGACGACTGTACCCAAAGCTGCTCTTGATAATCTAGCAACTGCTTTTTCAACAAGAAATAACCTCTAGATAATAGGAACACATAGTCATCCAAAGCGGTAGTGAACAGACCTAAATTACGCTCCAAATAGGATTCATTACCGAAATATTCCCAATCTTGAGAGCCATATAATTCGAAATTGTCGCGCATCGCTTGTGTCATCGTAGACTGATATGCATCATCAGCTAATAACTCTTGTATATTGCTTTTGAAGGTCTTTTCTAGCGTTGCAATCTGTGCAAAATTAGCACGTATTTGCTCAATGGGTGTAGTAACGCTCACAAATTGTAAGGCTTCCGCGAGTTGAGTGTAAATGGCATGTTTTTCGTCAAAATAGGTGTCAAATGCCTGAAAGGATTGATAGAGTTGCTCCAAGCGATTGTCCTTTTGTTGCCCTTGTTCACAGGCTTGGAAAAAGCGGAATACCTGAATGTCATTTTGCTTTAGTCGGTTCAGTATCTGCTCTAACTCTTGCGTGAGTTGGGTTATCAACTTCTCACTTTCTTTTCTGTTGTACTTCTTTCCATCGTAATCAAAGGTTTTCACAGGAATTGCGTTTTCTGCTATCTGATAGATGGTAGAAATATCATTATGTAGCGCAACTGCCGTATGCACCCAATCTACTTTTTCATCGGAGAATAAGTCCGCTCTATCTAGCTGCTCTATCGCTGTATAGCTCGCATGTTCCGCTGTATAAACTGGGTTTCTTTGGTCATAATAACCATTATAAATTTTGGAAAATGTATTGCTTTCAACTTGTTCCTGATAGGCCGCTTGGAAGCTAGTTAAAGATATTGCTGTTGCCTCCGCTGGATAACTAACCTCTTGAAATATTCGATTTGTAAATGCAGCTTGCCGTTCTGCTATATCGCTAAACACCTTGTTGGCAGGTGTGTAAGTGATTTGTTCCGCCTTAAGGTTCGTCTGCTCCAAGCGGGCAATGCGCTGTTCAGTACTTGGGTGCGAAGCCCATTGATTTTCAATAACCAACTTGGATTTATTGAATTTGCCGACATCTTCTGATGTTACTACTGGCAAATTCTCCTTTATGGGAAGCTCGTGATCTGCCGCTAAAAAATTCATTACAAATAACTGCTCTGGATACAGGTTCGTACTTTTCTCGCTGTCTTCTACTTTTTTAGTGTAAAAGTTCAATACCTGACTAAAGGAATCGTCCGCTAAGTCCATTCTAAGCAAGGAGCTTTTCAGTGGCTCATAGCCCGTCACGCTGGCCGCTATTTCATCTGCATGAAACTCCATTTCCCTTGATAAGCCCATATAACTCTTATTCACGATAGCATAAAGCTGGCGCAACACCCATTGAATACCTTGCACAATTTTGAATGCTAAGGCTGCAAATATGGCAATGTAGCCGCTCGAATTTGCCCATCTTTCCACGAGCTGTTCGTAACCTTCATTATCGTACAGCATATTGAAAATCACCTGATTGACATTATAGACGTAGCTTCCAACTTTCATCGTCTTTTGGGCAAAGTGTCCAAATTCGTGTGCCAAGATTGCCTTTAGCTCGTCCTGCGTCACGGTATTCACCAAACCTAATCCAATTTGTAGATTTTTTCGGATGGGTAAAAACATACTCCAAAAATTAGAGTCATAAAAAACAGCCGCATTGACATCAGCAGATAGGTATACCTTCTTCGGCGCGCTGGTTCCTACTTTTTCCACAATATCATCAATCATCTTGAAGAGTGCTGGCTCTTGCGCTCGGCTGATTTCTTGCAAGTGAGAGCGGTCAATCTTATGAGATTTGAACATGAATTTTAATAGAAAAATGAGTACAAAAATCCCTAAACTCGATAGCCCGATGCCTAACCCGATTGTAATAATTCTTGGGGCTGTCATAATAAGCGCGATGCCTCCATATACGCACAAGACAGTCAGTATGACTGCTAATACTAAGATAAGGAGGTAGGTCAAAATAAATACGCCAATGGCAATGATTGCCTTAGTGGTTTGCGCCTTAAATGCTGGTGAAAGTTGGACTGTGTGTTTTGCCATTTTCATTTATTTTTTTAGCATATAAGTAGTCGGACATATTTATTCTCTAAATCTCAATGTAAATACTCAATGAGTGCATGAAAGAATGATAAATGAGTGAATAATTCTAAATTATATTCGCTCATTCAGTCATTCACAATTCAATCATTGAGTATTTACGTCTCGTATCTTTAAATCTGTACGTCTACTTATATTGGTAGGAAGCGTAGAATGGAGTTCGCTTTTAGTTTTTCCGTCTAGTCCTACTTGTTGGTAGTGTAACGTAATTTGATTGGGATATTGTTCCAATGGGCTATAGTTTTTGCTTGATGTCTTATGCCAAAAACTAGAATTATTCGGGAAACATTTGGACTATAAAAACAAAAAAGCCTGACAATCAAACGATTATCAAGCTTTATGCGGTCTGGACGGGACTCGAACCCGCGACCCCCTGCGTGACAGGCAGGTATT
>JAHDCQ010000223.1 GCA_020629845.1 Saprospiraceae bacterium | reverse complement strand
GGGATTAGATAAAGAACGATTAGTAAGTGGAAATATCCTAGATGCTTATGGAACAGAGTTATTTGGAAAGTCATCTGTAGTGGAGCGTTCCGAAGGTTCTCATGCTAAATTAGAACGCCTCGGACACTTGAATGCCCTGTTTGCTGTTGGGCAAATCAAAGAAGAAGAAGAAAAAGAACGTCGTCATTTACAAAAAATACTTGTCACCGATGATCCAACTGGCTTCTAAAGACCTTTCTCTAGCCGCAGTAAATCGCTTAAATACGTTACAAACTAGCGTAAATAATCAAGCTGACTTTACTCAAAAAACAGTCCGAGCGCAACAGCTTTGGAAGGCTAAGAATAACTCCAAGATAGGCAAAAAAACGTTTAATGAAATAAAAGACACATTGACGGCAATGTGTGTATCAATAGAAATATGCAATTACTGCGAACTGAACGAGGCTAATGATATAGAACATATCGCTCCAAAGTCCTTTTTTCCTGAATTAGCTTTTGTTTGGGAAAATTATTTGCTTGCCTGTAAGCAATGCAATACAGGCTATAAATTGGCAAAATGTTATGTTTTAGACCATGCAGGAGCAATTTGTGATGTGGAACAGGGAATAGAACCGATTTATAAAACGCTCGCGCTCATTAATCCTCGCCTAGAAGACCCCAATAGATTTATGTTGCTAAATTTGCAAACATTCAAGTACAAACTCCTTCGTAATATCAGCGAAGCAGAACGCAACAAGGCAATGAAAACTATAGAGATATTAGGACTCAATACAAGACCACAATTAATAAAAGGGCGTGAGCGTGCAGCAGTTTATTATTATGCACGAATGGAACGATTAGTGAAGGTACTAAATGCACCTAATTTGGTGGCTTTAAAAGCAGCCCTTTCTCCCTATGATTTGATTGATGAATCACAAGATTTGGATAGCATTAAGGCATTTTTAAAGGAAAGTTTCAAGGCATCTATTGTCACCTATAAACACCCCTCTGTCTGGCATTCCATAAAAATCATAGCCAGCAAAACCGATAGAAAATGGCAACACCTCTTCACCCAACTCCCCGAAGCCCTAAGATGGTAAATTTTGCAAATTAAAACAATACTACCGAATATGAAAAAAACACTATTTTGCTTATTAAGCTTGGGACTGGTACTCAGTTTATGCAGTCCGAATCAAGCATTTGCACAGAAGAAAAAGAAGAAAAAAGACAAAGAAGAAATCACCGAAGAAAAGAAAAAAGAACCCTTAGATGAAATCGGATTGTCAGGCTTAAAGTTTCGTTGCGTTGGGCCAGCCCTTACTTCTGGGCGTATCTCTGACTTTGCGATGCACCCAGCGCGTCCGCACGAATATTTTGTGGCGACCTCTTCGGGGGGAGTCTGGAAAACAGTCAATTCAGGCACGACTTATAGCCCGATTTTTGATAGTCAAGGCTCGTATTCCATTGGCTGCGTCACCATTGATGAGCGCAATCCAAGCACAGTATGGGTCGGTACAGGCGAAAATAACAATCAGCGAAGTGTTGCTTATGGCGATGGTATCTATAAATCTACCGATGGCGGTGCAAGTTGGCAACATAAAGGCTTGAAGGAATCCGAACACATCGGAAGCATCATCGTGCATCCTGACAATTCGGAGGTGGTATGGGTAGCTGCTATCGGGCCGCTTTGGAAAGAAGGCGGTGACCGAGGCGTATATAAAACTACCGACGGTGGCGAAACTTGGAAAGCGGTTTTAACAATAGATGAACACACAGGTGTGGACAACATTGTAATAGACCCACGCAATCCGAACATCCTCTACGCAGCGGCATTTCAGCGTCGTCGGCATGTGTTTACTTACTTAGGTGGTGGGCCAAATTCTACTATTTATAAAAGTACCGATGGAGGCGAAACTTGGAATAAAGCGAATAAAGGCTTACCTGGTGTGGACATCGGGCGCATTGGTTTAAGTATTTCGCCTGCTAATCCTGACATCATTTATGCCATCGTGGAAGCGGCACAAGGCAAGAGTGGTTTTTACAAATCAACGAATGGCGGCGCGAGTTGGGCGAAGCAAAGTGGTTTCGTGACAAGCGGCAACTATTATCAGGAAATTATTGCTGACCCTGTGGACGCGAATACCGTCTATGCGATGGATACTTGGATGAGCGTGACGCATGATGGCGGTAAAAATTTCGATAAAGTAGGTGAAGACTACAAGCACGTAGATAATCACTGTATTTGGATAAATCCTGAGAATAATAAGCATTGGCTCGTAGGCTGCGACGGTGGCATTTATGAAACTTGGGATGCTGCCAAGACCTGGGATTTCAAAGCAAATCTACCCGTAACGCAATTCTATAAAGTGGCTGTGGACAATGACGCGCCTTTCTATAACATTTACGGAGGTACGCAAGATAACTTCAGTATGGGCGGCCCGTCGCGGGTGAATACAGCACATGGTATTCGCAATGAAGATTGGTTTGTGACGCATGGCGGCGATGGTTTTGAATCGCAAGTAGATCCGAATAATCCTGATATTGTATACGCACAATCGCAGTATGGTGTATTAGTGCGCTACGACCGTAAAAGTGGCGAAGAAGTAGGTATTCAACCCAAAGAGCGCAAGGACGAAAACACCTATCGCTGGAATTGGGACGCACCCTTAGTGGCGAGTCCGCATAAAGCAGGACGTATTTATTTTTCTGCGAATAAGGTATTCCGCAGCGATGATTATGGCAACTCTTGGACGGTGCTTAGTGATGATTTGAGCCGCCAAATCAATCGTAATGAACTCAAAGTCATGGATAGGGTATGGAGTACAGACGCGGTAGCAAAAAATCGCTCTACTTCGCCTTATGGTACTATTGTTGCCTTCTCCGAATCTACGCTAGATGCTGATTTATTGATAGCGGGTACGGACGATGGTTTGATTCATATCTCTGAAAATGGCGGCGATTCTTGGCGTAAAATTGACAATATCATAGGCGTACCCAATCGTACCTATGTGAATGCGGTTTATGCTTCTAATCATGATGAAAATGTGATTTATGCTGCTTTTAATCATCATAAATATGGCGATTTTAAGCCTTATATCTATCGCAGTTTGGATAAAGGCGCGACTTGGAATAAAATCAGCAATAATCTACCCGAACGCGGTAGTGTCTATGCCATAGAAGAGGATCATGTAGACAAAGACTTGCTGTTCTGTGGCACGGAATTTGGCGTATTTTTCTCTCCGAATGCGGGCGGACATTGGAAGCAATTGAAAGCTGGCGTTCCTACCATTGCAGTACGTGACTTGGCGATTCAAAAACGCGAGAATGACTTGGTACTCGGTACATTCGGACGTGGTTTTTATGTATTAGATGATTATTCTGCCCTTCGCAATATTGAAAATAAGGAAATAGATTCGGATGGACACATTTTTGAGGTACGTGATGCGTTGGCATTTGAAAAAAGCAGTCCACTAGGCTTGTCTGGCAAAGCATTTCAAGGCGATAGTTATTATGTAGGTGAAAATTTGAGTTCAGCCGCTTTGATTACCTACTACTTGAAAGAAGGCGTGAAGTCAAAGAAAGATGAACGCCAAAAACAAGAGGCAAAAGATGCTAAAGATGGCAAAGGCAATGCCTATCCAAGCTATGAAGATTTGAAAGCAGAACGCGAAGAATACAAGCCAGAATTAATTTTCACCATAAAGGATGCAGCAGGGAAAGTAGTGCGTAAACTCACGCGTCCTGCTTCGGCTGGTGTGCAGCGTTTCCAATGGGATTTGCGCTATGCTTCAAAGGAAGCGATTAATCTAAGAAAATCAGGTTTTTATAATCCATTTGCAGGCAAGTCGGAAGGAACACTGGTTACTCCAGGCGAGTATAGTGTAGCGATGGCATTGTACCATAATGGGGAAATGAAACCAATGGGCGAAGCGGTGAAGTTCCAAGTAAAAGCCCTTGATAATACCGTACTACCTGCTGAAAATCGGGCGGAAAAAGTGGCATTTCAGCGCGATGTGGCAGAATTGTCACGCTCCATGGAAGGCGCGCAACGTTTGATTGGTGAGATGGGTAACAAAATGCGCCACATCCGCGAAGCCATAAAGATGGTAGAAGCTCCGATGGAAGGACTCACTAAAGATGCCAATGCGATAGATAGTAAACTTAGGGATTTACGTCGCCAATTATTCGGTGATAATGTCAAGTCGCAATTGGATATGGAAGAGCCACCCACGCCTATGGGACGTATGGGCTGGATTACTTACGAGCAGAAATATTCTACTTCCGCGCCTACCAAAACACACCGCGATAGTTATGCGATAGCAAAGGAAGAATTTGCACCTATCTTAGCTGCATTACAAGAATTAGCAACGAAAGATATGCCTGCACTAGAGCAGAAATTAGAAGAGGCAGATGCCCCTTATACGCCTGGTCGTGCAATACGGATGATGCAGGGGAACTAATGGAGAATTGAAAATGGAAAATTGATAATGAGGGTCAAGTACTTTGTGCTTGGGTGTAGGACAAATTTCCCAAATCGCATGATTTATTCCAATGGAACGTGTTCCATTGGATGGGAAAAGGGATTTTTGTCCTACACCCTTTGTGCTTGACCCTTTATAATTAGTGGAAATCTTTAATTATCTTTTGATTTCCATTATATCGGGGACATCGGGAATTATACCAATCCACCATCGATAGCACTACAGCACCCGCCGTGCAGACTTCAAGCGTTTTTTCCAATATTTAGAGCTTTCCACATTGGTAATTATCACCCCTTTAGAGGAAGAGGCATGAATCATCTTAAGCGGTTCACCTACGTCAGATACGACTATGCCCACGTGCGAAATGGAGGAACTATGGGCAAAAAAGACTAAATCGCCCTTGCGCGCAGCTTTCAGGTTGATTTTCTTGCCATGCTGTGCCTGGGTACGCGAGGTGCGTGGAATACTAACGCCTGACTTTTGGAAGACATACTGCGTAAATCCTGAACAATCGAAACCTTTTGGCGTAGTACCGCCCATTCTGTGCTTCACCCCAATATAGCGTTCTGCTTCTTGGAGAATATCACTAGTTAAGGTGGCTTCTGCTTTGTTTACTTTAGATTTGCCACGAGCTGTTTTTGCTTTTGCAATTCGTTTGTTTTTTTTACGTTTCGCTCTTTTACGCGCTTTCTTTTTACGTTTTTTATCGTTTTTTTTCCATTCTATATCTTGCTTAGAAGTGTTCTGTGCCGTTACTGGGGCTACAAAGACAAGCGTCATTAATGCGCATGCTAATAGGAGAACAAAATTTTTAAGCTTCATTAGTATTTTTTGTGTAAAGACTGAATGAGTGAATGAAAGAATTTTGAATGAGCGAATAATTCTAAATTTCATTCGCTCATTCAGTCATTCACAATTCACTCATTGAGTACTTACCTTTTTGTTATTTAAACTGATGAACATCAAATTACTGCATGTCAATTCTAGCTTTTAACTAAGGATTAAGAAAGTTCGTACGACGGCAATTTTGATATTGAAAAAATATACAAAATTATGTACCATTAATACAGTTATTTCTAAAAAAGCTATATGTTTGTACTCGACAAATCGAAAACAAGGTATAAGACAATTTTCCATAAGCACAATTAAATTGTATTTCGGCATTCTGTTTATGCATACCGTTCTATTTTCCAACTATTCACGTCTCTTTTAGCTAAACAATTGATGGGTGACTTCGTTACCTATTCCTAATTACGTGTATCTAAAACTATATTAAAATGAGAACTTTTCACTTAGCACTATTGCTAGTGTTGGCAACACTATTATCATGCCAACAAGAAACGCTTGTACAAGAAAACGTACAATCACCTACCTTATCAAGAAGCATTCAATTACCGCCTAAAACATCAAAAAAGAATATTGATGACAAGGCTAGAAGCGTTATTGGACGTTGGGAATATGAAATGCAGCTCCTACGCAATCCTCAAACTGGAGAAATACCAGAAGGTGCAGCGACAGAAGCACTCAAACAAGCCAAATTAGCTTCCACATCTCTAAACTTACCCAATGGCAGAAATAGCAACGATATTGTAGTCAATCGGCGTGGACCTGGTAATAAGGGAGGACGAACGCGCGCTTTGGCATTCGATCAGCGCAATGCTAATATCATTTTAGCAGGTGGCGTAAGTTCAGGCGTATTCCGTACTACCAATGGTGGTACTAGCTGGGCTAAAGTTTCTTCCAATAGTGAAATTCACAATGCCACAGCTATTGCTCAAGACCCTACTACACCAAATAACTGGTACTATGGTACAGGCGAGCTATTTGGCAACTCTGCTTCAGAGGGCGGAGCCTTCTATTTAGGCCGCGGTATGTGGCGTTCAACAGACAATGGCGCAACTTGGACTGCCTTAGGTAGCACACAAGCAGGCAGTCTTGAAACCTTCGATAATCTTTGGGACATCGTCAATCGCATCGCAGTACACCCTATTACAGGACACGTTTATGCAGCCGCAAATAATGCTATTTTTCGCTCCACTAATGATGGAGCAAGCTGGAGCGTGGTACTTGGTGGTGCAAATGCAGTCGCTTTTTCAGAGATTATCATTACGCCTAGTGGTCGCTTATATGCCGCATTCGATGGGGAAGATACTAATGAGGGAGTATACACCTCTACAACAGGTAATAACGGTGCTTGGACAAAAATAGCAGGTAGTGGGGCCGCTACCAACCCAGCAGCATGGAATACACCAAACAATTACGACCGTATCGTACTTGCTTATGCACCAAGTAATGAAAATATTGTTTATGCACTTTATGACAATAATACTAGCAGCAATTGTGCTGGAACAGCAGCTCCAGAAGCAGAATTATTCCGTTGGGATAATGGAACAAATACTTGGACAAACCTTTCCGCAAACCTACCTGATGAAGCGGGTTGCTCCACAGGAAATGATCCTTTTTCTATTCAAGGAGGCTACGACCTCTGCGTCGCTGTAAAACCAGATAATGCAAATACAGTATTTGTAGGTGGTACCAATTTGTATCGCTCTACTAATGGGTTCACTTCCACAGCAGCTACCACTCGTATTGGAGGCTATAATTCTCCAGCCAGCTATGCACTCTATCCAAATCATCACCCTGATATTCATACCTTAGTATTTGCACCAGGCGATAATGATAATCTTTATACTGGTACTGACGGGGGTGTGCATAGAGGCGATATCACCGCTGGAAATGTAAGCTGGACATCGCTTAATAATGACTATGCCACTTTTCAATACTATCATGCTGATCTTACTCCTGTGAAAGGCGATGCCTTTGTAATGGGGGGGGCGCAGGATAATGGTACGACTTATTCTGACGCTGGCACCACTCACTTCGATATATTCGGTGGCGATGGTGTAGGAGTAGGTGTCATAAGCACAACGCCTACTACACTAAATGTACTTTGTGGTGCACAATTGGGAACATTCTATCGAGTACAATCACCCAATTTTTTCAATAATATAGTACCCAATGGTACTAGCTCCAGTATTTTTGTTACCTATTTTCATCTAGATCAAGATAATACAGAATACCTCTACTATGCAGATGGAGCAGATTTGTACCGTACTCGTATAGCTTCTACTATATCTAATGGAAATATCACAGGTAATAGTAATAGTGGTTGGCAACGACTGAATGGCGTAAATCAAGGCAGCAACATACGTGCTATGGCTACTTCTAGAAATATTGCCTTCAGTTGTAATGATTATACTGGCAATGATAATGATAGAAAACTAATAATTGGATTAGAAGACGGACGTATTTTCCGATTAAATAACCCTGCTTTTAGTGGTGCAGGTACTGCTCCTACCAATATCACACCGGCAGGCGCGTCGGGTGTCGTATTTGATATTTCCATCAATCCTGAAAACGACAATGAAGCGATGGCAGTCTATACCAGCTATGGCGTAAATAGCGTGTATCATACCACTAATCTAAATGCAGCTAGTCCAAATTGGACGAATGTGGAAGGTAATGGAGCTGTTCAAGTTGCTTCAGCACGTTCTTGTGTAGTGGCATCTGATGGTATGCAAACCGTTTATTTTGTTGGAACTTCTACGGGGCTTTATTGTACTACCACCTTAAGCGGTGGAAGTACCAATTGGACATTAGTAGGAGCAAACGATATAGGCTTTGCCGTTTGTAACTCGATGCGCTACCGTCCAGAAGATCAGATGATTGTAGTGGGTACACACGGAAACGGCTTATTTATGCTCGACCTACAAGATGTCTTAAAAAATACGGTCGAATTAGCACCTAAAGCTTTCTTACAAGGCCCACTTAGTGGCACTACTATGAATATAGACCTTGCAAATGCAGGCTTACTTCCCGCTTTTTCACCTGATGGCATGAAGAGTGCCACAAGTGGCGTATTAGCAGGGGCAGTAGATTGGGTGACAGTAGAAATTCGAGATGGAGGAACAGGCACTACTGTAGTAGCAACTCAAGCAGGACTTTTACTTCCTGATGGCAGTATAGTAGATAGTGATGGTAGCTCGCCCCTCAAGTTTAAATTGAGTGCAGATAACTATCATGTCGCTATTCAGCACCGCAATCACTTAGCGGTAATGACAGCAAATCCTATTGCATTAGAATAAAAAGTGTTTTCTGAAAAACTTTTAAAATGGGTGAGCAAATGCAGATTTGCTTGCCCATTTTGCTATTAAAATAGTCAATGTCTCATAAAAACAGCAAAATAGTATTAGCTTTTAATAATTTCAGAGAACTCCTTTTCCTTACATTGT
>JAHDCQ010000006.1:2605-45118 GCA_020629845.1 Saprospiraceae bacterium | reverse complement strand
AATACCCGCTCATAGAAGGCTTTCAAAGCATTTATAAGCTGATTTTGAGTGCTTATCGCTATTTTGTCTGTCTTTATTCTATGCAGTAAATACCCTTGTATCTGTTTTCTGCTAATCTTAGAAGGCAATATACCAGGATAATGCAACATCAAGCCAATCAGCATATTTTTGTAGGTCTTGATAGTACGCCAACTTTTACGCTCCAACAACAACTTCTCCTCCAAAGCCGTCAGTGCATTTTTCTGTTTTACATTCAATTGTTTTTTACCATAAACTCGCTTTGCCCCCTTCGCTTGTCGCGTATATTTTCTTGGCGGCGGCAACTCAATCACTCGTTCTTCATCCAAGTGATAAGGAATATCTCGAAAAAGTTGATTGAAAAACTTCCATTGCTCCGTATTATAAGGAAAATGCCAACACTTATGTTCAGGGCACCACCTGCGTCCGTATACCTGCTTGATTTTGTCAAGCAAGCTATCATCTTTTGGCAGGAATACTACAATGCGCTGCTGTGTGTTTTGTATTCCCTGGCAGATTATCACTTCCATCACGCTATTTTTTAGTTCTACCGTATGCACACATCTGGCAATTACCTAAAAAGTCCCAGCGGGACGATATGATTATAGCATATCCATTCGAAAAAGGATTTAATCCCGAAGGGATGGCATTATTTTGTTCCAATGATGTCACCCTTTCAGGGCTAAAAATAGCAAATGAATGTGTTTTCTATAATAATTTCATCCCTTCGGGATTGATTTGTCAGTTGTGTGCATACGGTAGATTTTTTAGTTCTATAAAATTAGTGAAAAATGCTTACCCGACATTACTTCAATATTTTTTTTTTAAAAATAAAAAAAATCTTAAAAACATCAATTGGCTCTTTTTCAGTATTTTATGAAGTCAGATAATACTTTGTAAACACAAGGAACTTGTTTTAATATAGTTCTATGTATTGCATAGTATTATATTTTTACATAGCTTTGTGATGTCATTAAGACAAATTGAAATCACTCGATAATTTATTGTTCTTTGAGAATTGGGCTGTTTTAGCAACTCAATTTCCAAAGAACCTAATTGAAATGTACAATGCAAACCGATGTTTTTGATATGGTGATAACTTATGAAATCACCATCCTGAAGAAGAAAGGGCATTAGTTGTACTTATCCATCAGTACTATGAAAATAGAAAATACAAAAGCGCAGATGCGAAAGGGAGTGCTAGAGTTGTGCGTCCTTTCCATCATCGCGGAGCAAGAAGCCTACCCATCCGATATTATTAAGCGACTAAAAGAGTCTGAACTCATAGTAGTGGAAGGCACGCTGTATCCCTTGCTCACTCGACTCAAAAATGCGGGCTTACTGAAGTACCGCCTGAAGGAATCCTCCAAAGGTCCTGCACGAAAATATTACACCCTCACCGAACAAGGCGAGGAGTTTATGCACGGATTACTCGATACATGGAATCAGCTTGTGAACGCAGTTAATCAGACAACACAAAACGTTATCACCAATGAATAAGATTGTAAACATAAACTTAGGGGGATACCCTTTTCAGATGGACACCGATGCCTACGAGTACTTAAGTGCATATCTAGGCAGCATTCATACACACTTCGAAGCCTCGGAAGGCTACGACGAAATCACCGGAGATATAGAAGCGCGATTAGCAGAGTTGTTCCAAGAGCAGCTCGGAAGTCGCCCGATTGTTACGCAAAAAGATGTCCAAGCAGCCGTGGGCATCATGGGTACGCCCGAAGAATTTGGGGCAGAATCCATAGAAGATTTCCAGACGCACACCCGCCCGCAAAAAGGCATTAAAACAGGAAAGCGATTGTTCCGTAATCCGGACGATAAGGTACTCGGCGGTGTGTGCGCTGGACTTACGGCTTACTTTGGCATCAAAGACCCGCTTTGGGTTCGACTGATTCTATTGATATTAACGGTTACTTCTTTTGGTTTCTTAGTGTTAGTATATATCATTCTTTGGGTAGTAGTGCCAGAAGCAGCTACTGCAAGCGACCGCCTAGCAATGCGTGGTGAAACGGTCAATGTCTCCAACATTGGCAAAATTATAGAAGAGGAAATTGAGCAAATCCCACAACGTTTTTCGGAAGCAGGCGAAACGATTAGTAAAGGCTTCAATTCGCAAAAAAAAAACCTTGACGGCGCAGGGGCGGGTATAAGAGGCTTTTTCAATAATATTTTTTCGTTGCTTGCACAGGTCTTGCGGTCTTTGCTCAAAGCCATAGGTTTTCTATGGAAGCCCTTACTCATCATTGTAAGCTTTGCCTTAGCTATCGCGCTCATCGTTACTTGGGCGACAGGAGCGGTTAGCTTTTTTATGAGTATGCCCATTGCAAGTTACATTTTGCCGCATGCGCCCTGGCTAGTAGGTTTAGGTTACACCAATTTATTCTTAGTCATTGGCATTCCCTTACTCGCCCTTTTTTTCTTAGCCATGCGCGGCTGGACAAAGTTTCGCATGAATAACTACTGGCGCGCAGGCTTAGGCGCGTTTTGGATGCTGAACATATTTAGTCTGTTGGGAATTGGCGCGTATACTGCCCGCGAATTTAATGCGGGTATAGATGTAGATGGCTTAGACAATTCTTTCTCTATAGCTTCGGATACGCTTTATTTGAAATCGTCGGATAATCTGAATGTAGATGAGTTCATATTTGGCAACATTGGCAACCATAAACTAGTGCCATTGGATGACCAACTACTTGTACAAAGCGTACGCATTGATTTATTGAAAAGTGATGATAGCCGCTTCCATAGTTTTGAACATTACTATTCACGCGGGCGCAATCGCGCAGAAGCGCGTGACTTAATTAGTGATGTGGATTTTCGGATAGAAAAAAATGGCAATACGTGGACGATTCCAACGGCTATTCGAGTGCCAAAAGGAAAGAAATATCGGGCTCAAAATGTACGTTTAACGCTTCGTATTCCTGAAGGCAAACACGTGGTATTCGATGAAAGCATTGACCGTTCCATCGACCGCTTTGAGCGCGAAAATTGGGAAAATCATTGGTGGGATAGAGACCAGCATGTATGGACAATGACGGCGAAAGGACTTGCTCGCCCTGAAACGGCAGCAGAACGTGGCAAGGTGCAGACCTACAACTATGTTGGCTATACCGATTTACAACTGGATGGTCGCATGAAAGCTGAAATTGAATATAGCGAATCAGATATTGTAGTAGATGTGGAAACACGCCGCAGTAGGTATCAAGATAAGCTCGAATTTCAAGAATTGAACAATACACTCTATGTCACTTCCAATGCGCGCTCTTCTGAAGAAATGCCTACGCTTCGCATCAAAATGCCACAGTTAGATTATCTATTAGCTAAAAATACGCGTGGTGTGGAACTCAAAGGCTTTCAGCAATCCAAAATGACGATTGACCACGAGGGCGAGCATGGCTTGAGTGCTTTTATGAGCATAGATTCTCTGACGCTTCGCCAAACGGACGGTAGTGAAGTCGAAATTCGAGGGGAAGGCAAATATCTAAAAGCGAACTTAAAAAGAAGCGAATTGGATGTAGAACGCTACAATGTCGATAACGCTAATATAAAAGGCACAGAGCGTAGTCGCTTTATTATGTCGGTGCATGATACGCTTTATCAAGCATTAGAACCCAATGCCAAAGTACGCTATCATTTAGAGCCTGCAGTCATCGTGCGGGATACCTTATAATCAAAATCAGAAATGGCATATTTTCAAAATATGTCATTTCTGTTTATACCTTTTTAGGTATTAAGTATCAAGTACAAGGTATTAAGTAGTTTGTCATGAATACGAGCTTCTTTAAACAGATTTTTTGTTGGAAAGGAATGCTTCAAAAACAAATTACCTAATACTTTGTACTTGATACCTAATACGTCTATTTCAATTTTAGCATAATGAAAAAACAACTTCTACTAATAGGACTTTCACTCCTATTGACTGTGCCTCTATTGGCACAAGTGTCACCGACATCAGATTTATTTCTGGAATTAAAAACAATGGATAGCCTAATTTTTGACTTAGGATTTAATCAATGCGAATTGGCTATAACTGAGGAAATAGTCAGCGATGAACTAGATTTCTACCACGACCAAGCGGGCATCCAAAATAAAGCGCAGTTTTTAGAAAATGTCAAAAAATACATTTGTGCAGATACAGATAATAAACCTATTCGCAAGCTCGTAGAAGGCAGCGTACAGGTGTTTCCATTGTATCAAAATGGGGAATTATATGGAGCCATTCAACAAGGTGAACACCAATTTTATATTCGGACAAAAGGGCAAGCATTACGACATACCAGTACTGCCAAATTTACACACACTTGGCTGCTTCAAGAGGATAAATGGCGATTGCAGCATGTATTGAGCTACGACCATCAATCACCATAGATTTGACCATTACCAAAATGGTCATAGAAACAAACATAATAAGTATGAAATATTTCACTGGATTATTCTTCCTGCTCACTATGATGGGGACACAGGCTATTCACGCTCAAGATGAAATACCTATGCAACTTACAAAATCAGCCATAGCGGAAGATATAGCCTTCTTAGATGAAGCCCTGAAAACACAATCTTCCTATCAAGGACTGAATGGATTTGATTATCAAACGACTTTTCAGGAATATCTCGCTTCTATTCATACAGAGACAGTAGCACAGCATGATTTTGGGCTATTTCTACGAGAAACAATAGGCAAAATCGGTGACCGCCATGCTTATGTGAAGGGCTTTAAGCTCCCCAATAGCTTATTTTTGCCCTTTGTAGTCGCGCCTTTAGATGGGCAAGTAGTGGGTGTGCATTATGTACGCGAAGAGCGAAAATATGAATTATTACATCCTAATTTCCCTTATCTAAAAGCAATAAATGGAACACCTGTTCAGGCATTTTTGAAAGCTATTTTGCCCGAAGATAGCCAAGCACCAAGCGAAGCCTATCATGCTTATGCAGTAAAGCGACTAAAGTACATGGAGAAAAACTATGCCACATTGCAATTGCCACTGCCTGCTATATTTGAATTCACGTTCACCAATCATACATCAGATACTATTGTACGCCTTCCTCTAGAACGAGAGCGTCGCAAATACCGCACTTGGGATGAACGTTTTCAGGCTTATTTTGGACAGGAAAAAGAGGAACTCAACGACGCAGCATTATGCGAAAAATTTTTCCAGATAGATGAAAATAACGTCGCCTATGCACGATGGTCTGATATGGTGAAGCCTAAAGATGCACCCGTTTTTTACGAAGCATTTCGGGATTTTATGCAAGCTGCAATATCAAGTAAAGCCCTGATTATAGATATTCGGAATAACGGGGGCGGTACGCGACATTTAATATTTGAGTTGGCAAAATACCTCGTGCATCCTGAGGCAATTCATGTGGTAAATATAGCCCAACAAAGAACTAAATTGCCCCTTGATGAAGATTACAAAGTAAGCTTAAATCATCGTTTTCTATACGCCTTGTCCGACTTGGATACGCGCGAGCAAGCCAGCGTAAAGGCACTTATGAAGGGGTTTCAACCTATGTATAATTTGCCAAGCGATAAATTTAGCGAACCCTATTTTTGTGTGTTTAATGGCGAAAAATTATCCAAATTAGAAGGCGTATATCATTACGATAAGCCTGTTTATATCTTGATGAATGAGCGTTGCTTTAGTGCCGCATCTATACTAGTTGCTACCTTTAAAGACTTACCGAATGTGCAGCTCGTAGGCGTGCAAACCGATGGCTCGAGTGGTAATAGTCGCTACGTAGAATTGCCGAAATCCAAGCTCTTGCTCAAACTCAGTACGATGGTATCCTTCCAAAAAGATGGGCGCATATTGGATGGCTATGGCACTATGCCTGATATTGAAATTAAGCGCAATTTAGCGCAAGTACTTTGGCAGGAAGACTATCAATTGGAGCAGTTGAAACGCCTGATTACTTCCTCTTGCACAAAGGAGAGATAGCTTGTAGCGGTCGAGTCTTTTCAAAAAAAAAAAATCGACTGCTGCAAAGCTCCAAATACTACGAAATCTTATATTGAAAAAGAAGAAAAAACGACCATGAAAAGAATACTACGAACAGGATTAGCAATAGCTTTACTTTTAATACTACTCTTTGCTATTTATTCAATAGTGCCAAGAGTTCGATATATCGAAACCTCCTACGGACAAAGTTTGAAAAAATCGGATGTATTACCGCCCAATTTTCAGGACGAACTTAGAGGGTTTGTCAGAGATACAGCCAGTAGGATGCAAAGCGCGATGATACTACATGAAGGCAATATTATTTTTGAAGAAGGTGACACTAAAAAGCTCATCAATTGTCACTCGGCTCGAAAGAGTATTTTGAGTCTACTCTTCGGTATTGCACAGGATAAAGGTTTGTTGCGATTGGATGAAACACTTGCAGAATTAGGCATAGATGAAAGTAAAACACCCCTGACACCACAAGAAAAAACTGCCACTATTCGAGATTTATTGATGTGCAAATCAGGTATTTTCTTAGCAGCCGAGGCAGAGCATGATTGGGCGAAAAACCGGAGAGCGCAGCGGGGGAAATATCAAGCGGGCGAATTTTTCTTCTACAATAATTTTGACTTCAACATACTGGGCGTGATTCTGGAGCAAAAAACGAAGATGTCCATCGGCGAATTTATGGAAACTTACTTAGCCAAGCCGCTTGGTATGCAGGAGTTTAGAGCTGCCAATGTAGTCTATAATAGCCCGTGGCCAGTACCACGCAAAACGGACTCTGATCATCCCGTTTATTGGATATATATGAGTGCGCGAGATTTTGCTAAAATTGGCGTACTGATTAACAATAAGGGCAAATGGGGGAACAAGCAAGTCGTCTCTTCAAACTGGTTGACGGAAAGCATCCATACACAGACCCTATTCTCAGAAGAAGTGGCGAATTTTTACCAACCTTATGATGCATTTGCCTATTCTTGGTGGCTAGAAAAAGATACCAAAACCATCTGGGCTGATGGCTACGGCGGACAATTTTTGTGTATAGATAGCACGAATAATTTGGTGGTGTTGCAGCGCAATTTCACAGGTAATTCCTTGCTGAGTTCTGGCTTATTTTTGCGAGATAAAAACAGGGACAATAATCCGAAAAGTGATTTATTACATTTATATCAACGAACATTGCAACAGATTGTAAAGGCTGGTTTGTAAGCCAGCCAAGTGCGCTATATTCTACAGCATAGTCACAATGTTTCACAATTGATACTCTTGTTGCAAGTTTTTAATATCGGCAATGAGCTGATTGATGGAAGTCTTATTCAGTCCATTATAAATGCCTCGAATATGGCGTTGGGGGTCAATAAGTACAAAGTTTTCGGTATGTAAAAATTCGTCTAAGGCACGTTCTATGCCTAAATCTTCCTCTACAAAATAGTCTTTTCTACCCAAGCGATAAATTTCCGCTTGTTCCCCTGTCACTAAGTGCCATTTATGTGCCTGTATGCCTTTTTCCTCCGCATAGGCTTTTAGCACAGGTACGGAGTCGCGCGAAGGAGTCACAGAGTGGGAGAGCAACAATACCTGCTCATCCTCCAGAAATTCATCTTGTAGTATGCCCATATTCGCTGTCATTTTTGGGCAGATGCCAGGACAAATGGTAAAGAAAAAATCCGTGACGTATATTTTGCCATCGAAGGTTTGCTCTGTAATGGTGTCCCCTTCCTGATTGACCAATTGGAAAGCAGAAATGCGATGAAAACTATCCAAGCGTGTATCTCTGGGGTGTATCCAATGTGGGGTGAAGGTCGCATCTGAATAATAAGGTAGGTATTCGATACTTTCTTCTTGTATTGCTGGTGTATTTTTACAAGCAGTCAATAGGAAAAATAGGACACCAATACTAATCGCTACATCGAATATTTTTATCCTCCAATTCATAGCAAAGTGTTGTTCGTTTTCATCCAAAAATTTGTCCATCACTGACGGGGCATCATTTTTAAGGCTGCCATTCAGAAAAAGCCGTCAATTAGTAGCCTAAATTGCGTATTAGACCAGCAATAAGGGGGATTTTTTCCATAGCAGAAAAAAAAATGAAGCCACTTCCATAGGTTGGATAGTGACTTCACTATAATGCGTACCTAAAACTTGATTTTTGTATCCAAATAAATTTGGCTTTACTTTTTATAAAACGAATACATGAGCGTCTTTCGTTTTGTATATGGTCGTATATGCCACTTGGCAAAATACTACATGATTTATCTAAAATATTGTAAGTGAGGTGGTTTGACTGCAAAAATACTATTTATATTTAGTTACGACGTATTTTATTGGGCTTAGATACATTTTCAATTGTTATATATTTACTGTTTTTGCGACAAAAAAAAGGAAATCTCCATTGTCTAAGCGTGTTTTTATCGCTTTTATTGTGTTTAATGTTTATCTGTTGTCGTCACATGAGAGTAGGTAGTTGTACGATTACTCATGTTGCTATACGCAATTCTAGAAGGACTGTTACATACAATATCTAGGCGTATGGTATCTGTGTGAGTTTTTTTATCAATTGGAGGGATAAAACTTTTACTTCAGACGACAATACTATTATTAATCAGTCATTATCTATATCCAACATATACGATAGCTTACATTTCATCCAATCCAAACTATGAAACGACGCAATCCAGAGCATACTATCCAATCCAACATCAGCATCCCCATCAACGGTATTTACTTCGATTATGTGGTAAAAACAACCATCTTTGGCGAAGTGTTAGGCGTACAAAACCTATTCCTAAAACTCCCCAAAGCTGCACGGGAATTAATCCTCACAGGCGATAAAAAAGCCACACTCAAAAAAGTAAAAGCCTACGAAAAGTTGATTCCCTACATCGTGCCTTTTGTGGTGTTTGAGCATATTAAAGTGGAAGGCTATGAGGAATTAGTAGCGGCGTTTCAGGAGCGACGGATAACTTTGGAAGTGAAGGCGGGAAGCTTAGAGCCTAGTTTTGAAGAGGGGAGTTGGAGAAATGAACTTTATAAATGCAAAGAAATAACTAACAATCTTAGTTCTTTGGGAGAGGTTTTGTTCAAATTAAATGCAGAGGAAGAAAAATTAATTATTGCTATCAAACAATTACGTGCAACCCCAAACCACCACTTAAAAGGATTGATACTGCCACTTCTTATATCATTTGTAAAAAATGCTTATCAACGTAGTGAAATTTATCATATTTTAGCACTTTATCCTAGTCCTGAAAATCGTGTTTTTTTGTTGAAGCGGTTCAGATGTAAGGAAGAAAGAAGCTATCGCTCACCTATTATAAAAGCGCTTGCACCGTATAAGGATGAGGAAGTCTATAACTTATTACTAAAGTTTATCAAGGGAAAAAAGCTTGCAATGCTTTCTGAACTAGATGTTATTTTAGATGCACTTTCTTCTTGCATGTATCCTGAAGTAAAAGAATTAGCTTGGCAAACTTTAGTATGTTACCAAAAAGATAAGACATATTTACATACTAGAAGGCATGACGACAAATCAACAATCGTCTTAGCCATAAATATGCTTCGTGAACGAGGAGTCTCTGAACAGACAATAGTAGCCCAATTAGTAAGCATGCTTGATGATAGTCGAAAGATGCAAAAGTGGCCATTAACACTAGAAGCTTTAAATGCCATCAACCAAAAAGACCTATTACCGCCCCAAGAAAAACTACTATGGCTTGCTAAAGTTGCAAAAGAAAAACGTATCACTCCTGATTTCAACCTAAATCTAGCAAGACTTTTTTCAAAACGCTATGACGAACAATTATTAACAAAGCTCTACCAACTCAGCAGGCTTAAAAACCCTAATTTACCAATGTTAATTCTTAAAATTTTTGGAGCATTATACTGGAGAAAACTAGGAAACGCTCAAGATGAACTAATTCCGTATCAATCGCATAAAGGACTAAGAAAGCAGTTTATTAAATGGATGAATACTGATGATGAAACCCTGAACTTACATGCTATGATGAGCTTATCACTTTTACATTCTATCGAAGCAGATAATTCTATTATTCCGTACTTCATAGAAAAAATCAATACAATTGAAACAACTAAAAATATTTCTTCATATAGACGCTCTAGGCGTTTGTTAAACGTAATGGATATTATCAATCGTGTGCTAAAAAATGCACCTTATCATTCTGCTATCACACCTTTATATACAAAGTATTTAAGTGATAAGGATGCACAAGTTCGCGCAAAGGCAATACAAGGATTCATGTATGAATCTAATTTTAGGAACAAAAAAACTGTTCTACAAACTGCTCAAGATCAAGCCGGAATTGTAGAAAGAGTTCTAAAAAAATACAAAAAAGCCCTAACGCAACATACATGAATACACCAAACCTTCAATCCAACATCAGCATCGAAATAGATGAAATCGTTTTTGATTATGCCGTCGAAACCACCCGATTTGGGGAAGTCATCGAAGTACAAACTCCCTTTAGCAAACTCCCGAAAGGAGCGTCCGAGCTCATCGTGGCGAGCAGTAATAAAACAGCTCTTTCCAAATCCAAAGATTATAAATAACTGACAATCAAATATAAAATCATTGTCAATTCACTTACTTATTTAACCATAGGTTTTAAAACAGCTTCTTAAAGCTGCGCCATTTGCTCCAATTTGTCATCGTATAAGCCTATCATTTCCTGCCAGTCATAGCGCGCTACAAAACTAGCTAATTGCGATGGAAGACTTGCGTCAATTTCTCTTGTTAAATACTGTTGAAGTAGTTGATAAGCTGCTGCTTTATCTTGATATAGTACCTTTGCCTGTAATGCAGTCGGAATATGTTCAGGATAAGCTAAACGATAGGGTAGGAGTGGTAAACATGCACAATAGATAGCTTCCACCACACTACCTCCGAAAAAATCTTGATAACTGGTGGTGAGTGCGATGTCGGCGCGCCAAAGCCAATGAGCATAGTCCGCAAAATTCTTTGCATAACCAAAGTGTAAAATACGGTCGTGTAAGCGCGTTTGGGCTTTTTTTAAGATAGGCGGCATCTTTCGGTACGATTCTCCTAATACTACGAGTTGGTAGGCAATACTTTCCTCTTTTAAGCGAAATAATAGTTCAAAAAACTCATCAGGATTTTTATCATACTCCCAGCGATGATTCCAGAGAATAATAGGTGTTTCGTTTTTAGAGTCTACTTTATGAACATCAAAGCGTTTCAAATCAAGAGCAAGCGGTAGTACTGCAGCTTTTGCTTCAATGGTAGCGATGCTTGCTAGTGGTTGATGGTCAGGAAATTGCTTTAAAAAATCGGGTAATGCCCCTAAAAACGAAGCCTGATGATACTGCGAATTGAATAACACAAAATCTGCCACCAATGCTGAGGTATAATTGATAAAACTGTAATGATTATCGCGTTGTTGTTGCACATCAGCATCCGTAGGCGACCAGGGATAGGTCAGTTGATTTTCATGAAAATAGAGGCAAATAGGTATTTGTATATTGGTCAGCGCCTTGAAGGTAGCCACATCTAGCATATCCGAAGCTATGATTAGGTCAGGGGTATAATCGAGCTTTTTATACGCTTGTGCTAAGGTGACAGCCCCGCCGTGCATGCGCCACTTCCAATGTCGGCCAGCCAAGGAAAGTAGCCTAATTTCATGTTTACTGTATGCTTGCAATCCATCGGCCCATTGCTTATGGCTTGCTGTATAAAAGGGTTCTAGGAGTAGGATATTCATGTTAAAAATTTTATATATTTAAAATAATAATATATATTTGTAACTAGATATGAAAAGCTCCGTACATAAAAACTCGAACAAGATGCTAAATGAATAGTAAATTATTCAGGTATTAAGTACAAAGTATTATGTATTAGGTATTTTTTGTTTGAAAGCTTAAATTCAAAAAGTATAAGTCTTTTCACTAAGGACTTTATTTGCTTTCACCTAATACCTTGTACCTGACACTTAATTATAGTTTATCCATTTGTTACCTACCTTCAACTCATACTTCGAGTATAATAATCTGCTTACTTCGTAAACGAATTTTAGTTCGGTTTAGAGCGATGTAGGAAATTGAACCTACTTCATATATACAACAGTATGTTTTGCTACTGCTTGTATTCCTTTTATGCGACAACAATACAATACTTCAAGTTAAATTTTTTCCATGAACTCAGTAGCATTTGTGTCTGCTAGTACTAGTCGTTTCTATGCCTAGTAAGTACCCGCTGCTGCTTAAAGTTGTCCCATGAAGTACGTATTACAAAGTACGCTTATTTTTTTGATTATAGGCATGTTGACGAATATAGGATTTAGTCAGCGATCGCAATTGACTCTTGTTTGTCCAGATGACATCTTGAAAGAAGAGTGTTGTGCAACACCCACAGAAGACCCTTTATATGGTATAGCTACACTAGTACTACCAGAGGCAAGCACTACTTGTGTGCGTCAGAAAATAAAGTACGAGTGGATAAACGAGGGAGAGAGTATCCCAATTGGGCCAAGTAGTCTTCCCAGCGTAGAAGGCTTCACCACACATGATATTGTCATAGTAGTGAGTGATTTATGTGGCGATGTGGACACGTGTAAGTATAGTATCGAAATTACGCGCCCAGAGCTTATTTTTGAGTTTGCGCCTTGTCCTTCGGATACGGTCATATATGTATTACCTGGGGAAATGGGCGCATTAGTAGAATATCAGTTGCCAGAATTTAAGTCCACTTGTCCAGCCCCCAATAATTTAGAAATAACGCCTGACCCACTTCCTGCTAGTGGTAGCATGTTTCCTTTAGGCACTACTACTTTATCCTTTTTGGCTACTAATGATGTGTGTGGAGAGGCTTTCTGCGAGTTTAGTATTATTGTAGAAGAAGCCAATATTGGCGGCGTACAATGCCCTACCGATACGGTGATTATGGAGCTGTATCCTGATTCTCCATCACCTGACTTTGGTACAGCAATTATTCAGTTGCCTACCGCTACTACCACTTGTCCAGCGGATTCTTCTATTAGTGTTGCTATTTTGGATTCGGGAAATTATCGCATGAATAATGATGGTACATTTAGTGTAGTAGGATTCCAAACACATACGGTACGATTTGAAGTATCTGATGCTTGTGACAATACCGATACCTGTACCTACAACATTACCTTAGAGCGTCCTGAAGCAATATTAAATTGGGAGACTTGCCCTATGGATACGATAGTGGTCTTTTTGGAAGACGACCAAACCTTTGCCCAAAATGTATACGAGCTACCAACGGCCTCAAGCAATTGTTTTGAGGGCTTTGAGATAATATCCGATCCGAATAATAAAGGCATAGATGGGCAATTTTTTCCTGGACTCCATATCGAACGCTATACGTTAACTGCCTCTTGTGCTGAAAGCGAATTCTGTGAAATTATTATAGATGTTCGTACAGGAGGGCCAGTAGTGGAATTTGAAAATTGTCCTGATGATCTTATTAAAATAGAATCCTTTGCCATCGCTCCTGCAGATGACCCACTTTATGGTTTAGCAAAAATTGAAGTGCCAGACTTATTTTCGGCTTGCGAATTTGGACAAGAGATTATTCGTGCCTTACCTAACAATAGTGATATAGTAACGATAGATGGCGAAGAATATGTATCTGGTTTTCAAACGCATGAAGTGCTATTCCTCGGTGTAGGAAATGGCTGTGGCGTAGTAGATACCTGTGCATATACGATCACTATTGAGCGTCCTGATACCGTGCTGATGTTTTTGAATTGTCCGCGCGATACGACTATTACCCTAGCAGCAGGTGAAACGGAGGTAGTCTTTGATTACACCACACCAGCAGTAGGTTCCAATTGCCCCGACGTGGTGCTACAGGCCGACGAAGGCAATATTGGCTCAGGAGGAACTTTCCCTATTGGCATTCAGACAGAAAGCTACAATGTAATGAGTGCTTGTGGACTTATTTCATGTTGCTTTAATGTGATTGTGCGCTCAGAAGATTCTAATTTGATGGTAGAATGCCCCGATAGTTTTGTGGAAATGGAAGACCCGATTTCTACAGGTCAAGAGGATTATGGTACGGCTCTGATTGAGTTTCCGATGGCTTCTACCAATTGTTCTGACCCTCTAGTGAGTATTGAGCTATTGAATGAAGATATTGTCTTTGTAGAGGGACAGCCTGCCGTGCAAGGATTTCAGGTACACGATATTGTATTTCGGATAGAAGATACTTGCGGTAATACAGAAATTTGTAGCTACACCATCGAAATTGTACGTCCAGAATTAGTATTTGAAATCGCTTTTTGCCCAGAAGATATAGTAGTACAAGTACCTGTGGGTACAAGAGGGGCAATAGTAAATTACGATTTGCCTCAAATCAATACCAATTGCCCCGATACGGTAGGCTTAAGCACTTTACCTCCTGGCGTACCTACTAGAGGCGACCTTTTCCCTGTAGGCACTACTAGCATAAGCTATGTATTTTCAAGTGAATTTTGTGGCAATGCCACTTGTACATTTAATGTCGTAGTGGAAGAAGATGTAAGTATGGAAGAAGGCGTTGATTTGGAGCTAAGATTGGAGGCAGCCAATGAAGCTCTAGAACGCTACACGAGTGGCGATTTTAGGTTGATACTCACGAACAATGGGAGTGATGTTGCTACAAATGTAGCAGTTGATCTTGGCTACGACCCGAACGAGATAGTACCAGTAGGCAATTGGCCAGCTATGCCATCGAAAGGAACCTATTTTCCTGTACTAAAATACTGGCAAATTCCTGTAATGAACCCAGGCGAGATAGTGACGCTAGATATTAAAATGTTTGCAAAAATGGCAGGCGCGTCCTTCATGGCTGAAGTGGGGGCTGCTGACCAAATGGATATTGATTCGTCGCCCAATAATGCTGTTTGCTGTGAAGCGATGGAAGATGATGAAGTTTTCTTTAAAGCAGAGATTATTGAGCCGCCTTTTATATTCACTTGTCCAGAGGATTTTACGGAAGCTTATGTATTGCCAGTAGAAGGGGACGATCCGCTATTTGGAAAGGCGATTGTCGTATTTCCAGAAGCGACTAGTACATCCTGTGCAAATACTCAAGCAAATGTAGTATTGGTGACTACGGAAAATATAGGAGAGGTAAATGGCATGACAGTAGTAGAAGGTTTCCAACGCCATGAGCTTACCTTCCTTATTACGGATGAATGCGGCAATTCAGAAATGTGTAGCTATACCATTAATGTCACCATGCCGAATTTATATCATCGCTTTGCCTATTGTCCAGAAAATAAAATTATCAATATTCCAGCCGATGAGAGCAGCACTAAGGTGTACTATTCCAGCCCAGTATTTGAGACGAATTGTCCTGAAACGGCGGCGGTGAGTGCCTTAGCAGGTACACCAGCAAGCGGTAGCGATTTTCCATTAGGCACAACCACCATATCCTATATAGCGCAATCCGCTTGTGAGGTAGATACTTGTTCTTTTGACGTAATTGTGAAAAAAGAGGAAGCAGTCATGACTGATTTAGAACTTCGATTGCGGGTAAATCAGAGCGATATGCGTCCATTCAAACCGATTCATTGTCGCTTCACGGTCTACAATAATAGCGATGTGGATGCAGAGAACGTACAGTTTAAGCTCAATCTTCAGTCGAATTATCTAGTACAAATTGGGCATACTACAGCAGCCGTATCACAAGGGGCATATCAAGATTTTGTAGGCGACTGGAACGTGGGTACAGTGACTGCCCGTGATAGCGCAAACCTTTGGGTGGATTTATTCTATGCGGATACGGAACAGACGGCTATCTATGCCCAAATTACGAGTGCCATGCAACGCGATATGGACTCTACTCCTAGCAACGGTGCTTGCTGCACTGCTTGGGAAGATGATGAAATAGCTTTCCCCTTAGGCACAGGGCGTATTATTGATGAAAAACCAGAGTCGCTTGATTTTTCAGAGTTGCGTCGTCCAGTAAGGGAGGGAGCGGATAATATCAGCGCTTACCCTAATCCATCGAGTAGTCAGTTGAATATTTATGACGCATTAGACAGACCGCTCACGAGTTTTTCCATTTTAGATTTGAGTGGGCGCGTGTTACGAAACGAAACACTACAATCAAGAACTAATCATATATCCATTGACATCTCGGCATTGCAGGATGGCATGTATTACATATTGTTAAATGCTGAGTCTGTCCAGATTCCCTTACGATTCGTGAAAAATTAAAATCGCGAATACTTGCAGCCCAGCAGATACTTACTATCTGTTGGGCTTTTATTCGTTCCTCAAAAAGAAATTGGCAGCTTCGTCATCACGCCTAAATGATTACGGTGCCGTACTACGACATGGTAATTTCCAGCAGCGACACTTTCAAAGACTACAGGCGAAACGCCATCTGCTGCTACAATTTCGCCATTCGATTTCAACAAAGCAGCGCGGGCAGCAACACTCATATAACTGGCATCGCGCAGTTCTAGCACCACCCAATCTACAATATTTTGCGTTCCAATAATAGTATTACTAGTTGTTGCACCAGTATTCTCAAGTCCTGCAAAGCCTAGTAAGGTGTAAGGTTCTTGGGTAGGCAAGAGGGTACTTAAATTCGTATGCATCTGCGTGCCACTATCATAAGGGCCTTGTAGCAATACCTTAGCTGCTATGCTTACAGGCGGGCGTTTAAAAATATAAGCTGAACCCGCCGAACCAAGCGTATTCGCGCCATTCAAATTCTCGTCTTCTAGATACGCGCCTACTACGGCATAATTGCCATCAATGGCAAGGCTTCGGCTAAAATGATCGCCTGCTGCACGGTCGGAGGCATCTATTTTTTCTAGTAGTCCCCAATTATCTACACCGCCCATATCTTGTTTGAAAATAAAAGCCGAACCCGCGTCCGAAAGGGCATTACTATCGTTCTCGTCTTCATTATCTTCAAACGCGCCTACTAAGGCATAATCTTCACTAATACTTACGCTATATCCAAAAAGGTCGCCTGCATCTCGGTTATTCGCTACTAGTTTTTTTACTTGTCCCCAGCCTTCTGTACCACCTTGTGTGCGCTTGAATATATAGGCTGCACCCGCATTGCTCATGCTGCCGCCACCTGTGGCATTTTTGTCGTGGTTTTTTGCACCTATTAGAGCATAGTCCCCATTGATAGCAACAGCACTCCCAAAAAAATCAGAAGCTGTGCGGTCATTGGCTACCAGTTTTTTTACTTGCCCCCAGCCTTCCGAGCCGCCTTGCGTACGCTTGAATACGTAAGCCGAACCTGCATTGGAAAGAGAGCTACCTCCACTCGCATTTTCATCTTCAAAGTCTGCTCCTACTAGTGCATAATTGTCGCTAATAGTAACGGCTATCCCAAAGCGGTCGCTCGTGGCACGGTCGTTCGGTACTATTTTTCGTACTTGTCCCCAATTGTCTGTACCACCTTGTGTGCGTTTGAATACATAAGCCGAACCCGCCCCTGCGAGCGTACTACCTCCACTTGCATTTTCATCTTCCGCATCCGCGCCCACTATCAAATAATTGCCATCGAGCGCGACACTGATTCCGAAGCGATCATTGGCAGCGCGGTCGCTGGCTACTATTTTTTTGATTTGTCCCCAATTATCTGTCCCTCCCTGATTGCGCTTAAAAATATAGACTGCTCCAGCATTATTTAATGTACTACCCCCACTCGCGTTTTCATCTTCCTGATACGCGCCTACTACTGCATAATCGCCACTAATGGCTACGCTGATACCAAAAAAGTCATTTTCCGCAAAATCGGCGGCTTTTAAGGCTGCTACTTCTCCCCAATTATCGTTGCCGCCTTGTGTGCGCTTAAAGATATAAGCCGCTCCTGCATTCGATTCATCACTACCAAATGTTTTTGGTTGGTTATGAAGATACGCTCCTGCAATAGCATAGTCGCCCTCTATATCTACACTAATACCAAATTGATCGCCTACAGCGCGTTCAGAAGCAATAATTTTAGTAATTTCACCGAAGGTCTGAGCATTAGTAGAAAATACTATACCTAAGCATAAGTATAGACTACATGTGATAGGTTTGTACATAATTGTTTATTTGTTTAGAAGTAGCTATTTAGAAGAGAGAGCAGAGATGAGAGACAAGAGACTTAGTTCTCAAATCTCGCACAAAGTTGGCAAAAATTCCCTCTGTAAAAAAGCCGCTGATTCGGGATTGATAAGCGCGACGGAGGAGCGATTGTTAAGCCGATTTGTTTGATTTGGGCTTAACAATCGCTCCGCGCTTATCAATCCAGCTTGGTGCATTTATTTAACAGCTAGAAATTTACAGAGACCAAAAATTTAAGAGCAAGTACAACTTTATAAAATTGAACTTGCGTTTGAACTTGTACTTGCTCTCTCATCTCTGCTCTCTCTTCTAAATAGTTACTTTAGAAATTAAATTAATATCCTACAATGGCATTACTTTATAATTTCGGAAACACACTAGTGACAGAAGCGGAAGTGGCAGAAAAGGCACACTTAGGCGATTTCAATGATTTTATGAAAGTCGCGGCATTTAATGATAATGCAAAGATAGAATTTCGTAGTGGAACGGTGCATTTGCCTCAGCTTTTTGATAATCGCAGTTTGGGCTTGCCTTCCTTTACCCCGATAGGCATCGGCGAGCCACTAAGTGTAGAAATTCTGTGTGTCTATACAGGCGATGCACCGCAGACCTTCTTTGGTGGACGTAAGGATTTGTTGGTGGTGTCAGGTGTGAAAGGCGTACAAACGCATGGCGAAGCTCCACGTGCCATCAACCAGATGGAGGAAAAAATAGGGGATAACCAATATTTGCAGCCAGGTGCATTCACGCAAGGTTCACCCATTGCATACTATACGCCTGCTGTGGATATTAGCTCTACCTTTTGCTCGTTCGAGTTGATTTCGGATAGCTTCAAGGAAGAGACTTTTAATATGGTCGCGCGGCTTTTTTCTACAGCAAGTAGCTTACCTGTATTTGCTCCGCAAGGCATGTATTTAATGGCTGGCTCCATGATCGTACGAATGGCGGCGGACTTAGGGAGTGCTTTGCTAGAATCTGCTCCTTTCCTAAAAGGCACTATTCCATTCCGATTTGATACGCCTGATGTACCTATCTCACGGGCGAAGCAATTGGTGATATGTAATGAGCGCGATACGCAGAAACTATTAGGTTATTCTCCGGGCTTGGTGACGGATGGAAATGGGAATAAACGCCCAGCCTTAGTGGATAAAGCTACGGGCCGTCGCTACGAAGGCAATGCGCCTTATATTATAGTCAGTATTGACGGACGCACCCGCCCTGAATTGGAGGACTTTGCACCGCGTTTGGCATCGGCGGCCTTACTAGAAAAATTCTATGGGCAGCAGCGCGAAGAACAAGTGGTAGATGTACTAGATACGGCAATGCGGCTGTATAATGACTACAATTACCACAAGAAAGCGGTGGATTTGCAGCAACGCATGAGCCTGCTCGACCCTACTTCAGAGGAATTTTTGAAAAAGGAAAAATTGCTAAGAGCCTATTTGAAAAATATTCAATTGGAGCTATTCCAAGTGGCGGATAGATGATTGTTTTGTTGATTTGTGCATTTGATAATTTGAAGACCTAATCGAATTATCAAATGCACAAATCCTCGAATATTCAATTATCAGTTATACAATATTCGCTGATTGCTCTTTTATTTTCTCTAATTCATCTTTCATAGCCACTACAAGGCGTTGAATATCCGCAGAGTGAGCCTTTGCACCCATCGTATTGATTTCGCGCCCAATTTCTTGACTGATAAAATTTAGTTTCTTCCCTTTAATTTCTTTCGATTTACTTAGTACCTCTAGAAAGTGCTTACAATGCTGTGCCAAGCGTACTTTTTCTTCATTGAGGTCGAGTTTTTCAAAATAGTAAATCAATTCTTGCTCGAAGCGATTTTCATCTACAGTTTCGTTGCTTTTGTATTCCTCGAAGCGTTGGCGCAGGCGTTGGCGCAGACGTTCCTGACGGTCTTTATCAAACGGATTTACTTGCTCTAGGGTGGCTTGTATTGTTTCGATGCGTAAGCGCAAATCTGCCGCTAGTGCGTCGCCTTCTGTTTTGCGGAAGTCTACGAAGGTATCCAAAGCCGTATTAATTGCTTGTTGCACCGCCGCCCATTCTTCCTCTTCTATAGTACCTTCGGCTGCACCTACTACGTTCGGGATACGTAAAATGGCAGAGAGCATATCTGTTTTAGGGATAGATAATTCATCGGCTAAGGTATTCAGTTCGTGATAATAGGCTTTAAATAAACCCTTATTCAAACCAAAACCCTCTGCGCCCTGTTCCGAAGAGATTTCCAGTAGCAAATCTACCTTTCCACGATGCACTCTGTCCATCACTAAGCGTCGAATCAGCGGCTCTTTCTCTCGATAGTTCTGTGGGATTTTGAAACGCAAATCACTAAACTTTCCATTCAATGCCCGCAATTCTACCTTAATTGTTTTGTCGTTATAATGGTGAGTGGCTCTTCCATAGCCAGTCATTGATAATAGCATATTTTCTATTTGTGGCTACAAAGAAACATCTTTTTAGGCGATATTTTGTAACTATTTAGGTATTAGGTACAAAGTATTATGTATTAGGTACATTGCATTTTTACATAATATCTCCATTTAATCCATCACCTCACTCACAATCTTTGCCGAAAGCAAACAAAGCGGAATACCGCCTCCAGGATGCACACTCCCACCACAAAAGTAGAGGTGCTGAATACGACTCGAAAAGTTGGGATGCCGCATAAAAGCAGCCATGCGGTTGTTGGAACTTGTGCCGTAAAGCGAACCTAAATGCGATTGCGTACGGCTTTCGATAGTACGCGGATCGAGAATGGCTTCGCAAGCAATAAGTTTAGAAATATCGGTTTGTAAAATACGGCTTAGTTTAGCAAGTATATGCTCACGGGTTTGTGCGATGAGGGTATCCCAATCTTGGCCTGCATTGTACGGCACATTTATCATCGTAAACCAATTTTCGCAAGCTACGGGCGCGTCGCTAGGGTTTAGTTTACTCGTGATATTGATATACACCGTCGGGTCATCGAATATACGGCCTGCTTCTAGCTGTTCAAATTCAGCCTTATAATCATCGCTAAAAAAGATATTATGCACATCCAATTCAGGAAACTGTCGCTGAATACCCCAATAAAAAATTAGCGCAGAGGTAGATTTCGGTTGTTTTAGAATACGTGTAGGATGCTTTTCATTTGGCAACAACTGCTTGTAGGCGTGAAAAACATCCATATTGCAGATGATGCGGTCGAAGGCGATGTCATCTGTTTCGGTTTGTAAGGCTTCTGCTTTGCCGTTCTGTGTTTTGATGGCTTTTATTTTGGTATTAAAATGAAATACGACCCCTTTCTCCTTAGCTAGTTCGTATAAACTCTGTGTGATGCTGTGCATGCCGCCTTTCGGAAAAAACGCGCCAATCTCATATTCAAAATGCGGAATGATACTCAAAAGTCCTGGTGCTTTATAGGGATTCGAGCCATTGTAAGTGGCATAACGATTGAAGAGCTGCACGAGTTTGGGGTGCGCTAAGTGGCGTTCATTTACCGTATTCATACTGGTAAAAAGATCGAGGCTTGGAATTTTGAGCATAGCGTTCAGCACCTTGAGGTTTGTCCAAGTGCTGATTTTATGCAGCGATTTTTCTAAGAAAATTTTGCCTGTTACCTCATATTTTCGTTGGCTATCGGCGAGGCTTTGGCGTACTTTTTCGGGGGCTACGCCTAGTTTAGTTGCTACCTCTTTTGCAAAATCGTTTTTATCCGCAAAAGCATGTAAACGGGTACTATCTTCCCAAAAATAATTGCAGACTATAGGCAAGCGTTCATACTCGAATCGTCCTTTTATAGATACACCTGCAATCTGGAAAAGCTCTTCCACATACATCGGCATCGTGAAAAGCGACGGTCCTGCATCGAAGCGATAGTTAGCTAGTCTAACTTCCGAAAGCTTGCCCCCTGGATAAGCATTTGCTTCAAACACTTGCACCTGATGTCCCTTACTAGCCATGCGTATTGCCGAGGCAATACCTGCAATGCCTGCTCCAATAATACCAATTCTCATGGGAGGGAAACAGCAATAGGAAAGCTGGGTTTAGACTAAGCGTTTTTTTGGACAAAAAAGTTGGTATGGTCGTATTGCCATACTGCTTTATTGTTCCTTATTCCTTAGCAATAAAGCGATAAAACAGTATAGCAATATGACAATCAGCATTTAATTCCCCTGCCCGTCTTGTTCCATTTCGTTGATGAGGGTTTGGGTATCATCCATCAAGCGTCTCAAATCGAGTTTGAGTTTTTTCTGCTCTGCATTATTATTTACCTGTACGCTACTGCCTGCATTGGACGCGTCCACTTCTGCTGACTGAAGTCGTTCCTCTAGCTCTTCCCGCTTCTTATCTAAATCAGCAATGCGGTCTATATATTTTTCATCAATATCTTTCGCTTTGCTTTTTAGGTTGCTGAATACGCCCCCAATATTATCCAATACCTCATCGTATTTGCCACCTTCAAACTTTGTTTTTTCTGATTTTAGCAAATCTTTCACCGCTACCCCTACATCCTTAAACTCTTTTACTACTTGTTTTGCACCGTCTTTTTCAGTTGTTGTGCCAAAAAAGAAATTGTAAGCTACTACACCGATTACTACTAAAAGTACTAATCTAATAAGTGATCGAATCATCGTTTTTAATTTTTAAACTATTTTTTTTGCACAAAAGTACACTAACTAAATGAACAAGTAAACCCACAAAATGCAAAAATCAGACACCCGCTAAATATTATTCGACGAAAACTTTATACAGGCTTAACAATTAGTTTATATAGAGGGTGTTTGAATCCTTTATAGTAACTCAATGAGTGAATGGTGAATGAGTGAATGAATGAAATTTAGAATTATTCACTCATTCACCATTTTTCCATGCACTCATTGACTATTTAGCCTTTATATTTGCTGCAAATCAAATTTACTAGATGAGTAAAATAAAGATTCTCATTGTTGACGATGAGCCAGATATTTTAGAAATCTTGCGCTACAATCTTGAGAAAGAAGATTATGAGGTCTATACGGCTACTGATGGGGAAGAAGGAGTTGGCTTAGCCGAAAGGCATCTTCCACAATTAATTATTTTGGATATTATGATGCCCAAAATGGACGGAGTAGAAGTATGCCGAACCCTTCGAGCAAAGGAGGTATTTAAGCATACGATTATTACCTTCCTTACGGCTCGCAACGAAGATTATTCGCAGATTGCAGCCTTAGATGTAGGTGGCGATGACTATATTACCAAACCAATTCGTCCGCGTGTGTTTCTTAGCCGTATTAAGGCCTTGTTGCGACGTTTAGAACGGGCTAGTGAGGCGGCTACAGAAGTAATAGAAGCAGGCAATTTGGTAGTGAATAAAGAGCGCGTATCTGTGCAGAAGGATGGTAGAGAAATAGAATTGGCGAAGAAAGAGTTTGAATTGCTCCATCTCTTGGTATCCAAGCCAGGTAAAGTATTTTCGAGAGAAGAAATTTTCAATAAAGTGTGGGGTACGGATGTTATTGTAGGCAATCGTACGATTGATGTGCATATCCGAAAATTGCGCGAAAAAATTGGTGACGAATACATTAAAACCATAAAAGGAATTGGCTATAAATTTGAGTTTTAATAGAATATTGACCATCAAAAACCCCACGCCTCGGCAAATTGCCTTTTATGCTTCTCTTTGGAGTACAAGCATAGCAGGAGGGGTGTTGCTATTGAGTGTTATTCTTTTCCTTCCTGATTGGCACTATAAGTACTATTGGCTGGGCTTTTTTCTCCTTATCTTTTTCACGGCTGCCTACACTATTTTTTTAGTGCTGCTCAAAAAATATATCTACCGAAAAGTAAAACTTATTTATAAGACCATTCACCAAAAAAAGCTCTCGCCTCAAGAAAAGAAGGATGTAGTAGATGTGGATATGAATATTATCGCAGAAGTGGAAAAGCAAGTGGAGGAATGGGCAGAGGAAAAGGAACAAGAAGTAGCGCGCTACAAAGAGTGGGCGGAGTACCGTCGTCGTTTTGTGGGGGATATTTCGCATGAGCTGAAAACACCAATTTTCAATATTCAGGGTTATTTGGATTCAGTACTGGAGGGAGGCTATGAGGATGATCGGGTTTTTATTCCATTCCTCAATAAGGCTTCTAAAAATGTAGAGCGTCTTCAAACTATAGTTGAAGATTTGGAGTCTATTGCAAAATTAGAGTCAGGAGAATTGCTGTACATTCAGCGTTTCGATATACAAAAACTCACCCAACAGGTATTTGATGAAATGGAAATGAAAGCCACTCGAAAGCATATTGAGTTGAGTATCAAAGATGGCGCGGATAAGGCTTTCCAAGTACAAGCCGATGAAGAAAAAATTCGACAAGTATTAATAAATTTAGTGCATAATTCCATAAAGTATGGCAAAGAAGGTGGGCGTACCAAAGTAGGCTTCTATGAAATGGGACCAAATATACTAATAGAGGTAGCAGATAATGGCATTGGTATTCCTGAACGCCACCTCAATCATGTGTTCGACCGCTTCTATCGCGTAGATAAACACCGATCCAGAACAGCAGGTGGTTCTGGTTTAGGGCTATCTATTGTGAAGCATATTTTAGAAGGACACCAACAGACCATTAATGTACGTAGTACCGAAGGCTTGGGCTCTACTTTTGGTTTTACCCTCGAAAAAGCCTCCTAATCATTAAGCAGGCGTAAGCACTCCAAGTTCCCGAAGTGCTTTCTCTGATGCCGTTTGTTCGGCACTTTTCTTATTGTAGTCGTCAGCAGTAGCAATTTTTTTGCTATCAATGATTACGGCTACTTTAAAGCGGTCGCGCTTCTCGAACTTATAGCGAGCTAAGAGTTTATAATTAACATTCTGCCCGTTCTTCTGACACCATTCCAAAAGCTGGCTCTTGTAGTTATCATCTACATGCTCTAGCCTGTGAATGTCTACATATTTGCGTAAGACTTTTCGAATTACATAGCGTTTCGTACCATTATAACCTAACTCTAAATAGACCGCACCCACCAATGCTTCTACGGCATTTCCTAGCATCGAACGGCTAATACGCGTATGGTTATACTCCGACAGAATAATATCGAGTTCCATCTTTTCACCTATCTGATTGAGCGAAGTACGTTTCACAATCTTAGAGCGCATTTTAGTCAGGAAACCCTCATCGGCTTTCGGATATTTTTTGAAAAGATACTCCGCTACAATGGTACCTAGCACGGCATCGCCAAGATACTCCAAGCGTTCATTGTTTTGAATACCTTCCGATTTATCCGACGAATTCGATTTATGAGCAAAGGCTAGTTTAAATGTCTTAACCTTCGATGGACAGAAACCAATAATAGGGATAAGCTTACGCACCAATTGCTTATCAGGCGAGATAAAGTAGTTGTAGAATTTAAATAAAAACTTCACGCAGTAAAAATTAACGCACACGCGGCGACTATATTAACGATGTATATGTTAATAATCGAGTGTGTACGAACTTGTAAATCAGTTGCTTGTGCTGATAGAGGCTGAGTTGTTTTACTACGTAATGCTAAACAGTACTTAAGTAATAAAGGGGAGTTTATTACCCAAATGATTATCATAGAAACGTCGAACGCTTCTTGAACGTTCGATGCTTTTAAGTGTAAATAGTTCGTTCTGTCTACTGTTTGCTAAAGCGTTTTAGGCTACTCAAGAAATTAGTCTTCCGAAATGTCGAAGATTCGATGAAGTAACCTTCGATATTTCCATTGGAAGGAGTAGATTTTTGCTTGAAAATAGTTTATAAAACGCCTTCGTATGCGCGTAAATCAATTAGCTTTCTAATCGCTTCACAACTAAGGAGGCATTATGTCCTCCGAATCCAAAAGTGTTGCTCAATGCCACATTTACTTTGCGGTCTTGAGCTATATTAAAAGTAAGATTCAGTTTAGAATCTATATTTTCATCATCTGTGAAGTGGTTAATGGTTGGCGGCACAAAGTTATCATTTATTGCGAGAATACAAGCAATTGCCTCTACCGCACCTGCTGCGCCAAGTAAATGCCCTGTCATGGACTTGGTAGAACTTATATTTAAGTTGTACGCATGATCGCCAAAAACACGCTGTATCGCCTTGATTTCTGCTATATCACCGAGTGGGGTAGAAGTGCCATGCACATTGATATAATCTACGTCTTCTACATTAAGTTGGGCATCTTGCAAGGCAGTTTTCATTACCTGCATTGCACCTAAGCCTTCTGGATGTGGAGCGGTGATATGATGTGCATCGGCAGTAGCACCTGCACCCACAACTTCTGCGTATATTTTCGCACCTCTGGCTTTAGCATGCTCTAGCTCCTCCAATACAATTGCGCCACCACCTTCGCCTAATACAAAACCATCGCGCTCTGCATCGAACGGGCGAGAAGCTGTTTCTGGGCTATCGTTGCGGGTAGAAAGGGCTTTCATCGCATTAAATCCGCCAATACCTACTTTGCACACACAAGCTTCGGAACCGCCTGTAATCATGACATCGGCACGACCTAAACGAATGTAATCGAAAGCATTACCAATGGCGTGGGAAGCCGAAGCACAAGCCGAAACGGTAGCATAATTCGGGCCACGATACCCATATTTTATAGAGATGAGTCCTGCTGCGAGGTCAGAAATCATTTTAGGAATCATAAAGGGACTATAGCGCGGAATACCGCTACCTGCTGCAAAGCCTTCTACTTCAGACTCTACGGTATTCATGCCTCCAATGCCCGAACCCCAAATTACGCCTGCGCGATCTAAATCCAGTTTTTCAGAGTCGAGCCCCGCGTCTGCTATTGCTTCATCAGCTATAACTACGGCATATACCTGAAAAGGATCGAGGCGACGGACTTCGCGCTTGTGCATGAATTCGGTAGGCTCAAAACCCTTCACTTCACAAGCGAACTTAGTCTTAAAGTTCGTCACATCGAAGTAGGTTACAGGTGCAGCACCGCTTTTGCCATTTTGGAGCGATTCCAAGAAAGCAGGGGCTGTATTTCCAATTGGCGTTAGTGCGCCGAGTCCTGTTACGACAACTCTCTTCATATATGATAAAATGATATTTGATTTTGTAAATCAAACAAGGCGCAAAAATAGTAATCGAAAAAGGATTTATCTGCCTTTTTTCAATATTATTCCTGTTGGAGATGATTTTTGTTGCTAAAAGTATTTTGAATGATTCGGCGTTTCTTGAAAAAGAAGGCACTACAGTAAAAAGTGTGGGGCAACTTTTTGAGGTGTTTTCAGCCCACCGATTTATCGGTGGGGAGGCTTATTAACAAGGTCTAAACTGTCTCTCACCGTTGAAACGGTGGGCTGAATCACATACCCACACTTTTTACCGTAGTGCCAAAAAGAACGACCATGAATAGCACTACTCATGGTCGTTTTAAAATAGAATTTTTTATGTCAACACTAAGCGGCTGCCTTTTCTACATAGGAAATGGCATCTCCAACTGTTGCAATTTTTTCTGCATCTTCGTCAGGAATTGAAATATCAAATTCTTTTTCAAATTCCATAATAAGCTCCACAGTGTCTAGGGAATCTGCTCCCAAATCATCGGTAAATTTTGCTTCTGCATTTACCTCATTTTCGCCAACACCTAGCTTATCTACGATGATTTTAGTCACTTTTGCTGATACTTCTGACATAGTAACTGACTTTGTTTGAATAATACGTTTAACAATCAAAGAATACTACCTTGATTGCTTGAACACGCTAAAAAGTACTATGAGCGTTCTAATTTAGCGCGGCAAAGTTAACCTTTGATTCCTAATTTTAAAATTTAATGCCGTGTTTTTAAGGGGATTGCACAAAATCCACCTTTGCTAAGTGCTTCAGTAAGCCCTCAATATTTGCTTCTGCATGCTTGCGTCCAATAGCATAAGCCATCCGAATAGATTTTGTATCCATTGTACCTAGCTTGCCCAATTCGGCAGGTTCAAATAGAAAATCGGCCTGATGTATCACCTTTTTGGTATTGGCATAAAAGGTTAAATCATAGGCGCGCCACCACACATTAAATGAAGAATTGAGATAAGCCTTATCTGTAGCAACTAATGGGCAAACATGACTACCTATCGTGAAGTCACATTTATGCTTAATCGCTTCTAGCGGAAAGTTATTCACAATGCCACCGTCGGCATGTAGCGCGTCGCCAATACGAACGGGACTGAAATAAGGGGGTAAAGAAATAGAAGCAAGCAAGGGGCGATATAGTTCCCCAGAGTGATGAACGGCTTCCTCGCCCGATTGAAGGTTTGCTGTAACGATATAGGTAGGGATTTGCAACGTCTCAAAGCTATTTTCGGGCAAAAAACGCTGTACGAAGGTTCGGAGGCGTAGCGTATCTATTAGTCCAGGCTTTATCCAAGTATAGTTGTAGATACTAAAAAGCGGAACGGATTCAAAAGCTTCAATAATGTCTAGACCACGCAGTCCATTAGCGTAGAGTGCACTCACTAAGGCACCTGCGCTTGCACCTGAAATTATATCAACTTGTATGTCATGTTCTTCTAAGACTTCTAGCAGCCCGACATGTGCCATTCCTCGCACTCCACCACCAGAAAGTACGATGCCTATTGATTTCATAGTTGCTTAGATTTTTGGATACTTAGTAATTTGGTTCAGTAAATAACCAACTAACTAAATAACCTAAATTACGCTACAAAAGTATAGACTTTTGGAAATACAACAAACTAAAAAGTATACCTACTAAACTCATGGCTATGTAAGGGGCATTTTCTGAATCGGGAGTAGGAGTTGCTGTTGCTATGGCTGTGCTTGGCTGAATGGCGTTCGTCTGTGCTATCTTAGGTGCGGTTGTAGAAGTGTTTAAGTTATTTGCCGCTAGTAAATCTAACTGCTCTACTTGATGCCATTGCTCCGCATAGATGGTAGTAGCAGTAGGTTTTGCCATTGCCAATGAAGCATAAAATAAAGCACATATACACAAGAAAACACGCATAATTTGAATATTTAAGTAGCGGTGGTTTGCTAAGTACCTGACCATAAAAAAGCTTCACTTTTGAACAAGACTATTTTTAGTGCTAGATTTTCTTAAAAAATCGTTACATAGTCGTGTTATGGAACTGTTTTTTAGGAAATATAGTGCAAAAAAGAGTTCCTTCATAAAGTGAAGCTTTTTTATGGTCAGGTACTTATTACTAACATTTAGGAGTGTTTACTAGTACTAAAAGGTACACGTTTTAACAGAAATTAGAAGTTCCTTAAAACACTTTAAAACAATTCGCAGGAATCGTTATCAAAATAGAGCTTTCGGTTATACCGTTATACTAGCCTACCACTATACCATTCAAAGTCACCATTCCTATGTTTTGACAGAAAAAACGGCTTGGAGTAGTGACCTTTTTCTAAATTTGCAGCAAATTTGTCTATCAACCGACACTACATGAAGAAGAATTACATTTTTATCTTTTTTATTTTATGCACTTCCGTAAGCATAAATACTACTGCCCAAGAACACTCTGTAGCGCGGGAATGGAATGAAGCTTTATTGTTTGCCATTCGAAATGATTTTGCACGACCTACGGTGCATGCTCGAAACCTATTTCATACCTCCGTGGCGATGTATGATATTTGGTCTGTATTTGATGAGGAAGCGGAAGCTTTCTTTTTAGGAAAAACGGTACGAAATTACACTTGCCCTTTTGATGGTTTTGATATGCCCGACGATGTGCAAGCTGCCCGCGAAGAAGCCATGAGTTATGCGATGTATCGCTTGCTGAGAAGCCGTTTCTTACGCTCGCCAGGCTTTGTAGAAACTCAAAACTACATTGACAGTTTGATGATGACACATGGATATGATCCGAATTTCAGGAGTTTTGATTATTCCACAGGCTCTGCGGCGGCTTTAGGCAATTACATAGCGCAACAAATCGAACGTTTTGGTTTTCAGGACGGCTCCAATCAGCAATTCGACTATGCAAATTTGTACTATTTTCCCATCAATAGAGCATTCTTGCCAAGTTCTCCTGGAAATGGAGTCGTTTCTGACCCGAATCGTTGGCAGCCGCTTACCTTTACCGTATTTATTGACCAAAGTGGAAACGAAATACCTGGCGCAGCTCCGCAGTTCCAGAGTCCAGAATGGGGCAATGTCGTGCCTTTTGCCTTACAGCAAGATGATATGGTAACTTATTCGCGCTTTGGACGACAATATCAAGTCTATCACGACCCCGGCGACCCTTGCTATATTCAGTCAGATGGTATGGGCTTGTCAGAAGAGTATAAATGGGGGTTTTCCTTAGTAACGAAATGGAGTTCGCAGCTCGACCCTGCGGATGGAGTACTTTGGGATATTTCGCCTGCTTCTATTGGCAATATCGAATCTTATCCAACTACTATAGAAGGACTCCGCGATTTCTATGATGAAGAAGAAGGCGGCGACCCTAGCCGAGGACATGCCATTAACCCGCATACTGGCGAGCCTTATGAACCACAAATCATACCGCGTGCGGATTATGCGCGGGCATTAGCAGAGTTTTGGGCAGATGGGCCTGACTCAGAAACCCCTCCAGGGCACTGGTATACCATTCTAAATTATGTGAGCGATCATCCGTTGCTGGAGAAACGCTTTAGAGGCAAAGGCGAAATTCTCGATGATTTGGAATGGGATGTAAAGTCGTACTTTACATTAGGTGGTGCGGTACATGATGCGGCTATTTCTGCATGGGGAATCAAAGGTTGGTATGATTATGCGCGTCCTATCTCTGCTTTGCGCTATATGGTTGGTCAAGGACAGAGTAGTGATCCTGCTCTACCAAATTATCATCCTGCGGGAATCCCTTTGCATGAAGGCTATATCGAACTAGTGACTGAAGATGATCCATTGGCAGGCGAGTTTGGAGAGCATGTAGGAAAAATAAAATTCTACGCATGGCGCGGACCAGACTATATCGAAGAACCTGAAACTGACCTTGCAGGCGTAGGCTGGATTTTGGGCGAAAACTGGTGGCCTTACCAACGCCCAACTTTCGTGACACCGCCTTTCGCAGGTTATATTTCAGGACACTCCACCTTCTCGCGGGCAGCAGCCGAAGTGATGACGATGCTCACAGGCGATGCGTTCTTTCCAGGCGGTATGGGCGAATTTGAAGTAAAGAAAAATGAATTCTTAGTTTTTGAAGAAGGCCCAAGTACGGACTTTACTTTGCAATGGGCAACTTATCGTGATGCTTCCGACCAAACGAGTTTGTCGCGTATTTGGGGCGGTATTCACCCGCCTGTGGATGATATTCCTGGCCGCTTGATTGGTATAGAGGTAGGGACAGATGCTTTCCTTTTTGCAGAGGAATATTTCTACAATGATGCCGATAATGATGGCTTTTACAGCTTTGAGGATTGCGATGATAATAATCCATTAGTCAATCCAAGCATTCCAGAAGTATGCGATGCCCTGGATAATGATTGTAATGGTTTAATAAACGATGGTTTGCCACAAATTACGTATTATCTTGACTTAGACGGTGACGGCTACGGAGACCCAAGTATGACTATAGATACCTGCTTGACCGTGCCACCGCCCAACTATGTGACCAATAATGTGGACTGTGATAGTGGTTCTTCCGAAATAAATCCTGATGCTGTAGAAATCTGTGATGGTATAGATAATGATTGTAACGGTCTGATAGACGATACTTTGCCTGTGACTACGTATTTCTTTGATGGCGATGGTGATGGTTATGGCGACGCAGCCGTCACACTTGATACTTGCCTCACGGTGCCGCCTGCTGGCTATGTAGTAAATCAGTTGGATTGTAATGATTTTGATGGGGCGATTAATCCAAGTATTCCAGAAATTTGTGATGGTATAGATAATGATTGCAATGGTTTCGTCGATGATGGCTTGCCGATTTATTCCTACTATCAAGATAGTGATGGCGATGGCTTTGGAAACCTTAGCGTCCGAATGGATACTTGCCAATCGTTCCCACCTATTGGCTTTGTGGTAGATGCGACGGATTGCGACGACCTTGCTGCCGCTACCTATCCGAATGCAGACGAAATAGCGGATAATGATATAGATGAGGATTGTTCGGGTATAGATTTATTTAAGGAAACGAAAATTTTCCCGAACCCAACCAACAATGCCGTTCGCATTCAGTACGATTATGCCGCTACTTTGAATGTAGAAGTCATAGATATGGTCGGTAGATTGCTAAAAAAGCAGACTTTAGTGCCAGAAAATAACTTCTTCTTTGTGGATATGCGAGATTTGCCAAAAGGAGTTTATATCTTGAAGCTTTCTGATAATAAAGGCGAACGCCTCTTATCGGATAAAGTAATGCGGATATAGAACGGTGGACGGAGAACGGTCGCTTTGCTTGATGGCTGACGACTTTTACACTCTTGCTTATTCACCTAAGGTTGCCTGATACGATTTTTGAATAAATCATAAATCTGGAATCAAATAAATCATCAATCATATATCTACCTAGCTTTTCAAGCAGATTTATGATTGATGATGTAAGATTTATTTGATTCCAGATTTGGGCAAAGTTAGGCGGATAGCCGTCGTGCTTATCAACTCTACAATTAGCTAACTTTTTACAGAGGGAAAAAGAACAAAGCTATGCCATCCACAAGAATACGCACAGACTACTTTGAAACACATTGGCTGAACTGCTTAAAAAAAAGCATGTTCAGCCTCTTGCTAGTGGGAATAAGTATAGTATGTATTTGCTCAAAAAGCTATAGCCAGCAAGAAAAACTGCAAGTCCTCGACATCATAGTCATTGGCAACAAAAAGACCAAAGCCCGCGTCATTACCCGCGAATTAGATTTCAAAATTGGCGATAGCCTCCAGCTTCAAGATTTAAGCGAACGCTTCGAGCGCAACGAAAACTATGTCATCAACACAGGCTTATTTGTAGATGCCGTATTGACCCTGATAGAAGTAGATGAAAAAGATGGACGCACCAAAGTACAATTGAGTGTAAAAGAAGGCTGGTATATCATTCCTGTGCCAAGTTTTTCCTTAGCAGATCGCAATTTTAATGTATGGTGGCAACAACACAATCATGCTTTGCGGCGCGTGAATCTAGGACTGATTTTTGTGCATCAAAATTTCACAGGCCGACGCGACGAGCTAAAAGTGACCCTGCAAAGTGGTTTTACACGCAAATTAGAACTCCGCTATAAATATCCCTATCTCAATAAAGCCCAGACGCTCGGTATAGAAACAGGTATTCTGTATAGCAATAATAATGATGTACGCTATCAGACGCTCGATGATAAGGGAAGGTTCTATAGAGATACGATGCAGAATATCTTTGAGCGTTTTCGTACCAATGTGGGCTTCGTGTACCGTCCCTCTTTATTTTATCAGCATCGCTTTAGGATGGAGTATAAAGACCTCAATATTGACCCTAGCGTATTAGAGCTTAACCCTATTTATTTTCTAAATAATAGCGAGCAGCAGCAATCCATCCGATTAGATTATTCTTTCACCGCCGATCGTCGCGATAATCGCTTCTATGCCTTGAATGGCTATGTACTAAAGCTAGATGTGGCAAAAGAAGGACTAGGCATTTTTAATGATGTCAATATTTTTACCCTTACCGCAAGCTTCACCAAGTTTTGGCAACTCTCTGAGAAGTTGAGTGTAGTAGGAAGCATTAAAGGGCATCGTGCCTTTGCCCGCGATCCGCAACCCTATCACAACTATCGGGCATTAGGCAGCAAGTCCAATTTAGTGCGCGGTTATCAACTCTACCTCATTGATGGCTTAGATTATGGCTATGTGAAAGCAGATATTCGCTATCGCTTTTTGGACTATACCTTTAATCTTGGCAAATTGATGCCCCTCAAAAACTACCGTGCTTTACCTATTCAAGCTTATCTCACACTCTTCACAGATGCAGGTTATGTGAATGAACCTTTCTTCGACGATACGAATGTGCTAAATAATACCTTGCTTTGGGGCAATGGTGTTGGACTGAATGTAGTTGGCTACAAAGTACATGTAGGACGCGCTGCCATCACTAGAAATAGGCTAGGGGAGTGGGGCTTTGTAGTCGGTACGGAGTTTGCATTTTAGTTAGAAGTTAGGTCTTAAGGAACGCTAAACAAATAAATGTACATTCTTGACTGTCTCTTTTACTCCCATTTTTCACTTTGAAATTGGTCAAATATCCAGATATACTCCCACTTTCAAAGCAAAAACTGGAATCAAAATAACCAACTCAAGAATGTACATTTATTAATTTAGCGTTCCTAAGCTGGCCCGTTTCTTAGAATTTCCCTTCCGTTTTCTAATTTAGGCGGTGTTTACGACACATTTCAGGGGGTATTAACACACTTTTTGCCTGAAAAACAGTTTCTTTGGTATATCAAAAAAATTAAATACAAAGGTATACAGTTTTAGCTGTCATTTCCTATACCTACTTTTATGTATATTTTGTCTGCTTAGTTTTTCTTAAAAAACAGAGTACACAATCGCTAAATTCACGTAGTTATGCAAGTTGTTTCACGCCCAGCCACTCCACGTAGAAGAGTAGCCAAAACGCCTACTCGAAAAGTGGCTGCAAAAAAGAAAGTTTTGAAAGCTATCATTATTGAGGATGAAGAAAAAGGACTCAATAATCTGAAAAGTTTATTGGCAAAATACTGTCCTGAAATACAGCTTATCGGTGAAGGGAGAAGCATTCAAGATGCAATTAAATTGCTCTCGAATAGCGTAAACAAGCCTGATGTAGCTTTTTTGGATATTAACTTACCTGACGGACAAATTTTTGATTTACTGGCACAGCTAGGTAAAATTAATTTCGAGATTGTCTTCGTGACGGCTTTCGAGGAGTATGCTATCAAAGCTTGCGAATACAGTTCCATTGGCTACATTGTGAAGCCAATTGACCCAGATATGTTGCGCGAGTCGGTGGATAGAGTGCATGAAAAGCGCAGCCAGCAAATCAACAATCGTTTAGATATTTTTAGTGCCTACTACAACAATCCGAATGCCTTCCGTAAGATGAGCATCTCGGCTTTGGATGGTATCTATTTTGTAAATATAGCAGACATTGTACGCTTCGAGGCAGATGATAATTATACGCACATACACCTCACGAATGGCAACCGCATCACGGCTTCTAAGACGATAAAATCTTACGAAGAACTGCTCGCGCCTTTCAATTTCTATCGCGTACATAAGCGACACGTCATCAATCTGAACTACATGAAAAAGTTCGTGAAGGGCGATGGGGGCTACCTCATCATGGATGATGGTATCAAGATAGAAGTGTCGCGTCGTCGTCGCCCAGCGTTTATGGAGCAAATGCGCCGGTTGCAAGAAGGATTATAATATTTAGTATTAGGTATTACGTACAAAGTATTAGGTACATGAATTGATGACTTAATATGTAATACCTGATGCCTAATACAAACAATTAAAGGAGAATTATTCTCAGCTTACTCTGCACTACTAAATGAAGCACTACTAGATTTTAGTTATTAGCTGTTGGCTAAACTAAAAGCCAACAGCTAAAGGCTAAAATCCAGTTGCAGCGCCACCTCTTACCCGCACCACAAACACTACTTTTTCTCCAATTTTATAAGACAATTCTCCGTACCTCTGCAAATAGCTACCCTTCGCTAAGTAACATACTACTTAGCTACTTTCAGGGCAACCTTTGAGTTATACATTGCGTATTTATATATAAGTAACAAATGTAGTTTTTAGTTATTTTGTCTTTAATGCTTTAGGAAATACTAATACTAAAGACCAAAGACTAACAAGCTAAAGACTAATGAAAATATTTAACAAGACCTTCGACCTTGTCCCGAATGGCTTGTTTACTAGCGAGTTAAAACACATTCTGTATTGTTTTTAACATATTCAGATATAAAATATACGAAGCTTAGGTCGTTTATAAGTTGAAAAGCTTAGGGAACTTTCGTAGATTTACTGCGCTAACTACACAAGTTCCAAAAACACGATTTAAACTTTGTTACTATGGGAAAGAAGGACAAGAAGAATTTGTCCTCTCTGGAACGTGAATTGAGCAAGCTTTCCAAAGAGGAAATGAACAAAAAGAAAGGAGGCAAGCGTCAAAATCCAGATCGTTGGCCAGGAAGTAACGGATGTGGTGAAATAGTACCACAATAAATAATATTCTTATAGAGAGCTGTTATTTAAGAGTGACTTTCCTGTTGCGAATTTTTAGTTAAAACCTACGCACCTGCGCGCCACGATCGGTTTAGTGAACACCTGAATGCGCTTGGATATTTCATTGAACATCAATGGAGCTGGTACTTTTGTGCCAGTAATTAACGCTTTAGATTTTTTACTGTATTAATAAATCTTAGTGCTAGTGTATTCATATAAATCTCTACTATAGTGACAGCCTACACGTCCTACGATCAAAATGTGGCAAAGTTAGAAGTTCGTCTCGTGCAACAAAACAACAACCGACAACGTCTCGCAATAATAGACCAACTTGCCAGTCATTACATTTACACGGATATTCAGAAAGCCCAAGCGTTGCTCAAAGAGCAGCAAGGCATTCTAGAGCAGTATAACTATCCTGATTTTAAACTTAACTTTCATCTCAACACGGCGATAGTAGAGAATCAACTCTATAACTATTTTCTGGCGGAAATTCATTTCGTGCAAGCGGTGGATTTGCTAGAAGAACGCGGTGCGATAAAACAGCAGGCCGAAGCCTATATTGATTATGCAGGTACGTGCATGAACTTAGGCAAAATGGATGCTGCCACTCAACTCTTAAAGAAGGCTGAAAAACACCTACAACTCTTCCCTGATGAGTATTTGCAAGCACGACTCGTCTGTAGAGAAGCCTATTTGAATTTACACTACTCGAATTATGCACGTGCCGTAGAATTACTACTTACGGCAGATAAGCAACTCACGGATTTAGGTTCGGATCTCAACATAAAAGATTATTATTTTCTCACACTCATTCATAGTGGGCTTGGACGTATTTATGGACATAATGATGAGCGCGAGCAAAGCATCAAGTCCTATCTGAATGTAGTGAATATGTGCGAAACGATGGGCATGCACTCGCGCCTATCGTGGCACTATCTGAATGTGGGTATCGCTTGCATGTCTATGAATGACATCGAAAATGCAGAAGTCTATTTTGATAAAGCCATCAAAATAAAGGACGATGTCAGTCAGCATGCACGTGCAACGGCTTATTCGCATTTGGGCTATTGCAATTTCCAGAAACGTAACTTTAGCAAAGCCCTTTTGCTTTACGAAAAAGCAGAACATCTGTACAAAGAAAAGTCGCCGAAGGATTTCCATAGTTTTTCCATACTAGAATGTTGGAAAGGACAATTGTATGCTGATTTAGGGCAACGCCAACAAGCGATTAAGCATTTTCAAACGTCTTATGCCTATGCGGAAATCATTGATGATTATCGGCAGCTTTCGGAAGTGTGTAAGAACTTTGCGACCTTTTATGCAGAGCAAAGTGAGTTTAAGACGGCTTACGAATACCTCATGGAACACGATCGCATGGATGAACTCCACAGCGACCAAGTGAATAAGCGGCAGCGATTGGAGTTGGAGGTAAAGTACGAAGCAGAAAAAAAGGAACGCGAAGCGGAAAAGCTAAAATTGGAAGCTACCAAGCTGCAGTTGAAAGCCCTCCGCGCACAAATGAATCCGCACTTCATGTTTAATGCCTTGAATTCGATTCAGCATTATATTACTTCCAATGAAGTGACTTTGGCGGCGAAGTACCTTTCCAAATTTGCGCGCTTAATGCGTCGGAGTTTGGAATATTCGGAACAAGAAATTATCTCTTTGGAGCAAGAAATAGAATTCCTGAAAGACTATCTAGAAGTAAATGCCAAATTACGCTTTGGCGACCGTCTCGATTATCAAGTAAGTGTGGATGATGAGATAGAGGAAGATATTTTCGGTGTGCCAACGATGATTATTCAGCCCTATGTCGAAAATTCGATTGAGCATGGTTTGCGTCCACGTGAAAATGGTTTAATCAAAATTCTTTTTGAGCTAGAGGATGATGATACGGTGGTTTGCATCATTCAGGATAATGGAGTAGGACGCAAGCGCGCACGCGAACTGCAATCGAAAAGCGAGAGCTACAAGAAGCATAAATCTATGGGGACGGCGATTACGGAAAAGCGACTCGAAATCCTAAATGTGGATAATGCGGATCGTGATTTTGTACGCATCATTGACTTGGAAGATCCTGAGACGGGCGACGCGCTCGGTACGCGAGTAGAGGTGCGGATTCCGATTATTGATTTGCAGTTGAAGCAGATTGCACAGGAGGTTTAAGACTTAGTTGAGACAAAAGCATATTTGGCTTTTTAGACGAATCGTGAACTTGTCGGTTATCTAGATATGTCAAGCTTTGTTGTGTGAAAAATACTGAATAAATTGGTTCTTCGACCAAGCAGCCCGTTCACGGAGCAGGCGGATTTGTCGGAGAACCATTTTATTTTACACAAATACACAATATATATATGTAAAAAACTTTATAAGAAAGAATATATATTGTATAGTATCATAATACCACATGCTCCGGGTTTTAAGGAATGCAAATTTAGCTGTTCATCATTCCTTTATTACAAAAAATACTTTGGGAATTCTTACTTTGAATATTCACAGTAGGTAGTTAGATAGATTTATCGTTGAGACATAAATTATTTGTGTTCAACATTTCATGAAAACTAAATTAATATCTTGTTTCTATCTATGTAACTTACTGTAATATCACTTTTGGTCGGCATTTGAAAATTTTTCCAGCAATTCTCACTATGCCTATGGTAAGATAGTCGCAAGGCGAATCAGACTTATAAAAACATCTTATTAGCTATTAATTTGATGCTGCTTCATACAATATTCGCCTTGCGACTATCCAGCTTGTGTTCATAATGAGAATTGCTGAAGTTTTTCAATGCTAGAGTTTATTTACGCTATTTAACAAATTATTAATCTTTTATCATGCTTACTAGTAAGGAACGTATTCACTTACAAGTGCGAAAGTACTTGCCTAAGGGTTTCAAAGTTACAAGCTGGGAAAAATTAGAATCCATCCTTAAAGAACTTGCTCATCGAAGAATAAGTAATGTCAGAGAATTAGAACGATGGATATTGGATAGAAGTGAAGTAGATGCTGCTGTTACGGAACATTTTGGATGGAAGTACATTAATTTTACCAAAGATACTAAAGACACCAATGCCGCTGATGCCTACAAATATTACATTACTGAAATCGCTCCGAACGTCAGTATTTATGAGCATCAATTAAACATGAAACTCATCTCTTCTTCGTCTTTACCGAATTTATACGATCAACGCTATTCTATATATGTCCGCAATATTTGTAGTAAAGTAAAATTATATGATGACAAAAATACGGAGCTAGAACCAAAGATAAATCTTGGTATCAAAGCCTATAAAAACATATTTGCCAAATTTACTGTAAAGATAGAGGGGCAAGAATATACCCTCAAGCAAGCCAATAAAGAATTAGAAAGTAATGACCGAACGCACCGAGAACAGGTGTATCGGAAAATGCACGAAACAATAGAGCAAGATAGGGCAGATTTGGATGATATATTTGATGATATGGTGAAATGTCGGCATCAAATGGCCCTTCATGCAGGATTGAATGATTATCGAACGTTTAGATTTAAAGAATTGCAACGCTTCGATTATAGCATTGATGATTGCCTTGATTTTCATGAATCTATACGAATAGAAATTCTGCCTATTGTATCGCAAATGTATGAGCGACGGAAAAACATACTAGGAGTGGAACACCTGCGCCCCTGGGATTTGAATGTAGATATTCTTGGAGAGCCACCCTTACAGCCTTTCCGTGATACGGATGACCTTATTGATAAGAGTATCGAAACCCTTTCGAAACTCAAAGGGTTTTTTGGTGACTGCTTACGAATGATGCGGCAAAAGGGGCATTTGGATTTAGAAATACGAGCAGGAAAACATGGAGGCGCTTATCAAATGCCATTGATGGAAACTAAAATTCCTTACATATTTAGAAATGTTACACAGTCAATAAGTGATGTTAGAGGAGTATTACATGAAAGCGGGCATGCGATTCACTCCTTTTTGATGAAAGATTATAAACTCGTTTCTTCCAAATTAGTACCTGCTGAAACAGCCGAATTGGCAGCGATGACTATGGAGTTGTTGGCGATGGAACATTGGGGAGCTTTTTTCAATAATTCTAATGAGCTATGCCGGGCTAAAATTTGGCTTTTAGAAAACATATTGAAACTATTGCCCTGGATAGCCATTATTGACAAATTTCAACATTGGATTTATACCCATCCTGAGCATACGCAAGAAGAACGCTATGAGACTTGGCTAAATATTAATAAAGCATTTACACCGAGTGTGGTGGATTATCAAGGTGTCGAAAACGAACTTAAACTAAGTTGGTTTCGGCAAGTACATATTTTTGAGGTGCCATTCTACTATATTGAATATGGTATGGCACAATTGGGGGCGATCTCGATATGGAAAAACTATCGAGAAAACAGAGAGCAAACGATTGAGCAATTCATTGAGGCTTTAAAATTAGGTAATTCAAAATCCATAAGAGAAGTGTATCAAAGAGCAGGTATCAAATTTAACTTTTCCAGAACTTATGTACATGATATAGCCAGATTTTTACAAGAAGAGTTATCAAAATTATATGCCACTCTTCAATCAGAATCGGTATAAGCACTAAGATAGATTTACGCTTGATTCACATTAGTGCCACACTACCTTATCATTTATGTCAGATTTACTTATCTATGAACCAATTCAGAACGACACTTTCCGCATCGGATTTTCCTTTTAAAATTAGTCATCAAAATCAATTGCTTGGGCTTGGCTCTTGCTTTGCCGAGCATATCGGTGCGCGTTTGGAGCGTCTGAAATTCCCGATAGTTCGTAATCCTTTCGGTATTTTGTACAACCCAATGTCTATGCTGAAAGGTTTGCAATTGCTTCAGAAACAATATCAGTTTTCTGAAAATGACCTCTTTCAGCACAATGGACTTTGGCATAGTTTTCAGCATCATAGTCAGTTTTCGGCTTTGGACAAAGCGGCTGTTTTAGCCAAAATAAAAAAAGAAACGCAACAAGCTAGTACTGCTTTAAAGCAATGCGATTGTTTGATTTTAACTTTTGGAACAGCTTATGTATATAAGCATCTGGAAAGTCAGCAAATCGTAGCGAATTGCCATAAATTACCTGCTCGGCAGTTCCAAAAGCGACGCTTAGGTGTCGCGGAAATAGTGGAAGCATACGCGCCTTTTTTACAAGAAATACAAACAGCTAATCCCGCGCTTCAAGTAGTACTCACCCTCAGTCCAGTACGACATATTCGCGATGGCATTATCGAAAATCAACGCAGCAAAGCCACGCTTCTGTTGGCAGTAGATGCCCTTTGCGAAGCCTTCGATTTTGTGCATTATTTTCCTGCTTATGAGCTATTGATGGATGACCTCCGCGATTATCGCTTTTATGCGACTGATATGGTGCATCCTTCGGAGGTGGCGATAGATTATGTGTGGGAACATTTTCAGGCGAGTCTTTTTTCGGGGGAAACACAGCAGCTTAATCGCCAAATTCAGCAAGTGCAGCAGGCAGCGGCGCATCGCCCGTTTCAGCCTAAGTCAGTAGCACATCAGACCTTTTTAAAAAAGCAATTAGAGAAAATAAGGCAGCTTTCCGAGCAGTACCCTATATTGGATTTTGGAGAGGAACGCAGCATTTTTGAGGCAAATTTAAATGCATAACAGACACGCCAAAGCGTGCCTGCTGTAAACTCACAATTAGTTAGGATCTACGTAAAATTCTACGGTTTTCATTGTTTCTTCTATGCCTGCTTCATGTCCCCATACTTTCGCTTCCAGTACCCAATCCGAGTTTGCTGCTACACCGCTATCGCTATTGAGCATCAATTCATCTTCGAAGGTATATAAACCATTTTCCTGATGCACGTGTGCGTTATCAGGTTGGCTATAGATTTCCTCTTCTGTCGCTTTGTTATAGATGCGTACTTTCACATGATGTACCGTTTTCTCTGCTTCACTTTCAAAGTGTACTTTAATGGCTAACATATCGCCTACTTGCTTATCATCGGTCGTAGGTTGGTCAATATGCACTTGGTACTGAAAATCGCCGTCGCCGTGCGTGTGGACGTGTCCATCGTCATTATCGGTACATGCGCTTACTGCCATTGCGAGCATTGCTGCTAGTGCGAAAAACAATAATTTTTTCATCTTCTCTTTTTCTGTTTATAATTTGAATGGATTGTTTCTCGTAACAATCGGTTGTGGTGTAAATATAACGTCCGAAAGTAAGAGCTATTTATACGGTGAATGACTTTTTTATGTAAAAAATGGCGTTTAAAACTGCGAAAGAAATTCCAACATCTTATTCTCTTCCCAATACGCTCCTTTACCAAATTCTACAAAACCCACATGCCCGCCATAG